>NZ_CADFEO010000027.1:0-115932 GCF_902833075.1 Burkholderia sp. BCC0405
CGACAAAAAGCTCATGCGCTACATCCGCCAATACAACAAGCAGGCCGCCCCGTTGAAGTGGAAGTACTCCGATCCAACTCGACGCATCCGGTGCAATTCATCCGGTTCAATGGACTAGCGAAAGTAGACACCCGTGCAATGCAGCCTGTCTCCAGTTTGCAACACGACTTTCGCCAGACGCCCTGCTCGCCTCCGGAATGCAGAATTTTTGAGACACATATCACTTTCCCGAACACGGCCAGCTACGGCCGCTCCGCCGATGCACTTCCGCATCGACGCACTTCGTTCAGGAGACTTCGTGAATTCCACTCTCTATACCGCCGTGCTGGTCGGCGTGGCACTGTTGCTCGTTGCGATGTTCGCGTTCGGGTTCTACTGGCTCGCGACCAAAGATCGTTCGACTTCCCCTAAAACCCCCGCTCCGTCTTCTCCATCGTCCTGCGCGATCGACGAACACGATGAATGGGAAGCGCAGGCACCGTATCCCGATCATGCGATGGACGCACTACGCAACCCCGTTTCAGCATCGTCAAGTCACACAACATCCCGTCAATCGTCGTTCGCACTGCCCGAGTTTGACGAACCGCTTTTCGAAACTGCGTCGCCCACTTCCGAGGCACGCCATGCGCCGCCTCCTGACTACTTCTCCTACGCGCCGCAGCCGCTAACGGAAGCTGCCGCGTTCCCAGCGGACACACACGGCTGTCCGCATTGCGGCTCGGCTCGTATTGAAACGCTCAATGTCGGTCGCAGAACCGGCAGCACGATCGGAAGCGTCGCCGGCGCGACCGGTGGTTTTGCGATGGCGTTGTCCGGTGCCGAAGCCGGCGCAGCCGTTGGCGCGATCGGCGGACCGGTCGGCGCTGTATTCGGCGGACTGGCGGGTGCGGTCGTAGCCGGCCTGCTCGGCAGCGCGGCCGGTTCTGTCGCCGGCTCCGCTGTCGGCGCCGTGCTCGACGACAACGTCTTCGACAACCATCGGTGTCTGACGTGCGGCCACAGCTTCGGCTCGGCATTTCACTGAGCCCGGTCCGTGTCGTCTGATTCGCGCGAAAGGTCGAAAGCGCTCAATTGCCGGACGCCCCATCAGCATCGGCCAACCGTCACATCAAATCGCTTTGGTCCATTCTCAGGAAACCAGCCATGCTCTATCCCTCTCCCCTCGATTACCTCGCCGCGTTCGCGCTCGCGTTCGTCGGCGGGGTACTGGTGGCCGCATGCCACTGCAAGTACGTCGGCAAGGTTCGCAGGGAGGTTACTGCCCGTGCATGATCCCCGCCCGTTCGATGACGACGAGGAATCCTGGGCCACCGGTCCGTCACGATCGGATACCACTGAATCCGCCCATTATCGCCCTGGCACGGGGCCAGTTTATCCGTGTCCGCAATGCCAATCGCCCCGTACGGAACCCCGCCATGTCGCACGCCGTATCGGCGGAACCGTTGGTGCAGCGGCCGGCGCGACCAGTGCTGTCGCGCTTGCATTGTCTGGCGCGGAGGCCGGCGCAACGGCCGGATTGATCGCCGGTCCGATCGGCTCCGCGTGCGGTGGCGTGGCGGGTGCGATCCTCGCTGGTCTGATCGCTGGCGCCGCTGGTTGTGCAACCGGTGCCGCCTTTGGCGAAGCCGTCGACCAAAAAATTCTCGACAACTGGCGATGCCTCGCCTGCGGACGCACCTTCAGCGTTCAACCACGCTAGCCCGCTTCCCGTCTCATTTCCTTCATTGGTTTCGTTCCGCTCGGCCCCGGCCGAGCTTTATGCACTGTGATTTTTCAATAGGAGTTTTGTCATGCATCTCGTTCAATCGATGGCCTACGTGGGTGCCGAACCCTGGCATGGTCTCGGCAACAAACTCGCCCCCAAACAACCGCTCGAAGTCTGGGCGCAAGCCGCCGGCATGGACTGGCGCATCGAAGAGGCCGAAGTACGCTTCGTCGCGACTGGCAACCGCAGCCTCGGCTCGATCCATGCGTTTCCCGAACAGAAGGTACTGTACCGCTCGGACAACAAGGCACCGCTGTCCGTTGTGAGCGCACGCTATCAGGTCGTTCAACCCGAAGAGATCCTGGAGTTCTACCGCGATCTGACGGAGATCGGCGGCTTCCAGCTCGAGACGGCCGGCGTACTGAAGGAAGGGCGCAAGCTGTGGGCGCTCGCGCGCACCGGGCAATCCGGCACGCTCAAGGGCAAGGATCAGATCAACGGCTATCTGCTGTTGGCCACGGCCTGCGACGGGACGCTGGCAACGACCGCGCAATTCACGTCCGTGCGGGTGGTTTGCAACAATACGTTGCAAATCGCCTTGGGAAACAGTGCCGGCGCAATCAAAGTCTCACACCGCTCGCAATTCGATGCGGCTGCCGTCAAACGCCAGCTCGGCATCGCCGTCTCCACGTGGGACGCGTTCATGGTCCGGGCCAAGGCGTTGTCCGAACGCAAGGTAACCGACTCGGCGACTGAAGCCTTCCTTCGCCGCGTGCTCACCTACTCGACGACCAATCTCCCGGATCGCGAAACGGTGGCCGTCAACGAACGTGCCATCAAGGCGGTCGGCCAGCTCTATGCCGGACATGGAAAAGGCTCGGATCTGGCTTCGGCGTCCGGAAGCGCATGGGGCCTTCTGAACGCAGTGACAGAGTATGTCGATCACCATCGCCGTGCACGCAGTGACGATCACCGGCTCGACGCCGCCTGGTTCGGAGCGGGCGCGACGCTGAAACAGAAAGCCTGGGACGAGGCGATGAAGCTTGTCGCATGATCCAGCCCGTCCCGCCTCTGGCAGTCGACATGCGCATTCAGATTCCGCGCGGAGCAGGCTTACGGTTCGGCGGTCGTTACGCGACGATCCTTCGAATCACACCACAAGGTACGACGGTCCACCTCGGAAACGGCAAGCTCGTGACCTTCGCCTACGACGCGCTGCAAGACGCGATTCGCCGAATCGGTTCCGTCTAGCCCCCGCATTCCCTCACCTCTCGCCCGGCCAGATTCGCTCTGCCGGGCTTTTTATTTCTGGAATCCATCATGACTACGCCTCACCCCGAACCACCCCGCGCACGCAAACCCGCGCTGAAACTCGTCAAGACGCAGGATTTGAGCCGCGACGATTGGCTCGCCGTTCGTCGTACTGGTATTGGCGGCTCCGACGCCGCCGCCGCTGTCGGCCTGAATCCGTACATGAGCGCGCTGGAATTGTGGCTCGACAAAACCGGCCGCGCGGACGGCCTGCCACGTCCCGATCCGAACGATACGACGTCGCCGACGTACTGGGGCACCTTGCTCGAACCCATCGTCGCGGCCGTCTATACCCAGCAGACAGGCAACAAGGTCCGCAAGGTCAATGCGGTGCTGCGCCATCCCTCGATCCCATGGATGCTCGCCAACATCGACCGGGAGGTTGTTGGTGTGCCGGACGTTCAAATTCTCGAATGCAAGACGGCAGGCGAGTTCGGCGCGCGGCTCTGGCGCGAAGGCGTACCCGAATACGTGCAAATCCAGGTTCAGCACCAGCTGGCCGTGACGGGCAAGACGGCGGCGCACGTCGCCGTACTGCTGTGTGGACAGGCGCTCGAAGTCCATCGGATCGACCGTGACGATGCGTTGATCGGCCGCCTGGTCGAACTCGAAGCCCGGTTCTGGCGATTCGTGGAAACCGATACGCCTCCACCGGCCGACGGTTCGGAATCGGCCGACCGTGCGCTGCGGCACCTGTATCCGGGCAACGGCGAAACGATCGACTTCAGCGACGACCATCGCCTGTCGTCCGTCTTTGCCGATCTGGTCGCGGTGCGGGCCGAGATCGAGACGCGTCAGCAGCTCGAAGCACAGTTCAAGCAAACGATTCAGCAAGCGATGGGTGACGCAATCCGGGCCGTATTCCAGACCGGCACCGTGTCGTTCAAGCGCAGCAAGGACTCGTCCTCGGTCGACCTGGAGCGGTTGCTGGCCGATCACCCCGCTCTCCAACAGCAGTACGCCATCTCGAAGCCCGGCTCTCGCCGGTTTCTCGTTTCCACCTAACGGAGGTCAGACCGTGAGTCGACACATGACCAATCTCGAATGCCTCACCGACATCATGGAGTTCTCGCGGTACGGCGCACTGGCCCAGGCGTTCGTGATGGATGCGCTCAGCAAGCACGCCGAACGCGTCGCCAAGCTGCCGCTCGATGAGCTGCAAACACAGCTCGGCGGTCACCCGCTCGTCAGCGCGCGTGCCTGGCACGGCGTCGCCCAGGAAATCCACACGAAGCTCGAAGTGCATTTCGCTCGGTAGCCCGCACAGCTTGCTGGCGATCGCTGCTCTCTTTTCTCTTTTCTATTTGGAGGACCATCATGCTCAAAGGTTTGGCTATTACCCCACCGATTGTCGGTCGCATCGCGATCGGGAAAATTGTCGAGAAGAACGGCAAGCGGCTGCCGGAGAAGGACGACCAATTCACACTGACCACCCAGGTGCAGCAGCGCGGCGAATGGATGCTGCATCCACTCAACGAAACACTACGCAAGGCCACGGCTGGCAAACTGCGCGCGATTCCGGTGCGCATGCTGTTCAACGATCCGGACCTGAACCTGCGGGCGGAATATTCCATGTTCGACCGTGATACCGGCCGGCCCGTCTGTGTCGGCAATGGTGAGACGTGTCGACGCGTGACGGATGCTGGCATCGAAGCCCAGCCCTGTCCATCGCCGGACGGCTGCACGTTTGGTCGTCAGGGTAACTGCAAGCCCTACGGGCGAATGAACGTGCTCATCGGCGACGATGACGAACTTGGGTCGTTCATCTTCCGTACCACGTCCTATAACAGTATCCGTACGCTCGCTGCGCGGTTGCACTACTTCCGCGCGGTGTCCGGCAATCTGCTTGCCTGCCTGCCACTGGAACTGAAGCTGCGCGGCAAGTCGACGACGCAGAGCTACCGGTCTGCGATCTACTACGTCGATCTCGGCGTGCGTTCGGGCAGTACGCTCGAACAGGCGTTGATCGAGGCGAAGGAGCTGGATACGCGTCGCCGCGCTGCCGGGTTCGATCAGACCGCACTCGACGCCGCCGCCGATCAGGGGTTCGCCAACGGGGCGTTCGAGGATAGTCCGGACGAGCGGGCCGCAGTCGCCGAAGAGTTCTATCCGGAGACGGCGCCGGAACGATCGGATGCGGCGAACAGCGTCGCCGCCGAGACGCCACCGACCCTGCGCGACAAGCTCGAACGCAAAGCCGTCCTGCTCGGCGGCAAAGCGGCATGAGCGCGCGGCACTGGGCATTCGTGCTGGCGACCGCCGCAACCGGCACCGCGCTCAGCCTGTCGATTCTGGCGGGCTGGCAGCGCGGCGGTGCGTTGGCCGAGCGAGTCGTCTGGGTCGCGATCGGCATTGTGCTGGTCGTCAGCGCTCACCTGTTGCCGGCGCTGATTCGCGATGCGCCGCTCGGGGTGCGCGGCGTAGGTAGCCTGCTATGGGGCGCGTGTCTTGCGACTGCGTGCTACGGCCACGCTGTCTTCTTCGTGACCGCGCAGCAGCACGCGGGTGAAGTGCGGGCGTCTGCCGTGTCGCCGAATCGACCGGCCGGGCGGAGCCTGACGGTCATCATGGGCCAACGCGCGGTCGTCGCCGCACAGCTTGCATCGGCCAACGCTCGTTACTGCGCCGGGAATTGCCCGACGCTCGAAGCCCGTCGCGCGACACTCGCGGCGCGACTCGACGCATTGAACGCGGAGGTGGACGACATTCGGCGTCAGCAAGCCGCAACGGATCGAGTCACGGCGCAGCGTGACGCGTTACGCGTCGATCCAGTCACGTCGCGACTTGCCGCGTTACTCGGAGTCACGATTTCGCGTGTCGACCTGCTGTCAGGGTTGATGTTCGCCGCCGTGCTCGAAGGTGTGGCGTGCCTGCTCTGGACCGTCGCGCTCCGGTCGCCGGCGACGGTGACTGAATCTACCGAAACCGGAGTCACGTCACTGGCAGTCCCCGCAGTCACGAGGATGGCCGACGTGACTCAACCGGTCGTCGCGACAGTCACGGGCCTGACTGAATCCGGCCAGGCGGGAGTCACGCCAGTCGTCGCGAGTCCCGCCGACGAGACTGTTAGTCGCAAACGTGTGACTCCCCATCACGACGGTACGACCGGAAGTCACGCACCGCGCGACGACCCGAGCGCGCCGTTACCCAAAGTTGCTCCCATCGACAATCACCTGTCGCAGCTCGTTCGAGACGTGACTGCCGGAATAGTCCGACCGACTGTCGCCGACATCCGTCGGCACTTGGGATGTTCCCAGGCACGTGCGGCGGAGCTACGTCGTCAGCTTGTCGAACACGCATCGACGGCATAGGAGGCCGGGCTTCGTGCCCGGCCTTTTGCTGTCTCTTTCACCATCACTTTCACATCGTCATGAAACATGGACTCTACCGATCTCGTCAAAAGCATCAGCATCGTGAATCTCGCCAACCAGCGCGTCGCCGTCGTCGAGCGCGTGCGCGCCGCCCTCGATCTGCTCGACGAAGCTCAGCAGCTTGCCAAGGCGGCGCATCTCGGCTTTCCCCGTCTCGTTCTCGATGAAAGCTACGGCTGTCGTGGCCGACCGACCATTACCGGAGAATATGCGAAGCGCGACGAGGCCGAAGCTGCCATGGTGCGCATCATCGACGTACGCGGCTGGGACTACCTGCTGTCGGAATCGGGTTTGCGCACCTTCATGGACGCGAAAGCCCGCGAACAATGGAGCAATCAGATTGCCGAAGGCGACGTGCCCGAATTGACCGCCGGCAACATCGAGGCCACCTTCGCGCAACTCTACAGCGCGCGCGGCAACATGTTCGAGCGCGGCGTGCTCCAGTGCTTCAAGCGGCTGTCGTGGGACTACAAAACGAATCAGCCCTTCAAGTTTGGCCGGCGCATCATCGTGCGTTACCTGCTCAGTTCGGGTTCTCCGAATTTCCGGGTCACCAACGAACTGGACGACCTGATTCGCGTGTTGAGCGTGCTCGACGGCAAGCCTGAGCCGGATCACCGTAACGGCGCGTACTGCCTCGTCTCCGAAGCGCGGCAAACCCGACGAACCGAAGCCGAGAACGACTATTTCCACCTGCGCTGGTTCAAAAACGGCAACGGGCACCTGACGTTTCTGCGCCCTGATCTGGTCGACCAAATGAACAAGATCCTCGCGAAACACTACCCCAACGCGATCGCGTCTGAAGCGCGGTAGTTCCAGGACGCGTCCTGCGTCTCGTCTTCCCCGATCCATTCAGCGACATCGGTATCCGGTTCATCCGGAGGCCCGTGCTCGCCCGTTACTTGGAGTTCTTCGTGAATCTACCTTCCGCACAACACGCCGGCCCACGCTTCAAGCTCGGCCGAATCTTCGCCACGCCTACCGCGCTGGAAGTCATCGCCGAAGCACGCGTCTCGATCATCGACCTGCTGATCCGCCACATACGCGGTGATTGGGGTGATCTGTCCGAATCCGACCGCCAGCAAAACGAACTGTCTGTCGAGGCCGGACTGCGCCTGCTATCCAGCTACGTACTCCCCGGTGGTCAAACTGTCTGGGTCATCACGGAATGGGATCGCTCGTCGACGACATTCCTGCTGCCAAGAGATTATTGACATGCTGATCCAGCAATTCCATCCCGGCATGCGGCTCGGCCAGCAGCCGACGCTTGCCACGTCGGATAATCCGCTCTTCAGCCGACAAGGACACTGGGACGGCGGCAGTACGTTGCACTGCGTTGCAATGGGACTGGCGTTGCTCGGCAAGCTGTCCGATCCAGTCCACCTGCCGTATCACACCGTTGGCCCTGAGCAGGTCGTGTGGGATGACGCCTGGCCACACTACCTGCATGGGCTGGCATTGTCCGAACTCGCAAGCTTCATCGCCGAACTGAATCTTGGTGTGCGCCCAGCTACCTGCATGGCCTCCGGCCCAACCATCCTGCACTTTGCTCGCCGCGAGCTGGAAGCCGGTTGGCCGGTGATCGTCGGCTGGCGACAACGACATACGGTCAAGCGGCATGCCGCGCTGGTTGTCGGCGTCGAGGGATGTCGACACGGTCGGGCGTTCGACCCGCAAGCATTGTTGCTGATCGATCCAGCAGGCGACGAGCCGGGACTTGCCGGATTCAACGCGCGTCTCGATCGACGCGGCGACGATCTGTTCCGCTACCAGTCTCCCGCCACTGCGCGGGGAGTGAAATTGCTAGGCGGCGTATCGATCCGCTCCATCATCGACTCAACGGTTGATGCTTGATCTTGGACGGGCATCGTCGCGCTCGCACGGCGATGCCCGACCATAACGGCTGAAATCGACTTGTTTCCATCTTTCGATGAAGGCTTGCGCGGGTCTCAAGCTCCATCAAAAGTCGACAGCCACGACAAGTCGCTCGATGCGCGACTATGGCTAGTGATGCTTCTCGACGGGGATGAGTTGCCAGGTTCCAAACTCATTCGAAAATAAGGAATCGGCGGGGTATTCGACTGGGGCGGCTTCTTCGACTCTGAACTTTGGCGCTTCGGGTGCCGCAGAAAATGTATGTCCGGGATGGATGTCAGGCTCCTCCGAAAACAGGTACCACGTGAACAGCGAGGCCAGATTCGCCGCGTTGGGAATCCCCGGAGAGAGCCGAACGTCTTTCATTCCAAAATTGTGCATGCCGCACGTATACGGCGCATCGCCATCAATAGTAACTACGAATGCGCGATAGGCGCTTAACAGATGGACGTTGGCCGCAAAATCACGCCATTGATCCGGGGAGTGTGCGAGGCCTGAACTTTCGACCTTGACTCCAAGCCCGCCCGCGTCAATCAGTGCTGCGCCGGCTGCCATCAACGCTTCGATTCTGGCTCTACTGCCGCCTTCGTCGATCAGGTACACAACCGATTTGTGCTGTTCTATTGCTGTCATCTCGCGGCTATCACGCCAATGCGGTCCTACCGCACGAAATGCAGATGCCATGCGATTGTCAGCATCCTCAAGGTGAGCCCGGAAGGCGATCTGTGATTTCATCTCCATGAGTATCCCGCCAGCAAATAGGTATCCCGTTTGTGCGTCGATCAGAGATGAAATTAAATCAGCCCGTGTTTCCCAAGGACCAGGAATGCAAAGAACTGTTCGATCGCGAGGCATATGAGTGACCTGTGAGGGACTGGGGTGCTGGATCATAAGCGGAAACGCGGAAAGTGTCCTAAAAGCGTTTCCGATCTATAGCACCCGAGGGCCCCCTATGGCCGGGTTGCGGTCATTCTGCCTTCGGAACCAGTTGTTCTCTATTGGCGGGTTGCCAACGTCGGTGAGGCACAACTCCCAATTTGAAGAGACAGTTGCAAAAAGCAAACGTCCACATCGTCATTGGAAACGAATCTGTCCTGTTGAGCTTGGCACCCATCGTGCCCAAATTCGCGGAGCACCAGAATCGTCGTCTCTGATCACGGCGTGACAGGCAATTGCTTCCATTCGGCGCCTATGCGTCGGTACAAGTGAGCGGACAGTCGATGGTCGCAATCCACGGACCGCTCGACGACATGCCGAAGCTCCACTAGCCCTTGTGCGGAAGATGAGTCGCAGAATGCAAGGAGGTCACGCGCTGGAGCGACTGCGACAAAGCCCTGCGGGGCAACATGGGCGTACCAGTAATCCCACATGGCATCAAGCGTGAGAAGACTCGCCTCGAAGTTGCCTCCCATGAGGGCGACATATATGGAACCGTATTCGCGAACAGCCAGCTTTTCTTCTGCAAGAGCCCGCAAATTTGAAACGGCCATCAAATGAAGCTGGTCACCCGAGACACCTTCCTGTTCCAGATGTCGGTACTGCACAAAAGCCAAATGATCAGTTGCATCCGCGACGTACGAAACCAATAGGTCGTCGGTGAGTGGACGGAGGACTGGCGAGTCTCCGCGTGACAGTGATATTGCTGGCGTTAAGTCTTGCACCATGGGCTTCAGGTAAGCAATGGCGCGGACACAGATGCCGCCTTCTGTCACAGTCATAGCGCGATATTCAATCAATCCAAAAATACTGCTAGCACCATCCTCGGCGGATTGTCGACGATTCGGGTCGCAAAGTCGAATGGCTGGTTGTGGCCGACATGCGGCCATGATCGGCGCAAGATCGACCCTCGGCAATGCCTCAACGGATGGCGCCACAATCTGCGCATTCATCGATGCGCGCAATGCGGAAAATCAATCACTACATCACCCGCAAATCCCGACGATCATCTCAACCGCTGACGCTTGATCTCTGGCGGCGTCGCCGCATTCGCGCGGCGCTCGCCCGTCGGCTTCAGCGATACCCCATCCAGCGGCACGAACAGCTCCGCCAGCGTCACGTTCAGCGAGTAGCAGATGTTCGCCAGCGTTTCGATCGACGGATTCGCGATCCCGCGTTCGATCGCCGAGATATAGGTGCGATCGACGAGTGCCTCGAAGGCAAGGGTCTCCTGAGATTTCTCGACCGCATGCCGACACTCCTTGATCCGTTTGCCCAGGGCAATTGAGATCGGAGCCGGCCGTGTTGCAGGAGAGGTTGAGCGCTTGGCAGTCATGGCGTGCAGGATGCCCGCCCGTCGACTGATTAACGACGCTGTAAACTCGACACCAACAGTAGAGTATACTCTACATTTCAGAGTTACCCCAGTACCATCGGCGTGGTGTCGATTCGATCCAATATCGCTCCAATCGCGTTATAGCGCACCCATCTGTCGAGTAAACACTACATATCTAGTTGCACCCATCCGTGCGGGACCAGCACGTCAAACGGAGAAAACAATGAAAGCCAACAAGAACACGGGGTTCGGTAAACACGTTCTCGGCCTGTCCATCGCAGCAGCGCTTGCTGCTTGCGGCGGCGGCGGAGACTCAGGTCCAGCTCAACCATCGACGGGCGGTGGCACCACCCCGTCGCCCCCCACGCCGGCGGTCACCGGTAAAGCCATCGACGGCTATCTGACCGGCGCCACGGTCTGCCTGGACCTGAACAACAACGGAGTGTGTGATTCCGGGGAACCGGCAACGGTCACCGACGGCAGCGGCCAGTTCGTAATTCCGTACAACGGCGACGCCATCGGCAAGACGCTGCTGGTTCAGGTCACGCCGACCACCAAGGATCTTTCCCGTCCGGCCGGGTTCCAGTTCCCGGCGTCATTCACGCTGTCGCAAGTCGTGCAGTCTGCGCCGTCCCAGGTCGTCAGCCCGCTCACGACGCTCGTTTCCACACAAATGCAAACCGGCTTGAGCCGTTCGCAGGCCATCGCGGCTGTACAGGGGTTGATCGGTCGCCAGGTCGATCCCGACGCCGACTACCTTGCCAATCACGACACGGCAACGCAGACACTCGCGGCACAAGCCGTCGACACGCTCGCGACGTTTGCGACAAGCGGCGCGGTCGATGCCGCGACGCTTCGCAACGCGCTCAATGCGATGGTTGCCAAGGGCAGCGTAACGGCAATCACGCAGAACGATCTCGCGACGCAGGCTGCACAACCGGTCTATCAGATTGCCGATGCATCGCAAATCCTGGCTCAACCGACGTACAGCTTCGTGGACTACCTGGTCTCGTTCTTCGGCGGCTACAACCCAACGCCGGGCTCGACCAATCAGGCGCTGGTCCGCGACGCTCGGCAGATCGTCGACGCCACGCTGAGCACCACCGAGCAGGAAAACCTGCCGGTCGGTAGCGACACGTGGTCCAACGTCGGGCTGGGTGCCTACAACGGCGGCAAGTACGACGGGTTGGCCGGTGAGTATGTGCTCAAAGCAGATGGAACGTGGTCCGACCTGATCGCCGAAACGCAGCGCTTCGCACCGCTGCCGCTCGCGCGTATCGGCACGACGCTCTCCGGCACCGATCCTGCATCGGGCATCGGCTTCACATACGAGGCGCGTTCGGTTGATCTGTCTGGTAAGACTCTGTCGCTGGCCGCGCCCACAGTACCGGGTTTCATCGACTTTGCTCACGCCCCGCAATTGACCGGCGCCGCATTCCCAAGCCGCACCAACGCCTACCTCGGCATCCAGACCTATTCCGCCGATCGCCTCGTGCTGCCGGTATCCGTGCCGATGTGCGACAACGCGGTCGTACAGAGCGGATTGGTCTGCGGCGGGTTTCCTGCGTATGTGGACGGCAGCACGATCGTCATGACGGCCGGTAATCAGAACACGACGTACACGTCGATTCAGCAAGCGATCGGCATGGAGCTTGCCGCGCTGAATGTCGGATTGAGCTCCATTCAGTTGGCTGCGGACCATACCGCAACGGTCGATGGCAAACCGAGCACCTGGTCGGTCTACGCCAACAATTCGAACGTGTTGGTGTTCGACTTCACGCCGACCGACATTTCCGCACTGGCGACAAGCAACGGCAGGCTCCAGCCGCTCGTCCGTGGCGCCAAGCTGATCCTTGCGCTGCGCGCCGGACGCTTGCAGGTCGGCTGGCTGTACCCGTCTACATACACTGAAAAATCGCTTCAGTTCACGAACGGCCTGCCCGCGTCGCTCACGGCGGCGCTCAACGCCGTTATCTCCTCGCGATAACCGATCTCGGTTTCTCGCCGGTTTGGCCTGGGTTCTGGCATGTACCCCCTCGGATCGCCAGAACCCTCTTTGCCGACTGGTTCGCCAGTCGGCTTTTTTTTAATCCGCTCACCATGTCGCATCAGTGCTCGTCCCAGCGGCGATCGATAGTGCGGCCAGCGCCCCCCCTTCATTCTCTACAAGGAGCGTCACCTATGAATACCTGGCATTACGAAAAAGATGGTCAACGCTTGGGTCCAGTCTCGAATGACGAGATGCGCCGCCTTATTCAAGAGCGCGTCATCACCCTCGGCACGCTGGTCTGGAAACAAGGCTTCGCCGATTGGCGCACGCTCGGCGATACCGAACTCGCGTCCCACCTCGAAACATCCTCCACACCGCCCGCGCTGCCGACTGCGAAGATCAGCAATGCCATCGTCTGGATTCTTGCCATCGCACCGATCATCGGTCTGATGTTGCAAGCGATGGTCGGCGGTGCGCTTGCGCCGACCGACGACATGGCCGGACTGGCGGGCGAGATCGCCGTCAAATCCGGGCAGTATTGGTGGATCACGCTCGTGCTGAACATCGGCTTGAGCTGGCTCGACGAGCGCCGCTTGAAACGCGCAGGCATCGACACGTCGCAGTTCGGCAAGCTGGTATGCGTTGTGCCCGTCTACCTCTGGAAGCGAGCGAAATCGCTCCATCAATCGCCGGCCTACTTCTGGACGTGGATCGTCCTCTTTGTGATCTCGCTCATCGAAGCAGCCTAATCGGCTTCTCCCTCGTCAAGAGCATCGTCGACTTCAATGCCTTTCCTGCGCTCGCACAGAGCGCGCAATCCGATTGGCCCGTCGTCGTGGCGGGCCGGTCGACCGACCACGAAACCTCACCATGAAAAAACTGATCGTCGCCCTTTCCGCTGGATTGTTTCTGTCACTGTCCGCTCACGCAGCCAGCCACGCCGGCCAATGCGTCTTCCCGAAAACCAAAGTCGGTGCCGTCGGCAGGCTTGTCATGACGCACCCGATCTATGTGTTCGATGACCCGAACACGTCGGCATCCAAACACGCGTTGACCTCGCTATCTGCGTTCACCGTCAAAGCCGATGCCCCCGGTGGCTTCGTACAGCTCGTCACCGTGCCGAACTACGATCTGCCGAATCCCGATAGCGTCGCTGGCAAGGTAATCGGGTGGGCGAAGCTGGCCGACTTCGATTTCCAGGAGTTACGCAACTGCAATTGATCTGACAACGGAGTAAAAGGCGTGCCGATCGGCACGCCTGCTATGTCGCATATTTTTTTGCTTTCGTTCCAGAAAATCCGCGCTTTTCTGAATGTGGGCTTTAAACAAATTATTCAGCGATCCGAATCATTATCACCGCTGCGCAGGTTCACACGACGTTCTGCCTCTTTCATTGCCGCATCAGCTTCCTGAGAAGTCAATTGCCGCTGTTGCAACCGCTTCCAATGAGCAACGTTCCGGCGATCGTCCGCCTCAAATCCGGCAAGCTTCACCTTCCATGTGGAACGTCCGAACAGCAGCGGCTTACGCTCCTGATGCGGAATCAGGACATTTGCTCGAAATGTCGTTACGACTCTAGCCGCCGCCTCCGTCTGTTCGGCGCATACTGCATCGAACTCCTTCTGCACTGCCGCAAGCCAAACACTCCGACGAATCTGGCTATCCGTCTCGCGCGAAGGTCGATTCACTGCGCTACCATCCACAACAGATTCCGCACGCTCAATAGAACGTACCGGTTGCGACGGAACCGTCTCGAGTTCCGCTTGCACTAATGGCGTCCGCGCCTTTGAGCCGACATCGCTGAGTTCGATCACTCTCCGCATCCCGTTATGAGGACGTTGAACAGGCTCAATCTTGACTGGTGCCCTGTGAGGGGAAGCGGTCGCCGAACGGATTGTTATCGTTCGACCTGCCGCACCAGCAGATTCCGATCCAGAATTTGCCAACGGTACCTGTGTGTCGACTGTTGAATTCTCGGTGTGAACCGGATAAGCCATATAACCGTCGCTCGGATTCTTCTCGGCTACCGCGCTTTGACCGATCCCGGACTGCTCAGAGAAATCGGATTGAGACCGGTGATCTGACGACCTATTGCCTGCGGGTTGAGATACGGCCTTCGGCGTGCTTTGAGCATTCTTTCCCGGCTGTCTACGAATAAACAAATCCGTCAAATTCGCAGTATCGAAACGAAGATCGAAGCTGCTCTCGCCCCGTGCCGGACATCCGAGCCCATACCAGTTCACCAAGAAGTCTTGTTTCGCCGCTCGCGAAAGCTGTGCCATTAATTCACGTCGAGCACCACGCAGAATCACCTCTGCTTTCTCCCCCCGCACCCATATCTTGAAAGGGAGGCCATGATTGTCCTGCTCGTTCGCACGCCCTCGCGCCCCAGCCTCGATCAGATACCCCTCATCAACTTCTCTCACGCGGCCGCTTCCATAATAGACACGTGGGGCCGAACGAATTGGGAAATACAAGTTATGGAATGCGCTACTGAATCGCATGGTCGCGCCACGTAGATCAATTTCAGCACTGAACACGGCTTTCAGCCATTCTTGCCGCTGCTTATCGGTCCAATTCTTCTTTTCTTGTAACTGATACGACTGACGGATTGTCCCGAGATGAGCTTCAGCAAGCGATTGCACGAGTGCGACACTGAACCGGGCACGATGATGCGTTTCGCTTGCCTCGATACGCCGCTTCTTCACCTCTTCAGGTGACGGCTTGGTGACCTCCCCGGCCCCCTTGTCGCGATCCGCTCGTGCCGGGGGTTCGACATAGTCGATCAATCGCGTGGGCAACGTGAAGAGTTGCTTCTCGATCTTGCGCACCGGCCCTGTCGAAGCGAGGTCCTTTGCCCCTTTTGCAGGATTCCCATCACATCCGTGACGATGCTCTTCGCTTTTGCGGAAATGCGGACTACGAGACAACTCTTCACCCGCCGGCTCGTAGATCAGAACCGGGAACACCTTGATTCCGCAGAACGGACACAAGAATTTTTCGTAGCGCGTCTCGTCGTGAAGGTACAACTCTCGATAAAACCACGCCGAATGGTATTCCCTGGACCGAGCAAGGGAGGCGACTTCCGACATGACTACACCTTTAAATAATGCGAATCAACGAACGGGAGAACAATTATTGAAAAAACGAAACCTAATCACTTCATCTTAACACCCAAGTGATCTCTGCTACACGCACCTAGGACTGCCGGCATAACAGTACCTCGAACATGAGACTCCACCAACGCCCCGCAGTGTTCTTTCGGCTTCGCAATTTCAGGTACGCTTTGGTCTTATAGTTTGCCCCATCTGAAACTAGGTCGTGAATATGCCGGCACTCGAAATCGCGGTCGACGGCAAGACGGCCGTAGTGGTCAATATGAACGAACTCAGCATGCTAACGGCAAGGGTTGGCGGGACGCTGATCGATGAGGCCATCGCGTCTCTGGACGTCTCCGGTGGCGCTTACTGAGCAAGCTGTCCACCGAGGGCACCACGATACCTAACACTCCCATTTGGCTTGATGCGCCCATGCAACGATGTCGAGCTCTGGCAAATAGAGCTGCCACACGTCCGTACCAGCGACCTGCATCGAACAACTCGCTCCCGGCAGTGATCGTGGCTTTCCCTAGGCCGACAGGATACACGCGCCCGCCGCATCTCGTTACATTTTGATACACTAGGACAACTACGGCGCATCGAGTCCGCTCGATAGCATGGGGATGAACCAATACGTCATAAATCAAATGAAACGAAAAGCACTGTTAATTGGCAACACCGGCGGCCTCCCAGGAGTTGCCATCGATCTCGAGCGCATGAGCACATTCCTTAAAAGTTACAAAGGAGGCGCGTGGTATCAGAATGAAATTATTACGCTACAGAATCCAGCAAAGAATACGTTACTCGCGCAAGTCGAGCAACTTAAGCGTGACTACCTAGATTACTGCGTCGTTTTATACTCAGGACACGGCGGCCATTGTCATGAGACCCTTCTCGCGATCAATCCACGCGAGGAAACCATTACGGAATCGTTACTCTGGAACATCGCACCCCGCCAGCTCAGCATCTTCGACTGTTGTCGCGTCGAACTTGAACGGGTCGTAAAGGCATCCGTGATGGACTCGGTTGACTTCTCGGCAAGTGCCGCTGGTTCCATTCGCCGCCTGTACGAGCAGCGAATCATGGCCGCGATCCCGCAGCATATACGCTTGTATGCCTGTTCCGTTGGTCAATACTCAATCGATACTCCGGACGGAGCAATTTATCTGAGTAAGTTGTTACGCGCAGCGGGGAAGATTGAGCATGGTGCTACGTATAAGACGGTCGGCATCGCTCACGACGAAGTTCGCTCACAACTACTCCTCAGTGGTGCGCAGCAAACACCGGAAGCATATCTGCCGAAATGCCTGCCGCAGCAACAACTGATTCTGTCGATGAACATCTAGGGGTGCACGTCGCCGTTGGCATATGAATACCATCAGCGTTGTACCGTCAGCGGAACTGAACAACAATACCGTGCCACCACACTACGCATTAAAAGCTGGCGACCTAGATCCAGAACTCAATCTGGTCATCAAGGAAATCGTTCTCTGCACTGAAAAATTCATCGTCTATCTTGCAGAGGACGATTCAATTCAATGGCGCACGACCGACTCCCATCAAGCAGCCTCTCATTTGGGACAAGTACTCAACTGGGTGTCATCATTGGAGGCACGTGCCCATTTCCTAAAAGGCACTCCCCAATTTTTAAATATTCGCAGAAATATTGCCGAGATCTTAGCTCGCGGCCTTGATGATTATCCATTGGAGTATCCTCGCTCAAAATATCGTGAAGTATCTAAGGAGATCGCGGCGCGTAACAAAGAATTGTCGTGGTCGTGGTATTTCAGCGCGGCCTATGGCGTGACAGCGGTCTGCGCTATTGCGCTTACCGCGCTCTGGCTACTTCGTACGCCTGTGCGAGCCGCTATCGGACACGACGCCTCGGATGTCGTACTTGCGGTATTCTGCGGCGCTATTGGCGCACTGCTTTCCGTCACTACTCGCGGCGATCGCCTTATCATGGATGCAAATGCAGGAAAAGCACTACACCGACTGGAAGGACTGTCCAGAATAGGAACCGGATTAGGCGGAGCGCTCCTCGTTGCACTAGCAATTAAGAGTGGCCTCGTTCTGGGAGGCATTCATTTTTCCGGGAACCCGCTGGCACTCCTGCTCGCTTGTTGCATCGCAGCCGGTGCGAGCGAGCGACTCGTCCCATCATTGATTGAAAGAGTTGAAAAAGCAGTATCGGATAAACGGGACACACCTGCCACATCCTCAGACGGGGAGCAAGCAGAGTAGCAGAGGATATTAGGGTCGTGGGCGTCTGCCGCCAAAACCCACTTTCTAATTTATTCGATGGGGTGCTCATGGCCGGCGTGATCATCGCTGGTGGAGCAATCGCACTAAATCCTGACGTAGTGGAACCACCCGAACTTCGAGCAAGGATCACGAACGTCCAGAAGTCGATCTGGTGCTGGAATAGTAAAAACCGATCGAGTAAAATCTGAAACCGATCAGCAGCCTAGGCGGCTGATCCGGTAGAGGCAGTGCTCGATCAAGCACGAGCACGAGTCAGCCGACCGCTAATGAATCCAATCACGGCCGTCGCCAACGGCAATGCGCTACTGCGCGTTTCCGGAAAGTACAAGAACGCGCCGACCAGGACAGCACCGAAAAGCGCACTAACGAAAAGCTCTCGGCTTTCGTCCTTGCGCTTGGAGCCCGATTCCTCGGCAGCAACCTTCGCCAACTCGACCTTGTTGTCAGCCTCAATCTTTGCCTTCTCGGTCGTTGCCTCAGCGAGACGCTCAGCCGCCGGAGCGAAAACCTGCAAGGCATTTATCAAGTCGAGTTTGCTTAATGGTTCACCGTTCTTTTTTTCGTTGTCAGAAGATATTGGCACAATGCTCGGTTCGCTCATACTTAAATTCCGAAAGTGTCGATGCTACAATTCTACCGGGATTTTTCGATTGAATTCAGAACATTTCTGGTGTGTCAGGAGCGTGACGCGTTGACTGCATGAACTCACACTAACCATTCCCAAGAATCTGCGCCCCTATCATCACCGGAGTCTATGAATGGAAGATCTCAGTATAGTAATTGCACTACGCGATGAAGACGAATCCTGGACAACTACAATCGTCGTGACCGAGGTGGACGCGCTACGAATCCGGAACCTTCGTCCATTCACCCCGGCAGGGCCGCGAATCGATCTCCCAAGTGTTGCAGGTTTCGCACAAGTTAAAGGGGAAACGCTCAAACTCGCCTTCAAAAACAGAGAAGGTCAGCGCATGATCTCAATGCCGTTTCTTCCTGCTCGCGATGTCATTGATGATGCGATAGAAAGAGAAAGGAACCGAGCAGCAGCCGAACGGCGATCTGCGGCCGGCTGGAAACGCATTTGGGACTGGATGGAGGAGCGCAGCACCGGCGCACAGTGGTTCAAACCGCCCGAGGGGGAGCAAGTCCATGCGACCCTCCTGATGAGCGCTGAAGAACACATTGCGATCCAACTTGACGACGGCACGCTTGCGGTTGCCTCCGTCGCCAACCAAGAAGCGATTCCGCCGATTGGATCGAGTATCAATCTCGAACGAGACGGCTCCGGCGATACGATTCTGTCAACTGACCGCTAACCCACTAACGGTTCCGACAGAAACATGCCAGCACTTGAAATCATGCTCGACGGCGTAACGGTCGCTATGGTTAGCACCGGCGAACTCACCATGCTTGCAGCAAGAGTTGGCGGAATGCCCATTGATGAGGCCATCGCGTCTTTAAACGTCTCCGGTGGCAACTACTCACAAAGCGGATCATCAACGTACCTCACATGGATCGCTGACACACCACTACAAGCCGGTCAGCGAATCCGTGTGCAATTTTATCAGGATGGTCAATCATCCCACGCCGGCAAGACCATCGATGAACTCTACCCCGACGAGCCCCCCCGTTGTGCAAACCGAATTCACTCCAACGGCGGAGATGTTCCAGAAGCTACGCGCCATACCGGAGGTTCGCGAGAAATTTACTCTGGATCTGAAATCGTCTTCCGGCGAGTCCTTTGTCGGCGAAACGTTCGCCGGCGATCACGGCTTCGCGTTGTCGATACTCTGGGATTTTACGCACCCGGAGCGAGCCAGAGTAACGCTCCACTCCCACTCTCTAGACAAACTCGAAGCGAAAGGCCCGCTTACCTATCTGTTCACGGAGAGCATGAAATATGGTGATTTTATTGAGCTCAAAATAACCTAAAAGCATCTTTCAATCTGATCTGTATCAGCATTATTCATAGACTGCTTTCGGACACGAATCAATGCAATCGAATGATCGCCAGGAACCGGTTGTGGCTCGTTGACGATCATCACAGGACATTTTCCTGTCCGACACTCACGACGACGTTGCGGTCAACCTTACTCGTTCTCGCGCTCATCTCCGTCGCACTTCGGTTTGATCACACGCGGGCGCCCTGACTTCTCCTTTTCCTTCACCTGGCTCGTGCCGAACACACGGCAACGTTCGCCGTACTTCATCTTCAGAAACTGGTCGGCTTTCGTCATATAGCGGATGTTGGTGCGCAATGCCTCACGCTTCTCGTCATCGTTCCAATTGATCTCGCCTGTACCCACACCGTGACCGTGCTTCTCATGAAATGCCTTGTTGGCGTTGCTGTTCCAATACTGGCCCTTGCCTTCCGTCACCTTCACCCAGTATTCACCCAACTGTTTCGCGATGTACACGTCGCGGCACGATTCGGCCGTGTAGAAGATCAGCACGTGCAAGTGCAGACCCGACTCGTCGCCCTCTTCCAGCTTCCAGAGGTAGTCGACGATGCCGCGCAACAGCGTGTTGGTGCGGCAATTGTTGAAATACTTCTTGCGATGCGCCTGGATCTCATCAAGCGTGATCTTCGAGCGATACTGCGCCTGATAGCCAAAGTGCAGCACCAACACGAGCTGACGCGCCTTGTTTTCGAACACCTGCTGCTCGATAGCAAGCGCCTTCGCCTCGTTGCGCTCCGCATTGCGCCTACGCACACGCAGACGTTCACGGAACTGTTTCGAGTCGGTGATCTCGGCGACTTGCTTCATGACATCGTTGAAGATCTCAGCATGCGTCTTACCCCTGCTGTGATCGATCGAGCTAGGGTAATAGAACGTGAACGTAAGCGGATGCAGATCCAACGCCTCGAACGCTTCGCACAAGGCCGTCACATGCACGCTATACACGTGACGCTCTGCAAACGCGTAGTTCTGGAAAAAAGCCTTCAGCGCGTAGAAGTAGCGCTGCCCTAACGGTTTGGGTACGACAATCGGCTTACCCAGCTTGTTGCTCTTGATCTCGAAACCCGCTACGCCCTTCGAAAACTCGACGTCACGCACAAACGCTTCCATGTCGGTAAGCAACGGAGGAAGCAAATCGAAGCTCGGCAACAGCACCATCTTTTCCTCACCCTCGATCTCTGCTCGTTCGGTGTTCTTTATCCAATCACCATATTCGTAAATCTTCTTGAATCCGTCTTCATCGAATGCCACGTCTATTCACCCTTAAAGTTAACAACCGGAACCATCACATGCATCTCTCACCATCAACGGTTACTTCAAATAAATGCCCCCTCATTCATCACTTTCATTTCAATCTTCAGCTCAACGTTAGCCTCATGACAGCCCTACTAGTCACTACCTCCTGACAGTCCTATTACATAAGACCCATAAATCGAACACCAAATAACCCGAACGATTTCCCGCAATTCAATGCCTTCATCTCCCGAAGCAGCCAATGATTTGCTCCTCCGCACATATACATACTTGCGACCATTTAAAATGGTCGATAAGTATCCTGCCGACGGCCGTGCAACTTCGGCCCGTTCAGCATTTAATACCCTCTGCCCGCTACCGCCCGCAAGGGCGCATAACGCTGCCGTGGTCACAAATTGTTTGGATTACGTCGTAGATTGTGTAAGTCGGTCGCAGCTTGTATTAGTGCCCTAATCTAAAATTGCTTCCTCCATTGCTCAATCGCGTTGCGCCTCTCCCGCTAGGCGGGCATCAGCCACTGAACGATATGCTCCCATGTCTGCATGTGTGATCATCCCGACCACATCCACCTTATCCCTTCGTCGTTTATTCCTACGCGATAGAACCTCACGTTATCAGTCGTATTTATCAATCCAGAGACACTGACCTCGTCAGAGATCGTGCCTCTAGCTTCGGAACCACACCAACAAACCCTCCTTTTAAATTTATGATTCACTTAAAAAAACAAATATGGAACCTCCTTTCCATGGCACCGACTCCGAACGCTATAGAAACAGGTTACAGGTGGTCAAGTCCGATTTAAGCTCCGACTCCGAATCTATTGCGTCCAGACTCGTCCATACTAATCCAGCCTGATTCGCTCCAGTCTTTTTCTGCACTTGCAAAAATACAACAGCGCGCACGAAATCAACGCGAACATATTGACGAACCCAGTTGCCATCTATGGATAGACGACGCTAACGGGGCATGATTTATTGCTTCACTCGTCTCGAATCCTCAAAATAAATGGGCGCCGAAGCGCCCCTGAATTAGTCAACCGTGTTCTGCGTGTGCTCTCACTAGCTCACCCCATTTCTTCCTGAACGTAACTGGAGAGTATTTCGCTCCGAGCTTTTCGTAATGCTGGCGTATCTTGGACAAGCTCACGCCTGCATTGAATCGCTCCAAGGCTTTCAAGAAATGCTCTTTCAGAATCGCCTCTTTTTGAGCCTTATCTCCCGAGCCGAGTTCGTTCCATCCCCCATCAGCCTCGACGGGTTGGCTTTCCGAACTACCATTCCCCGAAGTTGCGCTCGCTGGCCGAGTAAGCCTCGCTCGATCAGAGAATGCATCTGCGATTGGCTTCGTGTCCCCGCTCATCTCTTACCCCTGCTCAGTGTTCGATTTTTTCTTGAGATAATTGGCCGTCGCTTCACCCAAGATACGGGTTGCACTACCAATCTTGAACGGCTTCGGAAGATCGCTTCCCTCGCGTTTCCACTCTTCGTAGATCCACGACTTGGATTTGGCGATTATTGTGCAAAATTGCTTGACACTCAGAACCGGTGGAATCTCATCCAACGTCATTTGACACCTTTCGTTTATATGGACGACAGCAGGCCGCGCTTGAGCGCGTCAGTAGTGCCGCGTCGATTGTTAAAGAGCGAAGGTGTGGCCCAGCTACCATCCATGAACCGCACCTGACCTGCTTGCATCGGCCTGTGCTGTCCTTCACTGCACTGAACGATGAGGCAATGGTAGGGAGGCCACGTCAGCGCCGACAGACGTCTGCTAAAAATAAAATTTCGGGCAAAAAAAAACCCTCGCTGGGGAGGGGTTTTATGACGTGCGTCGGAAACTCGGCCCCGCCTGGAGGCCCGAGCCGTCTACTCTCTAGGTTTGATGGTGTGCGGGAATCTCTTCGGCGCCCGCTTCAACCAGTCCTTGATCGTTCGCGAGAGGTTGCCAGTTTGTAAGCCGCGCTCTTCGACGAGCTCGGCATGCTTCGCCGTCAATTCATCCGCCACTGCGTCGACAGCCTGGCTGCTAGAGTCCCAGCCTTCGGGTTGCAACTCCTGTAGCAGTTCAGCCACCTTCTTCTTTACCTCGGCATATCGAGCCGCCTTGCCGCCGCCGCCCGTACGCGCGCGCCCGACAAAGCGATTTCTGGGGTCTGCAATTAACATCTCCTCACGCGACCAAAACGCCCCTCGCTCGGCGCTGCGCGCGGCCTGCTCCAGATTGCTCTTCGCCAATGCCTCAGATCCCTCGATGACATAGGCCATCGCCAAGACAGGCGCAAAGAAATGTGCGTCATATCCGTAACCCGCGATTGCCCGCGTGGAAATTTGGCCGTGATATTCGAGATCATCAGTTGTACGGCCCGACTTCATCACTTCTTCGAGTCCGCGCATCCAGTCCTGCCACTCTTCATCGAGCGAATTGCTCGAAATGTAGCTCTGGACTGAGGCTTCAATAGTATTCAGCTTGTCACGCAACTCGCTACTCGAGCCAACAGGACCTGACAGTTCTCGCGGTGGGTGATGGAGCTTCCATTCCCCGTTGTCAGCCCGCGTACCTTCCAACGTAACCACGACTGGTTCGCCCCCGTCGTCGGGATACGCTGTAACTGTTATCCTAAACCTAGCTGCGGTTGTATTTTTGAGAAGATCCCACATCACCTTCATCTTCTTCTCTGCTTCGAGCAAAAAATCCGGGGTCTTAATTTTCACGAAAACTCCAGTCCATCTCGTCGACGTTTGTCGATACTCTTCGCGAATACAGTCTGCTGACTGTCAGGTTTGAAAATTTCAGCGGCGAATTAACGACGCGCTCGGCCAGTGCCCGCTTTGAGCTTTTCGAGGTAGTCTGCCCACTTCTGCATCATGGCACGCCGTTCTTTGATGAACTTCGTCCGGTTGTACGCTTTGCCCAAATTGTCCGGGACAGCATGAGCAAGCTGGTGCTCGATCACTTCGGGCTTTTGCTCCAACTCTTCGTGAAGAATCGTGCGCGCCATCGCTCGAAACCCGTGCCCCGTGATTTCGGTACGGGTGTCATAGCCCAATCGCCGCAGAGCAGCATTGACCGCAGCGTCACTCATCGGTCGCAGCGACGAGCGCGCTCCCGGAAATACGTACCGCCCGCTACCGGTTAACGCATGAAGTTCCCGCAAGATCTGTACTGCTTGATATGCGAGCGGAACCAAGTGCTCTGTATTGGTCTTCGTGACAAGGTATCGCCACTCGCCTTTGTCTAGATCGATGTGCGCCCACTCTGCCTTGCGGAGTTCGCCGGGGCGCGTGAAAAGCATTGGCGCTAGCTTGAGAGCGCACAACACAGGGAATGTGCCGGAAAAGCCGTCAAACGCGCGCAGCATGGCGCCAACCTGTTCCGGGTCGGTGATCGAGGCAAAGTGTGTGGTCTGGGCGGGCGGGATCGCGTCCGTCAGGTCACGAGCTGCGTCGACCTTGCAGTACCCCTCCTTGATTCCAAAGCGGAACACTCGGCTGATCTCGCTGCGCACCTTGTGAGCGGTAAACCGGGCACCTCGGCTGTCGATGCGCTTGAGAACCGTCAGAACGTCAGGGGCGTCGATTTCTGCAATCGGACGCTTGCCCAGCCAGGGGAATACATCCTTGACGAAACGCGCCTTAGTCTTTTCCCACGAACCCGGCGTGACGTAGGGCTTGCGCTCCTCCATCCAGCCCAGCGCAACAGCCTCGAACGAGTTGGTTGCGGCAAGCAGCGCCGCTCTTTTATCGGCTTTCTTCGCCTCGCCGGGATCGACGCCTACAGCAAGCTTCTTCCTGGCTTCGTCTCGCTTCTCTCGTGCCGTGGCAAGCGGAACATCGGGATAGACGCCGAGAGCAAGACGCTTCTCTTTACCAGCAAAGCGATACTTGAACCGCCAGTATTTGCCCCCTGCTGGAGACACTTCAAGATACATGCCGCCGCCATCAGCGAGGCGGTACGGCTTTTCACGGGGAGAGGCCTTTCGGATAGTGACGTCGGTAAGCGGCATGGTGCACCTTACAACCCCAAGGGGGCACTTTTTGTCAGGGGCATCAACCATCAATCCAAATTCCCCCGAAAGTGCCCCCGCATGCCCCCGGATTCACACGGGTCAAACTGGACAAATCAGGAATAAAAAAACCCGTGAAGCCTTATGCTATCACGGGTTTCTGGATTTCCAAGGACGGCCTCGGAAGGGTATTTGGTGCCGGCTGCAGGACTCGAACCCGCCACCTGATGATTACAAATCAACTGCTCTACCAGATGAGCTAAGCCGGCGTAGCGCGAGATTCTACCTCATTTCACGATCTTGAGGCGAGGTCTGCTGCCACCTTTTGAACCGTCGCCATCGCCGTCGGTTTTCGGCGGTTCGTCGGCGCCTTCGGAAGGCTCCTCGTTCGCACCGCTGTCGGCCACCGGCGTCAACGCAGCAGGCGACTCGTCGCGCTGCGCCTCATCCGTCTGCGCCGCATCTTCGTCGAACGCGCCCGAATCCGCGCCTTCACCCGCGACCGCATCGACCTGGAACGCCATGCCCTGCCCGTTCTCGCGCGCATAGATCGCGAGCACGTTGGCAACCGGAATCTCGATCTTGTGCGCTTTCCCGGAGAACCGGGCCGTGAACTCGATCCACTCGTTGCCCATCTGCAACTGGCTCGTCGCCTCGAAGCTGATGTTGAGCACGATCTCGCCGTCACGCACGAACTGACGCGGCACGCGCGTCGAGTTGTCGACCCTCACCGCGATATGCGGCGTGTAACCGTTATCGGTGCACCACTCGTACAACGCGCGCAGCAGATAAGGCTTCGTTGAAATCTCTTGCATCACAATCCTCGAACCCGGAGCGGGGACGCGGCATGCCGCGCCGCCCTCTCCGTCATGCACTCATTGCACCATCAACGACGCATGACCTTTTCGGACGGCGTCAGTGCTTCGATATAGGCCGGACGGCTGAAGATCCGCTCGGCGTACTTCATCAGCGGCGCCGCGTTCTTCGACAGTTCGATGCCGTAGTGATCCAGACGCCACAGCAGCGGCGCGATCGCGACGTCGAGCATCGAGAATTCCTCGCCGAGCATGTACTTGTTCTTCACGAAGATCGGCGCGAGCTGCGTCAGGCGATCGCGGATCGCGAGGCGTGCCTTCTCGTGGTTCTTCTCCGCTGCCTTGCCCTTCTCGTTCTCGAGCGTGCTGACGTGGACGAACAGTTCCTTCTCGAAGTTGAGCAGGAACAGGCGTGCACGTGCGCGCTGCACGGGGTCGGCCGGCATCAGTTGCGGATGCGGGAAGCGCTCGTCGATGTACTCGTTGATGATGTTCGATTCGTACAGGATCAGGTCGCGCTCGACCAGGATCGGCACCTGACCGTACGGGTTCATCACCGAAATGTCTTCCGGCTTGTTGAACAGGTCGACGTCACGGATTTCGAAGTCCATGCCCTTCTCGAACAGCACCAGCCGGCAACGCTGGGAGAACGGGCAAGTTGTGCCGGAATACAGAACCATCATGTTTGCGTTTCCTCAAAAAAGCCGAGGGCCGGCACGCGGCGAACCCCTTCCGGGGTTCCACCTTGCGCCGGCCCCACGCCGGTCAGGCGTGATTACTTGATATCTTTCCAGTACGCAGCATTGAGCCGCCAGGCCAGGAAAGTCAGGACACCGAGAAAGATCAGCACCCATACGCCGAGGCGTTTGCGAGTCTGCTGAGCCGGCTCGGACATCCAGGTCATGTACGCCACCAAGTCGGCAACCGCAGAATCATAATCCACCGCGGACAATGTCCCCGGCGTGACCTGCTGGAAGCCGACGAGCGTATGAACCTTCTCGCCCGTCTCCTCGTCCGTCTTGTCTTCGAATTTGGCGGTGCGCTGCCCCTGCAGCTGCCACAGTACATGGGGCATGCCGACGTTCTCGAAAACCGCGTTGTTCCAGCCGGTTGGCCGCGTATCGTCGCGGTAGAAGCTCCGCAAATACGTATACAGCCAGTCTCGGCCGCGTGCACGCTCCTCGACCGACAGGTCGGGCGGCGAGGTGCCGAGCCAGTTCTTCGCGTCTTCGGGCCGCATCGCGACGGACATCGTGTTGCCGACCTTGTCGGTCGTGAACAGGAGATTCTTTTCGATCTCCTTCTGGGATATGCCCAGATCCGTCAGGCGGTTGTAGCGCATCAGGTTCGCGCTGTGGCAGTTCAGGCAATAGTTTACAAACAATTGCGCGCCGTGCTGAAGCGAAACGAGATTTTCCGTGTTATCGGGCGCCCGGTCGAGCGGAAAATTACCTTCCGCCCGAACCGCCGGCGCCACCAGCAGCGCACACGCGGTCGCCCCGATCAGCGCGAGTGTCGAAAGCAGTTTCTTCATGTCGTTCTCTCCTCGCTCACGTTAATGGGGCTTGAAGCGCACCCGCTCCGGCGGCTGCTTGAACGTGCCAAGCGGCGTCCAGACGGGCATGCCGAGGAAGAACGCGAAGTAGATCAGCGCGCAGGCCTGCGCGATCAGTGTCGAGGCCGGGGAGGGCGGCCGCGTGCCGAGGAACCCGAGGGTCAGGAACGCCACGACGAAGATCCCGAGGAACACCTTGTGGAACAACGGCCGGTAGCGGATCGACTTCACCGGGCTGCGGTCGAGCCACGGCAGGAAGAACAGCGTGATCACCGCCGACCCCATCACGACGACGCCCCAGAACTTCGACTCCGTCAGGTACATGAACACGACGATCGCCGCGGCCAGCACCGGCAGGCCTGCTTTCCACTTGCCGCGCGCGCGGATCAGCGCGAGCACGCCGAGCAGCGCGATCACGATCATCAGCACGATCTTGAACGGGTCGGTGGTCGCACGCAGCATCGCGTAGAACGCGGTGAAGTACCAGACCGGCGCGATCTCGGGCGGCGTCTGCAGCGGGTTCGCCGGGACGAAGTTGTTCGCCTCGAGGAAGTAGCCGCCCATCTCCGGCGAGAAGAACACGATCAGCGCGAACACCATCAGGAAACCGCACACGCCGAGGAAATCGTGCACCGAGTAGTACGGGTGGAACGGAATGCCGTCGAGCGGAATGCCGTTCTCGTCCTTCTTCGCCTTGATCTCGATGCCGTCCGGGTTGTTCGAGCCCACTTCGTGCAGCGCGACGAGGTGCGCGATCACGAGGCCGACCAGCACGAGCGGAATCGCGATCACGTGGAACGCGAAGAAGCGGTTCAGCGTGACGTCCGACACGACGTAGTCGCCGCGAATCCACAGCGACAGGTCGGGGCCGACGAACGGGATTGCCGAGAACAGGTTCACGATCACCTGCGCGCCCCAGAACGACATCTGGCCCCACGGCAGCAGGTAGCCGAAGAACGCCTCGGCCATCAGGCACAGGAAGATCGCGCAGCCGAAGATCCACACGAGTTCGCGCGGCTTTCGGTACGAGCCGTAGAGCAGCCCGCGGAACATGTGCAGGTAGACGACCACGAAGAACATCGACGCGCCCGTGGAGTGCATGTAGCGGATCAGCCAGCCCCACGGCACCTCGCGCATGATGTACTCGACCGACGCGAACGCGAGCGTCGAGTCGGGCTTGTAGTTCATCGTCAGGAAGATGCCCGTGACGATCTGGTTGACGAGCACCAGCAGCGCGAGGGAGCCGAAGAAGTACCAGAAGTTGAAGTTCTTCGGCGCGTAGTACTCGGAAACGTGCTTCTTCCAGGTGGACGTGAGCGGGAAGCGCTGATCGATCCAGCCGGTGAGACCTGTCGTGGAGACATCCTTGTTGTCGGCCATCACGCTTCTCCTTTCTCGTCCTTGCCGATCACGAGGGTCGTTGCCGACGTGAACATGTAGGGCGGGATGTCGAGATTCTGAGGCGCCGGCTTGTTCTTGAACACACGGCCGGCGAGGTCGTAGGTCGAACCATGGCACGGGCACAGGAAACCGCCCGGCCAGTCGTCCGGCAGGTTCGGCTGCGGACCCGGCGTGAAGCGTTGGCTTGGCGTGCAGCCGAGGTGCGTACACACGGCCATCACGACGAGAATATTCTTGCGATCGGCTCGCGAGCGATATTCGTTCGCGCAATACGCGGGCAACGGCATCGTGTAGGGCTTTTCGGTGGTCGGATCGGCCACTTCCTTGTCGGCCTTGACCACGTCGGCGAGCATCGCGTCGGTGCGGTTCAGGATCCACACCGGCTTGCCGCGCCACGGCACGGTCACCATTTCCCCAGGCTTCAGCCCGCTGATGTCGACTTCGACCGGTGCACCGGCCGCTTTCGCTTTCGCGGACGGCGCAAGCGACGCCGCGAAAGGTATGACGGTGGCTACGCCTCCCACGCCACCTGCTACGGATGTCGCAATCAGCCAGGTACGGCGGCCGCTGTCGACGCGTTTCTCTTCCTTGTCTCGCATCACACGCCCCACTTCTGAGTTGGATTTTCCGTCACGACTTTCCATTCCGCCGCTAGTTTGCTCGAATGGAGTCGTCATTTACAAGGCCCGGAGATGAAAATCCCTTCGAAGTGTTTGATAGTTAAGGGTTTTCCCCCACTATCGGAGCGATTGAATCATTTCACTTTTAAGCATTCGCTACATTGCGAAATTTCGATGCGCTGCCGCAAATCCGGCATTCAGACGGGATTATGGATATCGATAAAAAGGTGTTCGATATCGAATTCTTCGGACAAGTGGGCGCCAAGTGCCTGGATTCCGTAGCGCTCGGTTGCATGGTGCCCTGCCGCAACGAACGCGACGCCGCTCTCGGCGGCCGTGTGCGTCACGTATTCGGACACCTCTCCGGTCAGGAACACGTCCGCCCCGGCCTCGATCGCCGCATCGAAATAGCTTTGCGCGGCGCCGGTGCACCACGCGATGCGGCGCAGCTGCATGTCCGGATCGCCGAGCACGAGCGGCGTGCGGCCGAGCGTGCGCTCGACCTTCGCAACGAAGTGCTCGAGCGTGACGGGCATCGGCAACGTCGCCATCCACCCGAGGTCGCCTTCGCCGAAACGCTGCTCGCCGATCAGGCCGAGCCGCTCGCCGAGCTGCGCGTTGTTGCCGAATTCGGGATGCGCGTCGAGCGGCAGGTGGAACGCGAACAGGTTCAGGTCGTTCGCGAGCAGCAGCTTCAGGCGCCGGTACTTGCGGCCCGTGATCTGCGGCGCCTCGTTGCGCCAGAAATAGCCGTGATGGACGAGCACGGCATCGGCCCCCCATTCGAGCGCGGCTTCGAGAAACGCGACCGACGCCGTTACGCCGGTGGCGATCTTCTCGATCTTGCGGCGCCCCTCGACCTGGAGGCCATTCGGGCAATAGTCCTTGAAGCGCGCGGTTTCAAGGGTATTGTTCAAGTACAATTCAAGTTCGATCCGATCCATATAAACCTCTAATCCATTCAGATGCTTAGACGCTTCTGGCTGTTCTTCGCGCAGGCGGTTACCGTGCTGCTCGCGCTGATGTTCATCGTCGTGACGCTCAAGCCGCAATGGCTGCAACGGCAAGGACAGCTCGGCAAGCAGCTCGCCACGCCGATCGTTGCGCTGCGGGAAGTCGCGCCTGGCATCGGCGGCGCGCCTGCGACCACGTCGTACGCCGAAGCCGCGCAAAAGGCGATGCCGGCCGTCGTCAACGTCTTCTCCAGCAAGGACGGCTCGCTGCCCCCCGACCCGCGCGCGAAAGATCCGCTGTTCCGCTACTTCTTCGGCGACCGCAACGCCCGCAAGCAGCAGGACGAACCGGCCGCCAACCTTGGCTCGGGCGTTATCGTGAGCCCTGAAGGTTACATTCTAACGAACCAGCACGTCGTGGACGGCGCCGACCAGATCGAAGTCGCGCTCGCCGACGGCCGCACGGCCACCGCGAAGGTGATCGGCAGCGATCCCGAAACCGATCTCGCCGTGCTGAAAATCAACATGACGAACCTGCCGACGATTACGCTCGGCCGCTCCGACCAATCGCGGGTCGGCGACGTCGTGCTCGCGATCGGCAACCCGTTCGGCGTCGGCCAGACGGTCACGATGGGGATCATCAGCGCGCTGGGCCGCAACCACCTCGGCATCAACACGTTCGAGAACTTCATCCAGACCGACGCGCCGATCAACCCCGGCAACTCGGGCGGCGCGCTGGTCGACGTCAACGGCAACCTGCTCGGCATCAATACGGCGATCTACTCGCGTTCGGGCGGCTCGCTCGGCATCGGCTTCGCGATCCCCGTGTCGACCGCGCGCACCGTGCTGGAAAGCATCATCACGACGGGCTCCGTCACGCGCGGCTGGATCGGCGTCGAGCCGCAGGACGTCACGCCGGAGATCGCCGAGTCGTTCGGGCTCTCGCAGAAATCGGGCGCGATCGTCGCCGGCGTGCTGCAGGGCGGCCCGGCCGACAAGGCCGGCATCAAGCCGGGCGACATCCTCGTGTCGGTCAACGGCGACGAGATCACCGACACCACGAAGCTGCTGAACACCGTCGCGCAGATCAAGCCGGGCACACCGACCAAGGTGCACGTCGTGCGCAAGGGCAAGGAGTTCGACGTGACCGTCGTGATCGGCAAGCGCCCGCCGCCGCCGAAGCAGACGCTCGACGAACAGGACAGCGATACCGAATGACGTCGGGCATGCGGCGCACAGCCGCGTGCCGGAACCGTCGGAAAAGCAAAAGGGCAGCCGGCTGGCTACCCTTTTGCTTTGTATCGAAAGACCCTCGTTGCCGGGAAGATGGCCTCGCCATCCGCTTTCCGACCGATTACGCCACCGCTCAGGTCCGGCCGGAAGCGGCCGCACACCGCCCGGCGCATTGCGCCATCAACTGGCGGCTTCGCCGTTCTCCGCCTCGCCTTCCTCGGCCGGCTTCTTCGGCACGAAGAACCGCGCAGCCAGCAGCCCGATCTCGAACAGCACGACCAGCGGCAATGCGAGCATCAGTTGCGAGAACACGTCCGGCGGCGTGACGACCGCCGCGACGACGAACGCGCCGACGATCACGTACGGCCGCATCTCCTTCAGCTTCTTCAGCGACAGCACGCCCATCCGGACGAGCAGCACGACGACGATCGGCACTTCGAACGTGACCCCGAACGCGATGAACATCCCGAGCACAAAGCTCAGGTAATTATCGATGTCGGTTGTCATTTCCGCCCCGAGCGGCGCGTTGTAGTGCGCCATCACGCGGAAGATCGTCGGGAATACGAGGAAATACGCGAACGCCATCCCGCACAGGAACAGCACGTAGCTGCTGCCGACGAGCGGTGCGACGAGCTTCTTCTCGTGCTGGTACAGCCCCGGCGCGACGAACGCCCAGATCTGGTACAGCACGATCGGCAGCGCGATCACGAGCGCGACGAGCATCGTGACCTTCATCGGCACGAAGAACGAGCCGGTGACGTCGGTGACGATCATCTTGCCGTCCTTCGGCAGGTTCTGCATCAGCGGCCGCGCGAGCAGCCGGAAGATGTCGGGCGCCCAGTAGACGAGCCCGAGGAACACGACGATCACGGCCGCCCCCGCGCGAATGATGCGATCGCGAAGCTCGACGAGATGGGAAATGAAGGTTTCTTCCGGGGCGTCGCCCGGGTTCTGCTGGGGGTCGCTCACACCGGCCCTCGGTAGGATTGACGAGCGAGCATGCGCTCGGCTCAGAAGAAGCGCGTCGGCCGGCGCAGGCTGGCCGGCTGGTGGCGCGCGACACGCGCGGCGCCCGACTGCACGTGCGTACGGCGGGTGGTCGCGCGCTTGTACCAGACAGGCGCAGCCGCCTGCTTGACGCGCCAGTTGCGGCGCTTCGGCGCGAGCGCGGCCGTACTGCCGCGCCACGACGGCGCGCCGGGCGTGTCGGAACCGTACGAACCGGCGCCGCCCGCCGTTTCGTCAAGACCGCCAACCGCGGAATGCCACGTGTCGTTCAGTTCCTTCTCGTGCTCACGCAGGTTGTCGTGAATCGTCGTCTCGACATTGCGCGCGGCCGCCTCGAAATCGGTCTTCATCGTCCGCAGCGCGTCGAGTTCGATTTCGCGCGAGACCTCGGCCTTCACGTCGTTGATGTACCGCTGCGCACGGCCGAACAGCGCGCCTGCCGTGCGCGCAACGCGCGGCAAGCGCTCGGGGCCGAGCACCACGAGCGCGACGACGCCGATCAGCGCCATCTTCGAAAGACCGAGATCCAGCATCGCGAATGCCTGTCAGCGTGCCGGCGTTACGCCTTGTTCGAGTCGGAACGCGTCGTTTCCTTCGCGTTGACGTCGACCGAGCCCGAGCGCGGCAGTTGCTGCGCGTCCGCCGGTGCTTCGCCTTCCTTCATGCCGTCCTTGAAACCCTTCACGGCGCTGCCGAGATCGTTGCCGATGTTGCGCAGCTTCTTCGTACCGAAAACCAGCGCGACGATCAGCAGCACGATCAGCCAGTGCCAAATGCTCAATCCACCCATGATGAAACCTCTCCTCAACCACGCCGCTACGCGGCGCAAATCGCCGGCAACGCGCCGGCTTCGACTATCGATGCGGGGAAACGCCCCGCGCCGTCAACCCATCCGCTGCCACGGGCGCGGGCCGGCCAGGATATGTGCGTGCAAGTGGTAGACCTCCTGCCCGCCGCCCGGGCCCGTGTTGATCACCGTACGGAAACCGGTTTCGCCCCCCGTATACGCGACGCCGAGCTGGTTGGCGAGACGCGAGACGAGCAGCATCAGCCGGCCGAGCATCGGTGCATCGGCGTCGCTCGCCGACGACAGCGTCGGCAGATGCTGGCGCGGAATCACGAGCACGTGCGTCTCGGCCGCCGGGCGGATGTCGCGGAACGCGACGAATTCGTCGTCCTCGTGCACCTTCGTGCTCGGGATCTCGCCTGCCGCGATCTTGCAGAACAGGCAATTCGGATCGTGACTCATGTTGCTCCTGCACACGCCCGCCCGCGGCCGGTCAGAACCAGGCTTGCGAATCGAGCGGCTTGTTGTCGTTCAGGTACAGCCAACCCTTGATGATACGGTACAGCGTCCAGATCCATGTGACAAACATCACTGCGAATCCGATCACCACGAACAGCAGCGCGAACCCGATCACGTACGCGATCAGCGCGCGCCAGAACGTGCGGATCTGCCACTCGAAGTGGGCCGCATACGGCGTGCCGGCCACATCGTCGCGCTTCACGTAGTTGATGATGATCGCGATGATGCCCGTGACGCCGCCCGTGAGCCAATGAAACGCATAGAGGCCGTAGAGCACGTGAGTCAGCGTGCGCAGCCCGTTCAGGCGCTCGGCGTCCGCGGCCCCCGGCACCGACGGCGGCGGAAACTGGCTTGGCGTATCGGTCATGATGCTACCCCCGTTAGATGACAATTCTTACAGCTTACCGCACTGTGGCCATCCCGCGACAAGGGTCTGTCACCCGCCGTTTTCCTCGCGCTCGCGACGCTTGCGCAGAGCCTTCTCTTCGATGCCCGACAGCCCTTCGCGGCGCTCGAGCTCGGCGATCACGTCGGCCGGGCTCAAGTCGAAATGCGACAGCATCACGAGGCAGTGGAACCACAGATCGGCCACCTCGCCGACGAGCGCGGTCGGCGCGCCGCCCTGGCGCACGTCCTTCGCGGCCAGCACGACTTCCGTCGCCTCTTCGCCGATCTTCTTCAGCACCGCGTCGTCGCCCTTGTGGAACAGGCGCGATACGTACGATTGATCGGGATCGCCGCCCTTGCGGCTGTCGATCACGGCCGCGAGGCGCAGCAGCGTGTCTTCGGTCGATTGCGTCATTTGTAGATGTGTTCGGGATCTTTCAGCACCGGTTCGACCGTGACCCAGTCGCCGCTCTCCACGGTGCCTTCGAATTTCTGGAAGAAGCACGAATGCCGGCCGGTGTGGCACGCGATGCCCGACACCTGCTCGACCTTCAGCAGCACGACGTCCTCGTCGCAGTCGAGCCGCACCTCGTGCACGTGCTGCACGTGGCCCGACTCCTCGCCCTTGAACCACAGGCGCTTGCGCGAGCGCGAATAGTAGACCGCACGCTGCGTCTCGATCGTCTTCGCCAGCGCCTCGCGGTTCATCCACGCGAACATCAGCACGTCGTTCGTCGACGCTTCCTGCGCGATCACCGGCACGAGGCCGCTGTCGTCCCAGCGGACCTTGTCGAGCCACGCGGGCAATGCATTCTTTTCCGTATTCATCACAGCCTCACCGGGATGCCTTGGTCGGCCATGAAGCGCTTCGCCTCGCCAACCGTGTGTTCGCCGTAGTGGAAGATACTCGCGGCCAGCACCGCATCGGCGCGGCCGTCCTTGATGCCGTCGGCCAGGTGCTGCAGCGAGCCGACACCGCCCGATGCGATCACCGGCACCGGCACCGCGTCCGACACGCCGCGCGTGAGCGCGAGGTCGAAGCCCGACTTGGTGCCGTCGCGGTCCATGCTCGTGAGCAGGATCTCGCCCGCGCCGAGCTCGGCCATCTTGCGCGCCCATTCGATCGCGTCGAGGCCCGTGTTCTTGCGGCCGCCGTGCGTGAAGACTTCCCAGCGCGGCGTCTCGCCGTCGGCCGACACGCGCTTCGCGTCGATCGCGACGACGATGCACTGCGAGCCGTACTTGTCGGCCGCGTCGCGCACGAGTTGCGGGTTCGCGACCGCCGACGAATTCATGCTGACCTTGTCCGCGCCCGCGTTCAGCAGGCGCCGCACGTCCTCGACGGCGCGCACGCCGCCGCCGACGGTGAGCGGAATGAAGACCTGCGACGCGACGGCTTCGATGATCGGCAGGATCAGGTCGCGCTGGTCGGACGTCGCGGTGATGTCGAGGAACGTCAGTTCGTCGGCGCCCTGCTCGTCGTAACGGCGGGCGATCTCGACGGGGTCGCCCGCGTCGCGCAGCTCGACGAAATTGACGCCCTTGACGACACGCCCGGCGGTCACGTCCAGGCAGGGGATGATGCGTTTAGCTAGAGCCATGATGTTGCGCCAAATGCCGCGCTGGGACGGCCGGTTGCGGAAACCTCGCGCGAGGCTTCCGGTCGGGGCCGCCCGCAGGCAGCCCCGGCGAACGGGACAACCGCGCTTACGCGTTGTCGAGTTCGCCGTTCAGTTCGTCCGCGAGTTTTTGCGCGGCCGCGAAATCGAGATCGCCGGAGTAGATCGCACGGCCGCAGATCACGCCCTCGACGCCGTGCTCTTCCACTTCGCACAGATTCTCGATGTCCGTGAGGTTCGACAGGCCGCCGCTCGCGATCACCGGGATCCCGACCGCCTGCGCGAGCTTCACGGTCGCCTCGATGTTGATGCCCTGCAGCATCCCGTCGCGGCCGATGTCCGTGTAGACGATCGATTCGACGCCGTAGTCCTCGAACTTGCGCGCGAGATCGATCACTTCGTGGCCGGTCAGCTTGCTCCAGCCGTCGGTCGCGACCTTGCCGTCCTTCGCGTCCAGCCCGACGATGATGTTGCCGGCGAACGCGGTGCACGCGTCCTGCAGGAAGCCCGGGTTCTTCACCGCCGCCGTGCCGATGATCACGTAGGACAGGCCCGCGTCGAGATACTTCTCGATCGTCTCGAGGCTGCGGATGCCGCCGCCGAGCTGTACGGGGATTTCATCGCCGACTTCGTCGAGGATCGCTTCGATCGCCTCGAGATTCTTCGGCTTGCCGGCGAACGCGCCGTTCAGGTCGACCAGATGGAGCCGCCGGGCGCCGAGATCGACCCACTTGCGAGCCATCGCCGCGGGGTCCTCGGAGAAAATCGTGGCCTGGTCCATGTCGCCCTGTTTGAGGCGCACACACTGACCGTCTTTGAGATCGATGGCCGGAATCAGCAACATAGCAATCGGGTATCGTCGTGGAAGAAGAAAAGAATCCGGCGCGTACCGGCCAACCCGGTACCGCGCCGTCTCGCTAGTTTAGTACAACTCTTTCGGCGCCTAGGCGCGCCAGCCGCGCAAGACGGGCCTCTCCGGCCCGCCGACTGTGGCACGCACGCGACGTTCACGGCTTCCAGTGTACGAAGTTGCGATACAGACGCAACCCGACCTCCGCGCTTTTCTCGGGGTGGAACTGGGTCGCGAAGAGGTTGTCCCGCGCGACCGCGGACGTAAACGGCGCACCGTAGGCCGTTTCGCCAACCGTATGCGCCGGGTTGTCCGGCGTCACGTAATAGCTGTGAACGAAGTAGAAATACGCGTCGTCGGGCACGCCGTCCCACAGCGGGTGCGGCTGCGACTGGCGCACGCGGTTCCAGCCCATCTGCGGCACCTTGAAGCGCGAGCCGTCGTCCTGCAGGCGGCCGTCGAGCTCGAAACGCACGACCTTGCCGGGCAACAGGCCGAGGCCTTTCGTGTCGCCTTCCGCGCTCCAGTCGAACAGCATCTGCTCGCCGACGCACACGCCGAGCAGCGGCTTCGTGCGCGAGGCCTCGATCACGGCCTCCTGTAGGCCCGATTCGCCGAGGCAGCGCATGCAGTCGGGCATCGCGCCCTGGCCGGGCAGCACGACCCGGTCGGCCGCGCGGATCGCGGCCGGCGTATCGACGATCGCCACGTCGGCGGCCGGTTCGGCCTTCTTGAGCGCCTGCGCGACCGAGCGCAGGTTGCCCATCCCATAATCCACAATCGCAATCGAAGTTTTCATCTCAGTGCAGGCAGTAGCGCCCTCAGTCCATTGACGATGAATTCCACCGCCAGCGCCGACAGCATCAGACCCATCAGCCGCGTGGCGATGTTGATGCCCGTGCGGCCAATCCAGGCCGCGATCGGCTCGGCGAGCCGCATCGCGACGAAACACAGAACAGCCAGGGCCGCGCCGATCGCGACCAGCCCGGCCCGCTCATACCAGTGATGCGAGTTCGCCGCATAGATGATCACCGTGCTGATCGAGCCGGGGCCCGTGAGCAGCGGAATCGCCAGCGGCACGACCGCGATGTTGTCCTTCAGCTCGGCCTCGTGGCGCTCCTCCGGCGTCGATCGCGTGTTGCCGATCTGCGCGTTCAGCATGTTGATCGCCATCAGCAGCATGATGATCCCGCCGCCCACTTCGAGCGACCCGACCGAAATGCCGAAGAAGCTGATGATCTGCTGCCCGAGCAGCGTCGTCACCGTGATCACGCAGAACACCGACACCGACGCGATCCGGATCGTACGCCGCCGCTCGACATCCGTCTGCTGCGCCGTCAGGCTCAGGAAGAACGGCACGGCACCGACCGGGTTGATCAGCGCGAGCAGCGAAATGAACGATTTGAGCAGATCCATCGCAAGCCGGCGCCGCGCGCCGAAGCCGTGAGGTTGTCCTTGACGCTCCGTCCGGTCAGTTCAGGTTCAGAGACTGCCCTTCGTCGACGGGATCTGCCCCGCCGCACGCTCGTCCAGTTCCACCGCCGCGCGCAGCGCACGGCCGAAGGCCTTGAACACCGTTTCAAGCTGATGGTGCGCGTTGATCCCGCGCAGGTTGTCGATGTGCAGCGTGACGCCCGCGTGGTTCACGAAACCGCGGAAGAACTCGATCGACAGGTCGACGTCGAACGTGCCGATCCGCGCCCGCGTGAACGGCACGTGGAATTCCAGGCCCGGCCGGCCCGAGAAGTCGATCACGACGCGCGACAGCGCCTCGTCGAGCGGCACGTACGAATGGCCGTAGCGGCGGATGCCCTTGCGGTCGCCGATCGCCTTCGCGACGGCCTGCCCGAGCGTGATGCCGACATCCTCGACCGTGTGGTGGTCGTCGATATGCGTATCGCCATGCGCTTCAACCTCGAGATCGACCAGACCGTGTCGAGCGATCTGGTCGAGCATATGGTCGAGGAACGGCACGCCGGTGGCCAGCTTCTGCTGGCCCGTGCCGTCGAGATCGAGCTTCACACGGATCTGCGTTTCGCTGGTATTGCGAACGACTTCCGCCACACGCATGGCAATTCCTTGACTGAGTCGATGTAAATGGGGATTGATCGTTCGCGCTGCGGCACCCAGAGGCTCAACCGGGCAGCGCGAGTTTCAAAGCGGCCAGCAGGCGCGCGTTTTCGTCGGGAGAACCGACAGTCAGCCGCACGCATTCAGCCAGCAACGGATGCATTTTACTCACGTTTTTGATCAAAACCCGCTCGGTGAGCAGCGCGTCGAACACGGCAGCCGCGTCCGGCACGCGCACCAGCAGGAAATTTCCCGCGCTCGGGAACACCGTCGCGCCCGGCAGCGCGGCCACTTCCTGTGCGAGACGCGTGCGCTCCGCACGCAGATCGGCCGCCTGCGCATCGAGCACGTCGAGGTGGTCGAGCAGGAAATCGGCGGTCGCCTGGGTCAGCACGTTGATGTTGTACGGCGGGCGCACCTTGTCGAATTCGGTCAGCCACGCGGGCGAACCGACCAGATAGCCGAGGCGGATGCCCGCAAGGCCGAGCTTCGATACCGTGCGCATCACGACGACATTGTCGAATTCGGCGGCGCGCTGCAGCCACGAGCGAACGGCGAACGGCTGGTACGCCTCGTCGATCACGATCAGGCTGTGCCGCGCGGCCGCGACGATCCGTTCGATGTCGGCATCGTCGTACAGCGTGCCGGTCGGATTGTTCGGGTACGCGAGATAGACGATCGCCGGACGATGCTCGGCGATCGCCGCGAGCATCGCGTCGACGTCGAGCGTCAGGTCGGCCTTCAGCGGCACGCCGACGAATTCGAGCTGCGCGAGCTTCGCGGACAGCTCGTACATCACGAAGCCAGGCACCGGCGCGAGCACCTTCGCGCCCGGCTTCGCGCAGGCCACCGACATCATGCTGATGATTTCGTCCGAGCCGTTGCCGAGCAGCACGTCGCAGCCGGCCGGCACGCCCATCGCGTGACGCAGCTTGTCGAGCAGCGCGGCCGGGCGCGGCGCCGGGTAGCGGTTCAGCGCGACTTGCGCGAGACGCTCGCCGAGCGCCGCGGCGAGCGTCTCGGGCAGCGGGTACGGGTTCTCCATCGCGTCGAGTTTCACGAACCCGCTCGCGTCCGGCACCGGGTAGCTCGTCATCGCGAGCACGTCGCGGCGGATGATGTCTTGTGGCGTCGTCATGGTCTCAAGCCGGCGTGCGTCGCGCCGGCGTCAATGGGTCGGCAGAGCGGCGGCTGCCGCCCTGCACAGGTGTCTCCAGCCCCGGTTCCGGGGCAGGCCGGGCAGCGCATCGGCGCCAGCCGCGGCCCCGCACAACGTGTGGTCAGTTCTTCATCCGGAACTCGGCGCTCTTCGCGTGCGCCTGCAGCCCTTCGCCGTACGCGAGCTCGGATGCGATCTCGCCGAGCGTCTGCGCGCCTTCCGCGCTGACCTCGATCAGGCTCGAGCGCTTGATGAAGTCGTACACGCCGAGCGGCGACGAGAAACGTGCGGTGCGCGACGTCGGCAGCACGTGGTTCGGCCCCGCGCAGTAGTCACCCAGGCTCTCGCTCGTATAGCGGCCGAGGAAGATCGCGCCCGCATGGCGGATCTGCTGGCCCCATTGCTGCGGCTCCAGCGCGGAAATTTCCAGGTGCTCGGGCGCAATGTCGTTCGCGATCCGGCAGGCTTCGGCCATGTCGCGCACCTTGATCAGCGCGCCGCGGCCTTCGAGCGACGCGCGGATCACGTCCTGGCGCGGCAACGACGGCAGCAGCTCGTCGATCGCCTTTTCGACCCGCTCGAGGAACGCACCGTCCGGGCACAGCAGGATCGATTGCGCGAGTTCGTCGTGCTCGGCCTGCGAGAACAGGTCCATCGCGACCCAGTTCGGATCGGTCGTACCGTCGCACAGCACGAGGATTTCCGACGGCCCGGCGATCATGTCGATGCCGACCGTGCCGAACACGCGGCGCTTCGCCGATGCGACGTAAGCGTTGCCGGGGCCGCAGATCTTGTCGACGGCCGGCACCGTCGCCGTACCGTATGCGAGCGCGCCGACCGCCTGCGCACCGCCGATCGTGAACACGCGATCGACGCCGCCGAGCAGCGCCGCGGCGAGCACGAGGTCGTTCTTCACGCCATCCGGCGTCGGCACGACCATCACGATCTCGCCGACGCCCGCGACGCGCGCGGGAATCGCGTTCATCAGCACCGACGACGGATACGCGGCCTTGCCGCCCGGCACGTACAGGCCGACGCGGTCGAGCGGCGTGATCTTCTGACCGAGCACCGTGCCATCGCTTTCCGTGTACTGCCAGCTGTGCGTGCCGCACTCGATCTTCTGCTTCTCGTGGTACGCGCGCACTCGCGCGGCAGCCGCTTCCAGCGCCGCGCGCGCCTTCGGCGCGAGGCCGTCGAGCGCCGTCTGCAGCGCGTCCTGCGGCAGCTCCAGCGCGGCGACGCTGGTCGCGCTCAGCCGGTCGAAGCGGTTCGTGTACTCGAGCACCGCGGCGTCGCCGCGCGACTTCACGTCGGCAAGGATCTGCGCGACCGATTGCTCGATCGCCGCGTCTTCGCTCGCCTCGAATGCGAGCAGCGCGCGCAGCTCGGCGCCGAAGCCTTCGCTCGTCGAATCGAGCTTGCGGATGGTGATGGACATGGGAGTTCCGTTACGGTGATGCGCTCAACCGCCATTCTGCGACGCGCGTTCGAACGCGTCGAGGATCGGCTTGAGCGCCGTGCGCTTCAATTTCAGCGCAGCCTGGTTCACGACAAGGCGCGACGAGATCGCCATGATCTCCTCGACCTCGACCAGATTGTTCGCCTTCAGCGTGCCGCCCGAGCTGACGAGGTCGACGATCGCGTCGGCCAGCCCGACCAGCGGCGCAAGTTCCATCGAGCCGTACAGCTTGATCAGGTCGACGTGCACGCCCTTCGCGGCAAAGTGTTCGCGCGCCGTTTCGACGTACTTCGTCGCGACGCGCAGCCGCGCGCCCTGGCGCACGGCGCTCGCATAGTCGAAACCGGCCGACACGGCCACCGACATCCGGCAGCGCGCAATGTTCAGGTCGATCGGCTGGTACAGGCCCGAACCGCCGTGCTCGACCAGCACGTCCTTGCCGGCCACGCCGAAGTCGGCCGCGCCGTATTCGACGTAGGTCGGCACGTCGCTTGCGCGCACGATGATCACGCGCAGGTCGGGATTCGTCGTCGGCAGGATCAGCTTGCGCGACGTTTCCGGATCCTCGGTGACCTGTACGCCCGCCGCGGCCAGCAGCGGCAGGGTTTCCTCGAAAATCCGGCCCTTCGACAGGGCAAGGGTCAGCGGCGCGCTCATGCTTGGCTCCCGGAAAGGCGGCGCACGTTCGCGCCGACGGCGGTCAGTTTGGCTTCCATGCGGTCGTAGCCGCGGTCCAGATGATAGATGCGGTCGACCAGCGTTTCGCCGTCGGCACGCAGCCCGGCGATCACGAGGCTCGCCGACGCGCGCAGGTCGGTCGCCATCACGTTCGCGCCCGACAGCTTCTCGACCCCCGTCACGAGCGCGGTGTTGCCGTCGATCGTGATGTTCGCGCCGAGCCGGTTCAGCTCCTGCACGTGCATGAAACGGTTCTCGAAAATGGTTTCGACGACCTGCGCGGTGCCCGTCGCGACCGTATTGAGGGCCATGAACTGCGCCTGCATGTCGGTCGGGAACGCCGGGTATTCCGACGTGCGGATCGTCACCGCCGACGGCCGGCGGTCCATCTTCACGCGCAGCCAGCTGTCACCTTCCTCGATCGACACGCCGGCTTCGCGCAGCTTGTCGATCACCGCGTCGAGGATGTGCGGGCGCACGCCCGTCAGCATCACGTCGCCGCCGGCCGCCGCGACCGCGCACAGGAACGTGCCGGCCTCGATGCGGTCGGGGATCACCGAATGGCGCGCACCGTGCAGCCGCTCGACGCCCTGGATCACGAGGCGATCGGTGCCGATGCCGTCGATTTTCGCGCCCATCGCGACCAGCAAATGTGCGAGATCGCTCACTTCCGGCTCGCGCGCGGCGTTTTCGATCACCGTCTCGCCGTCGGCGAGCGTCGCGGCCATCAACAGGTTTTCCGTGCCCGTCACCGTGATCATGTCGGTCACGATGCGCGCGCCCTTCAGGCGCTTCGCGCGGGCTTCGATGAAGCCGTGCTCGATGCTGATCTCGGCGCCCATCGCCTGCAGGCCCTTGATGTGCTGGTCGACCGGACGCGCACCGATCGCGCATCCGCCCGGCAGCGACACCTTCGCCTCGCCGAAACGCGCGAGCAGCGGCCCGAGCACGAGGATCGACGCGCGCATCGTCTTCACGAGCTCGTACGGCGCGACGAGGTTGTCGACGCGCGACGCGTCGAGCTGCACGCGGCAGCCGTCGGTCTCGCTCTTCACGCCCATCTGGTTCAGCACCTTCAGCGTGGTGCGCACGTCCTTGAGGTTCGGCACGTTGTGGAGATCGACCGGATCACCGGTAAGCAGCCCCGCGCACAGGATCGGCAGCGCGGCATTCTTCGCGCCCGACACGACGATCTCGCCCGACAGGCGGTGGCCGCCTTCGATCACGAGCTTGTCCATCCCATGGCCATGCGATTCCCCGTTGGCGGCCGGGTGTGCCGTGGCGACGCTCTGGACGGCGTCGCGCTCGTTGACGGTGACTTGCACTCAGTGATTTCCGTTTATGCGTTCTGCCATTCGGCGGGCGTCAGCGTCTTCATGCTGAGCGCGTGAATTTCCTGCTTCATGCGATCGCCGAGCGCCGCGTAGACGAGCTGGTGCCGCTGGATCGGCCGCTTGCCTTCGAAGGCCGCCGACACGATCGTCGCGAAGAAATGCTGGCCGTCGCCTTCGACTTCCAGATGCGTGCAGGCGAGACCGCCGGCGATGTATTGCTTGACCTGTTCGGGAGTCGGCAACATGGTGTAAGGCTCCTGTCGGCGCGCGCCGCCCGGATGGCGGCCGCTGCCTGTCGATATCAATGACGCAGTTTGTAGCCGGTCGCGAGCAGCCGCATCGCGATCAGCGCGAGCAGCACGAAGAAACCGGTGACGATCGCGAGGCTCGCGAACGGGTTGATGTCGGACGCGCCGAAGAACCCGAATCGGAAGCCGTCGATCATGTAGAAAAACGGGTTGAGACGCGAGATCTCGCGCCACACGGGCGGCAGCGAGTGCGTCGAATAGAACACGCCGGACAGGAACGTCAGCGGCATGATCAGGAAGTTCTGGAACGCGGCGAGCTGGTCGAACTTCTCGGCCCAGATCCCGGCGATCAGGCCGAGCGTGCCGAGGATCGCCGAGCCGAGCAGCGCGAACGCCATGATGAACAGCGGCGCCGCGAAATGCATCGGGACAAACCAGATCGTCACGACGAACACGCCGGTGCCGACCGCGAGGCCGCGCACCACGGACGCGAGCACGTACGCGCCGAACATGTCGCGGTACGACAGCGGCGGCAGCAGCACGAACACGAGGTTGCCGGTGATCTTCGACTGGATCAGCGACGACGAGCTGTTCGCGAACGCGTTCTGCAGCACGCTCATCATCACGAGGCCCGGTACGAGAAAGCTCACGTACTCGACACCCGGATAGACCTCGACGCGGCCCGACAGCGCGTGGCCGAAGATCGTCAGGTACAGCAGCGCCGTCACGATGGGCGCGAGCACCGTCTGGAACGACACCTTCCAGAAGCGCAGCAATTCCTTGTAGAACAGCGTTTGAAACCCGCTCATGCCAGACCCTCGATCACCTCGGCCCCGTTCATCACCTGGACGAACACATCCTCGAGGTCGGCCTTGCGGACCTCGATCTCGTCGAACGTACAGCCCGCCGCGCGGCATTGCGCGAGGATCCGCTCGACATCGTCATAGCTCGTGAGGCGCAGCAGGTGCTCGCCCGGCGCGCGGGCGGCCGGGTCGGACTCCAGCCCGCGCAACTCGGACGGCAGGGCGCCGGCCGCGAGGCGCAGGTAGAGCTGCAGCCCGGCGAAGCGGCGCAGCAGCGCGTCGGTGCGGTCGAGCGCGACCACTTCGCCGCGACGCAGCATCGCGATGCGGTCGCACAGCGACTCGGCTTCCTCGAGGTAGTGCGTGGTCAGCACGATCGTGTGGCCTTCGCGGTTCAGGCGCGAGATGAATTTCCACAGCGTCTGGCGCAATTCGACGTCGACGCCGGCGGTCGGTTCGTCGAGCACGATCACGGGCGGCCGGTGCACGAGCGCCTGCGCGACCAGCACGCGGCGCTTCATCCCGCCCGACAGCGCGCGCATGTTCGCGTCGGCTTTCTCGGTGAGGTCGAGATTGGCCATCACTTCGTCGATCCAGTCGTCGTTGCGGCGCAGCCCGAAATAACCGGACTGGATCCGCAGCGTCTCGCGGACGGTGAAGAACGGATCGAAAACGAGCTCCTGCGGTACGACGCCGAGTGCACGGCGCGCGCCGCGGAAGTCCTTGACGACGTCGTGGCCGCGCACCGAGATGCTGCCTTCGTCGGCCCGGGCCAGCCCGGCGAGGATACTGATGAGCGTGGTCTTGCCTGCGCCGTTGGGGCCGAGCAGACCGAAAAACTCGCCTTCCTCGACCGACAGGCTGACGCCCTTGAGCGCCTGAAGCGACTTGTAGCGCTTCTTGACGTGACGGATTTCTATGGCTGACATGACTGTGCGCGACGCAATGGCCGCGACGCCTATTCTGTGCTTGCTGCGAAAGAAAATGGGGGCCGGACGCCGATTGGCTGCCCCGCAAAACGCTTGATTATAGGGCAAACCGGCTGGTGGAGCCGGTGCCGGAGGCACGCGGCCTGGAGCGTGCGCGCGCCGGGCGGCGCGGCAGGCTCCGGTCGGACAGGGTCAATGTCGCCCGGTGCCCTCGATGAGCGCGTCGACGCCGTAGGCGCGCGCGAGGCTGGCGAGCTTCGGGGGGAGATTGAGGATGTCGAGGGTCGCGCCGCGCGCTTTGGCGGCACGTTGCCATGCGAGCAGCACGGCGAGCGCGGACGAGTCGAACTGCGCCAGCGCCGCGCAATCGACGGCGGTCGCGCCCGCGCCGATGCGCGCAAGACCGTCCGCGAGCGCGGACTTCGCGCTCGCGACGGTCAGCGAGGAGCCGGCCTCGAAGCCGCTCACGACGCTTGCTTGCCGGCGGCAAGTTGCTGGTTGCGTTGCGTGAGGAACTGGATCAGGCCGTCCACGCCGCTCTGCTGGATCTTCTCGTTGAACTGCTGCTGGTACGTCTGGATCAGCCACGCGCCGAGCACGTTCAGGTCATACACCTTCCAGCCGTTCGTCGTCTTGTACAGGCGGTAATCGATCTGGACCGGCTGGCCGTTGTTCATCGCGACCGTCTTGACCACGACATCGGTATCGGCCGGATCGGCACGGAACGGCGGGTACTGGATCTGCTGGTCCGGCTTCAGCTGCGCCAGCGCACCCGAATACGTGCGGATCAGCAGCAGCTTGAACTGCTCCTGGACCTGCTGCTGCTGCTCGGCCGTGGCCGTGCGCCAGTTGCGCCCCATCGCGAGCTGCGTGGTGCGGCGGAAATCGGTGTACGGCAGGATGTCCTTGTTGACGATCGTAATGATGCGGTTGGTGTCGCCCTGCTTGATCGTCTGCTGCTTGACTTCGTCGAGCACCTGCTGCGTCGCCGTCTTGATCAGCGCTTGCGGGTTCGACTGGTCGACTTGCGCGTGGGCTGCGCTGCCGAACGAGAACAGCGCCGCGAAAACGGGGATCAGGAACAGTTTTTTCATCATAGTGACCTGCATGAATGAGTCGATGCGGAGGTTGGAGCCGGTAGCTTACGCGCAAGTTCGCGCACGCTACCGACTGAATCGTTTCGGGCTGTAACGAATGTAAATGCGTCAGTGCAGCCGGATGCTCGGGAAGCGCAGCCCGCCCGGCGACGGCGGCGCCACCTGCATCGCCGGCACGTTCGTTTCGCTGGCCGGGTTCGGCGATTCGGCCGTGCCCGAAGCCGGTGCGGCCACCGCCGCGCCCGCCGTACCGGCTGCCGCCGGCGCCGCGCCGTCTTCCGGCAGGTCGTACTTCGGCAGCGCGTCGCTGCCCGACGTCGCGGCCGCCTCGCCGCGGGCGTTGCTGATCAGCATCTGGCGGCGCTGCAGGTACGCGTTACGCACGAACGAATACTTGTCGAGGGCCGCGGCATCCAGCACGTCGCCTGCGCCGAGCAGGTTCGAACGCGTGTTGACGAGGTTGACGCCGAACAGGCCCCAGCTCACGCTATCCGGCTTCACGTAGGTGAGCGGGTTGCCGACGTAGTCGACGCCCAGGCCGGCCGTGTCGCGCAGCGTGCTCGGGCCGAGCAGCGGCAGCACGAGATACGGGCCCGACGGCATGCCGTAGCGGCCCATCGTGATCCCGAAGTCGGCCGTGTGCTTCGGCAGCTTCGCGATCGTCGCGACGTCGAACAGGCCGCCGACGCCGAACACCGTGTTGATCACGACCCGCATGATGTCGCCGACGCCGTCCGCGATCCGCAGCTGCACGATGTTGTTCGCCGCGATGTAGACGTCGCCGATGTTCGAGAAGAAGTTCGTCACGCTGTCACGCACCGGCTGCGGCACCACGTACTGGTAGCCCTGCGCGACCGGCTTCAGCGCATACGTGTCGACCGTGTCGTTGAACTTGTACATCGTCCGGTTGAAGCCTTCGAGCGGATCGCCCTTGGTCGGCGTCTGCACGGTCGCGCAGCCGCTCAACGCGGCGACTGCCGCCACCGCCAGCGCGGCCTGCCTAATGCGGATCGTCTGCATGGTCATTACCCTCTTGTTTTCTCTCGTGTGGTTATTGGGCCGCCGAACCGGACGCGGCGGACACCGCCGACGCCGGCACCGCCACCGGTGCAGGCGCGGCCGGCGCACCGGCTGCAGGCTTCGCCCCGCCCGCATCGGCAGCCTTGCTGTACAGGAACTGGCCGATCAGGTTCTCGAGCACGATCGCCGATTGCGTCATCGTGATCGTATCGCCCGACTTCAGCATTTCGGTGTCGCCGCCCGGATCGAGGCCGATATATTGCTCGCCGAGCAGGCCCGACGTCAGGATCTTCGCCGACGAATCCTTCGGGAACGGGTACTGGCCATCGATATCGATCGTGACAAGCGCCTGGTACGTGTTCGTGTCGAAGCCGATCGTCTTCACGCGGCCGACCACGACGCCCGCGCTCTTCACGGCCGCGCGCGGCTTCAGCCCGCCGATATTGTCGAATTTCATCTTCACCGAATAGGTCGGCTGAAATGACAGCGAGCTCATGTTGCCGACCTTCAGCGCCAGGAACAGCACCGCAAGGAAGCCCACCACCACGAACAGGCCGACCCAGAAGTCGAGAGCAGTCTTTTTCATCGTCATCCCAAAATTTGGCTTGGCTGAGGCTTAGCTGAACATCAGCGCGGTCAGCAGGAAATCGAGGCCGAGTACGGCGAGCGACGCGAACACGACCGTCTTGGTCGTCGCGCGCGACACGCCTTCGGGCGTGGGCTTCGCTTCATACCCTTGATACAGCGCAATGAAGGTCACGGCGAACCCGAACACGATGCTCTTCAGCACGCCGTTGCCGACGTCGGCCCAGACCTGCACGCCGCCCTGCATCTGCGACCAGAACGCGCCCGGATCGACGCCGATCAGCACGACGCCGACGAAGTAGCCGCCGAGCACGCCGACCGCGTTGAAGATCGCGGCGAGGAGCGGCATCGCGATGATGCCCGCCCACATGCGCGGCGCGATCACGTTCTTGATCGGGTCCACCGCCATCATCTCGAGCGCGGTGAGCTGTTCGCCGGCTTTCATCAGACCGATCTCGGCCGTGAGCGACGTGCCCGCGCGGCCCGCGAACAGCAGCGCGGTGACGACCGGCCCGAGCTCACGCACGAGCGACAGCGCGACCAGCAGGCCGAGCGCCTGCTCGGAACCGTAGCGGTTCAGCGTGTAATACCCCTGCAGGCCGAGCACGAAGCCGACGAACAGGCCCGACACGGCAATGATCACGAACGAATAGTTGCCGAGGAAGTGGATCTGCTTCGTGACCAGCCGCGGCCGGCGCAGCAGCGGGAAGAATTCCAGCACGAGGCGCACGAACAGGCGCGTGCCGTAGCCCGCGCGCTCGAGGCCGCCGATGACGTAACGTCCGATCGCGCTGATCATGCGCGCCCTCCGCCGAGCCCGAAATCCGCGGCAAGCGGCGGGCTCGTGTAATGAAATTTGAACGGGCCGTCCGGCGCGCCGTCGATGAACTGCCGCACGCTCGGATCGGTCGACGCGCGCAGTTCGTCGGGCGTACCCTGCGCAAGCACGCCGCCGTTGGCCAGAAAATACACGTAGTCGGCGATCGCGAACGATTCCGGCACGTCGTGCGTGACGAGGATCGACGTGGCGCCCAGCGCCTGGTTCAGCGTGCGGATCAGGTTCGCGGTGATGCCGAGCGAGATCGGATCGAGGCCCGCGAACGGCTCGTCGTACATGATGAGCTGCGGATCGAGCGCGATCGCGCGTGCCAGCGCGATGCGGCGCGCCATCCCGCCCGACACCTCGGACGGCATCAGGTCGCGCGCACCGCGCAGCCCGACGGCGTTGAGTTTCATCAGCACGAGGTCGCGGATCAGGTCGTCGGGCAAGTCGGTGTGCTCGCGCAGCGCGAACGCGACGTTCTCGAACACCGACATGTCGGTGAACAGCGCGCCGAACTGGAACAGCATGCCCATCTTGCGGCGCAGCGCGTACAGGCCGTCGCGCGTTTGCGCGCCGACATCGGCGCCGTCGAACAGCACCTGGCCGCGGCGCGCACGCACGAGGCCGCCGATCAGGCGCAGCACGGTCGTCTTGCCGCAACCCGAGCCGCCCATGACCGCGACGACCTGCCCGCGCCCGAAGCGCAGGTTCAGGTTGGACAGGACGAGGCGGTCGCCGTAGCCAAAGTCGACGTCGCGAAGTTCCAGCAGGGTCTCGGTAGGAGTGGGGCTCACGGAGCGGACAGTCCTTTTACGCAGAACGCCGAATTATAGGGCCTGCCTTGGAATGATGTCGTGACGCCGTTCCGTGTCCTGCGGTCAATGATTGTCAAATTGTCCGGGAAAACATTGCCGCAGCGCAACAATGGCAGCCCGATAGTCGGCCGCGCCCGTCACCGCACTGACCACCGCGACACTGCCGACGCCGGTTGCCAGCACGGCCGGCAGCGTGTCGAGGCCCACCCCGCCGATCGCGACGAGCGGCGCCTGCGTGCCCGCGAAGCGCGCATAGCGGGCGATCCGCGCAAGACCCTGCGGCGGTGCCGCAACGGCCTTGGTCGCGGTCGCGTACACGGGACCGAGCGCGAGGTAGCTCGGGCGCTCGTGCAGCGCCCGCAACATTTCGTAATAACCGTGGCTCGAAAGTCCGAGCCGCAGGCCCGCGCGCGCGATTGCCGCCAGATCGGCCGTTTCGAGGTCTTCCTGACCTAGATGAACCCCGTACGCGCCTTCATCTGCTGCGATCTTCCAGTGATCGTTGATGAACACGCGCGCATCGGGATAGCGACGCCCCGCCGCGACCGCACGAGCGATTTCCCGGCGCAACGCGTCCGGCGTCGAGCCTTTCACGCGCAATTGCACGGTCCGCACGCCGCAATCGAGCACGCGCTCGACCCATTCGGCATCCGGCACGACCGGATAGAGGCCGAGTTGCGCGGGGCATGGCGCGAACGCGGGCTCGGGCGCGGCCGGCAGCCCGGCGACGCGCGGGAACCGTGCGGCGTCGACCGGCCACGCGTCTGCCGCGCGCGTCTCGTCGCCGTCGCGCCAGGCCAGCGCCAGCACCAGCGCGTCGACCGGCGCAAAGCCGCAATCGAGGAACGCGGCGAGCGCGGCGATCCAGTCGTCCCCGAGCGGATGCGCGGCGTCGAGCGCGTAGCGTGCACCCGCCGCGTGCAGTACCGCGCCCTGCTCGTCGAATTCGATCGCGACCGCGCCCGGCGCCGCGGGCCACGACGCAGCCGACGCGCGCGCCTGCGCGGCGCGGTCGCCAGCCGAGACGATCAGCACGTCGCCGTCGGCCGGCACATCGGGCACCGCAACGCAGAGCCGCCACGGCGCCGCACCGCCCGGCCAGTCGCCGAGCCGCGCGCGAATCCGTTCGGCCGCTTCGGCCAGTTCGTCGGCCGGCGGCCAGAACGCATCGGCGAAGCGCGCGCTCATGCGCCGCCTCCGTCCTGGTGCCAGAACGGCATCCCGACGACCGGGGTGCTCGCATGCGCGGTCTCGCGCGCATCCATCGGCCCGGCGAGATACGCGGCGCGGCCGGCCTCGACGCCCTGCGCAAACGCGCGCGCCATGATCTCCGGGTGCGTGGCCTGCGACACGGCGGTGTTCAGCAACACACCGTCGAAACCCCACTCCATCACCTGGCACGCGTGCGACGGCACGCCGAGCCCCGCGTCGACGATCAGCGGCACGTCGGGCAGCCGCTCGCGCAGCACGCGCAAGCCGTACGGGTTCACGACGCCCTTGCCCGTGCCGATCGGCGCGCCCCACGGCATCAGTGCCTCGCAGCCGACATCGAGCAGGCGCCGGCCGATCACCAGATCCTCGGTGCAGTACGGCAGCACCTTGAAACCGTCCTTCACCAGTTGCGCGGCGGCCTCGATCAGCCCGACCGGATCGGGCTGCAGCGTGTAGTCGTCGCCGATCAGTTCGAGCTTGATCCAGTCGGTGCCGAAGACCTCGCGCGCCATATGAGCGGTCGTCACGGCTTCGGCGACGGTCTGGCAGCCGGCCGTGTTCGGCAGCAGCGGCACCGCGTGGCGCTTGAGCAGCTCGAAGAAGCCGGCTTCGGCCGTGCCGCCCGTCATCTGGCGGCGCAGCGCGACCGTCACCATCCCGGGGCGCGACGCGGCGATCGAATCGGACAGCGACTGCAGCGACGGGTAGCGCGACGTGCCGAGCAGCACGCGGCTTGCAAAGGTTTCGCCGTACAGCGTCAGCGCGTCGGCGGAGGTGGGGGACGTCATGTCGTTTTCCTGGAAGAGCGGGGACGAACCGGCGGCGCTCAGCCGCCCGCGACCGGGTGCACGACGTCGAGCTTGTCGCCCGCCGCGAGTGCGCGCGCCGCGTGCTGCGTGCGCGCGACGAAGTTGCCGTTCAGCGCGACCGCATACGGCGGACGCGCGCCGTACGCGGCGAGCGCGTCGGCCACCGTTGCGCCGTCGGGCAACGTCAGGTTCTGTTGGTTGATCTGGATATCCATGAGACTTCGTCGAATTCGGTCGGCAGCGCGCGTCAGGCCGGCTGGCGCGCGTCGTTGCGGTGATGAAGGAGCGTCGGCCAGCGCTCGGCGTCGCGCCACGCGGCGAACGCATCGGCATCGCCGAACGCGCCGCCGAGCGCGGCTTCGGCGACCGCAACCGCCGCGTGCGCGACTTCCGGCGCGATCATGAAGCCGTGCCGGTACAGGCCGTTGACGGCGAGCGTCGATGCGCCGTCCCAGATCACCGCCGGGCGATGATCGGGCAGCGTCGGCCGGCACTGCGCGTTGAGTTCGAGGATGCGCGCCTCGCCGAACGCCGGATGCACGGAGAACGCCGCGCTCAGCAATTCGAGCGCGGAGCGTACGCTGACGGGCGACATGTCCTCGCCCTCCACCTCGGTCGCGCCGATCACGTAGAGATCGTCCTGCTTCGGCGCGATGTACAGCGGGTAGCGCGGATGCAGCAGCCGCACGGGCCGGGTAAGCCCGATGCCGGGCGCGCGCACGCGCGCGACTTCGCCGCGGATGCCGCGCAACACGGGCAGCGCGGGTTTCGCGCCGAGCCCGCGGCAATCGATCGTGACATGCGCGGCGGGCAGGTTCGCATCGTCGATCGTGACGTGCCAGTGCAGGTCGACGCCGCGCTCGACGAGGCCCGCCGCGAGCGCGCGCAGCGCCTGGCGATTGTCGAGCTGGCCTTCGTTCGGCAACAGCAGGCCGCGCGCGAAGCGGCCCGCGAGCACCGGCTCGGCCGCATCGACCTGCGCGCCGGCGAGCGTCACGAAACCGTTGTCGAACAGGTCGGCCGGCGCGTTCGCGCGCACGCGCCGCTCGAACAGCGGCGCCTCCGCGCGATCCGCGTGATGCCAGACGACGAGCGTGCCGTGATGCTGGAAGAACACGGGTTCGGGCAGTTCCGCGAGCCACTGCGGCCAACGCGCGAGGGAAGCTGCGCCGAGCTCGGTGATCAGCAGTTCCGCGCTCGCCGCTTCCGCGAGCGGCGCGAGCATCGCAGCCGCGACCCACGCGGCCGACTGCTCGCCGTCCGGGCCGCCGCGCTCGTAGAGTGCGACGCGATGCCCGTCGCCCGCGAGCCGCCATGCGATCAGGCGGCCGACGAGGCCGCCGCCGAGCACCGCGAAATCGGGTCGGGAATCCTGGACGTTCATCGCACACGCTCCTCGCGAGCCGCGCAAGCGCGCACGACGAGCGTCGACGTGCACGCGCCGCCCCGTGCGAACGCACGCGACATCGGGCCGGGAACCATGCAAAAAACTGAAGATTGTGCGGTCATCATTCCTTCCGTAACGCGCAAAGCGCGTACCCAAAAGGACGAAACCGGCAGCAAAGGCCGGCCGGGCGGGACAAGGGCGCTGACCATGTGGGATGGCAGCCAGCGCGACCCGGCGGGATCGGAAACTTCCCTCGCCGGTATTACCCGGATCGGGTGCGAAGGGTCTTTCTCAGCCTCATCGCGCTGCCCGGAACATCTGCCGGCCGCGCCACGAAGCACCCCTGTTTCGTCGTCGGCCATTAGACCATAAAAGCGGAAAGCGCCGCAAACTGTCCCCCTTGCGGCAAATTCGCCGTCGTGCCGCGCCGCTCTGGCACAATGCCCGCAGGCCGGCCGCGTGAGCGGCCGGTTGCCGCGTCACCGCCGGCCTTAAGCGCCGTTTAAGACACGCGGGCGACCATCCGGACGCCCGCCGTCAGTCGGCGCCGCGTCCCGGCATGCCGTATCGCGGCGCGCGCCCGGCTTCGCCCGGCCCGCGCGCCGGCTACTCATCAGGAAGCACATGACCCAATCGATCGATCCCGTCCGCTCCGCCGCCTCCGACGCGCCGCAGGACGAGCGCCCGGTATCCGCATGGCGCCTCATCAAGCCCTACTGGGTATCGTCCGAATGGAAAATCGCGTGGGGCCTGCTGGTCGCGATCATCGCGATCAACCTCTGCGTGGTCTGGATCAACGTCCGGCTGAACAAGTGGAACGCGGAGTTCTACAACGCGCTGCAGTCGAAAGACGTCCACGACTTCCCGAACCTGCTGATGCAGTTCTCCGCGCTCGCGTTCGCGTTCATCATCCTCGCCGTGTACGGCCGCTACCTGCGGCAGATGCTCGGTTTCCGCTGGCGCCAGTGGCTCACCGACCGCTTTCTCGGCCAGTGGCTCGGCGATCGCGCGTTCTACCGGATCGAGCGTGACCGCCTCGCCGACAACCCCGACCAGCGGATCACCGACGATCTCCAGTCGTTCGCGACGACCACGCTCGCGCTGTCGCTCGACCTGCTGTCGACGGTCGTCACGCTCGTGTCGTTCATCACGATCCTGTGGTCGCTCGCCGGCGCGCTGACGATTTCGCTCGGCGCGACGCCGATCGCGATCCCCGGCTACATGGTGTGGGCGGCCGCGCTGTACGCGGTGGTCGGCTCGCTGATCATCCAGAAGGTCGGCCATCCGCTCGTGTCGATCAACTACCAGCAGCAGCGTGTCGAGGCCGACTTCCGCTTCGGGCTGATCCGCGTGCGCGAGAATGCCGAGCAGATCGCGTTCTACGACGGCGAGAAGACCGAGACCGGCAACGCGCAGACCCTCTTCATGCGCATCCGCGACAACTGGTGGCGCGTGATGAAGTACACGAAGCGGCTCACGTTCGTGCTGAGCTTCTACGGGCAGATCGCGATCATCTTCCCGCTGGTCGTCGCCGCGCCGCGCTATTTCGCGGGCGCGTTCTCGTTCGGCGTGCTGATGCAGATCTCGTCCGCGTTCGGCACCGTCAGCGATTCGTTCTCGTGGTTCATCAACAGCTACTCGACCCTCGTCGAATGGCGCGCCACCGTCAACCGTCTGCGCGAATTCAAGCGCGTGATGGGCACGTCCCACCTGAAGGAAAGCCTGTCGCCCGCGACCGAGCACGGCGGCATCAACCTGCACTACGTCGACGGCGCGAAACTGTCGACGTCGTCGCTCAAGCTCGCGCTGCCGAACGGCAACGCGCTCGCGAACATCGGCAGCGTCACGATCGAGCCCGGCTCGCGCTGGCTCGTGATCGGCAAGTCGGGTTCCGGCAAGAGCACGTTCATGCGCGCGCTCGCGGGCCTGTGGCCGTTCGGCGACGGCGCGATCGATGCGCCGGTCGGCGCGCGGATGATGTTCGTGCCGCAGACGAGCTACTTGCCGATCGGCACGCTGAAGGCAGCACTCACCTATCCGGCGACACCCGACGCGTTCAGCGACGAAGCCTGCCGCGACGCGCTGCGCGCATGCCGCCTCGAGGATTACGTCGACCGCCTCGACGAGAACGCGCACTGGACCCGTGTGCTGTCGCCGGGCGAACAGCAGCGCCTGGCCGGCGCGCGCGTGCTGCTGCACAAGCCCGACTTCCTGTTCCTCGACGAAGCGACCAGCGCGCTCGACGCCGACAACGAAGCACGCCTGTACCACCTGTTCGCCGAGCGGCTGCCGAAGGCCGCGATCGTCAGCATCGCGCACCGCGAGTCGCTGGCCGCGTTCCACGTCGGCACGATCAACGTCGAGCGCGTAAACGAGAGCGACAAGGTCGCGGCGTGAACGAACGGGCCGCGCACATCGTCCGGATCACGCTGATCACCGGGGCAGGCTCGGGGATCGGCGCGGCGCTCGCGCGGCGGCTCGCGGCGCCCGGCATCGCGCTGGCGCTGCACGCGCGCGGCGCCGACGACGCCGCGCGGGCCCGGCTCGCCGAAGTCGCGCATGCGTGCACGGGGGCCGGCGCGGCGTGCATCACGCTCACCGGCGATCTCGGTGAGCCGGGCGTCGCCGCTTCGCTCGTCGATGCAGCCGCCACGCGCTTCGGCGGGCTCGATCAGCTCGTCGCCAACGCGGGCTTCGCCGCACGGCAATCCTTCTCCGATCTTTCCGCGGACGCGCTCGCGTCCGCCTTCGCGGCGATGCCCGGCGCGTTCTCCTCGCTCGCGGGCCGCGCGCGGCCGCTGCTCGAAGCGTCGGCCGCGCCACGGATCGTCGCGGTCAGCTCGTTCGTCGCGCACCGCTACCGCGCCGACGCACCGTTCGCGGCCACCGCCGCCGCCAAGGCCGCGCTCGAATCGCTCGTGCGCACCGCCGCCGCCGAATTCGCCGCGCGCGGCATCACCGTCAATGTCGTCGCGCCGGGCTTCACGCGCAAGGACCACGGGCCGAGCGCCGGCAATGCGGCTGCGTGGGCGCACGCCGAACAGGCGACACCGCTCGGCCGGATCGCCGAACCCGGCGATGTGGCCGCACTGATCGCGTTCCTGTTGTCGGACGCCGCGCGGCAAATTACCGGTCAGGTCATTCATGTCGACGGTGGCCTGACGCTCTGAAGCAAGTGCCGGCATGGCGCCCGAGCGCGATCGGCCGTCACGCCTTCCCCGAACGAACGCCGCCCTCACCGTTCGCCGCACCGCCACGCACCTGCACTCACCTTTTTGGCACCCCGCATCCCGCCCGTAAAATAGCCGCCGTACGGCAGCGCGAGACGAGACAAACGAGGAGGCGGCAAGCATGCAGGCATTCCAGTGGTTCAACGAACTGTCGACGCGCGAGCGCAGGACGCTATACGCCGGCTTCGGCGGCTACGCGGTCGACGCGTTCGACTTCATGATCTATTCGTTCCTGATTCCGACGCTGATCGCCACCTGGGGCATGACGAAGAGCGAGGCCGGGATGATCGCGACGAGTTCGCTGATCTCGTCGGCGCTCGGCGGCTGGGCCGCCGGCATCCTTGCCGATCGCTACGGCCGCGTGCGCGTGCTGCAGTGGACGATCGCGACGTTCGCGCTGTTCACGTGCCTGTCCGGCTTTACCCACTCGTTCTGGCAACTGCTCGCGACGCGCACGCTGCAGGGCTTCGGCTTCGGCGGCGAATGGTCGGTCGTGACGATCATGATGGCCGAGACGATCCGCTCGCCCGAGCATCGCGGGAAAGCGGTCGGCACCGTGCAGAGCAGCTGGTCGTTCGGCTGGGGCGCGGCCGCGATCCTCTACTGGGCGTTCTTCGCGCTGCTGCCCGAGCAGGTCGCGTGGCGCGCGTGCTTCTGGATCGGCATCGCGCCCGCGCTGTGGATCCTGTACATCCGCCGCAACGTCAGCGATCCCGACATCTACGCGGCCACCCGCCGTGCGCGCGACGAAGGCCGCGTGTCGGGCCACTTCCTCGAGATCTTCTCGCCAGCGCACCTGCGCGCGACGCTGTTCGGCAGCGCGCTGTGCACCGGGATGCTCGGCGGCTACTACGCGATCACGACGTGGCTGCCCACCTACCTGAAAACCGTCCGCCACCTGTCGGTGTTCAACACGAGCAGCTATCTCGTCGTGCTGATCGTCGGCTCGTTCGTCGGTTACGTGGTCGGCGCGATCCTGTCCGACCGGCTCGGCCGCCGCGCGTCGTTCATCCTGTTCGCGATCGGCTCGTTCTCGCTCGGCATGGCGTACACGATGCTGCCGATCACCGACACCGCGATGCTGCTGCTCGGCTTCCCGCTCGGCATCGTCGTGCAGGGGATCTTCGCGGGCATCGGCGCGTACCTGTCGGAGCTGTATCCCGGTGCGATCCGCGGTTCCGGCCAGGGCTTCTGCTACAACCTCGGGCGCGGACTCGGCTCGTTCTTCCCGATCCTCGTCGGCTCGCTGTCGCAGTCGATGTCGCTCGTGAAGGCGATCGGCCTCGTCGCGGGCGGCGGCTACTTGCTCGTGATCGTCGCCGCGCTCGTGCTCCCGGAAACGCGCGGCAGGTCGCTCGCCGACGATCCGGCCGTCGCGTCCTGAACCCCCTTCGCCCGGAAAACCGCATGCACGTGATCGTTCTCGGCGCCGGCGTGATCGGCGTCACCACCGCCTGGCACCTGCGCGAAGCAGGCTGCAACGTCACCGTGATCGAGCGCGAGGACGATGTCGCCCGGGCGACGAGCCTCGGCAACGCGGGCGTGATCGCCCCCGGCTACGTGACACCCTGGGCCGCGCCCGGCATGCCCGGCAAGATCCTCAAGTACCTGTTCAAGCCCGCGTCGCCGCTGATCTTCAGGCCCACGCTCGACACCGCGCAGTGGCGCTGGATCGCGCGCTGGCTGCGCGAATGCGAATTCGAGCGGTTCCGCGTGAACAAGCAGCGGATGCAGCGCATCGCGTACTACAGCCGCGCATGCCTGCACGCGTTTCGCGACCGCCATCCGTTCGACTACGGCGCGAGCCGCGGCTACCTGCAACTGCTGCGCGGCGCATTCGACGTCGAGATGGTGCAGCCCGCGCTGAAGGTGCTGCGCGACGCGGGCATCGCGTTTCGCGAACTCGACGCGGCCGGCTGCACGGCAATCGAACCGGGCCTGCGCTGGGCGCGGCAGGCGCCCGTCGGCGGCATCTACCTGCCCGACGACGAAGCCGGCGATTGCGCACGCTTCACGCGCGAATTGCGGGCGCTGTGCGAAGCAAACGGCGTGGCGTTCAGCTTTCGCACGCAGGTGCAGGCGCTCGACGTTGAAGCCGGCCGGGTGCGCGGCGTGCGGATCGTTGGTCACGGCGACGGGGATGACGGGCCGAGTCCGCGCGCATCGAACCCCGGCGCCAAGCACCGCGGCGCGCGGCTCGCCGCCGATGCAATCGTCGTCGCGCTCGGCGTCGACAGCGCCGGCCTGCTGCGGCCGCACGGCATCGATGTGCCGCTGTATCCGGTGAAGGGCTACTCGGCGACGCTCACCGTCGTCGACGACGAGAAAGCACCGCGTGCCGCGCTGATGGACGAATCGCTGAAGACGGCGATCACGCGTTTCGGCCCGACGTTGCGTGTCGCGGGTACCGCGGAACTCGGCAACCGGCACGCAGCGCTGCGACAGCAGGCGCTCGATACGCTGATGAAGGTGCTCGACGACTGGTTCCCGCACGCGGCCGATCGCACGTCGGCGCGCTTCTGGGTCGGCCGCCGGCCGATGACGCCTGACGGGCCGCCGCTGCTCGGCGCGAGCGGGATCGACGGGCTCTGGCTCAACGTCGGCCACGGCTCGACCGGCTGGGCGATGTCGATGGGATCGGGGAAGGTGGTGGCGGATCTCGTTACAGGGCGAGAACCGGAAATCGATCTGTCGGGATTGACGCTCGCGCGCTACGGATAGCAGGCTGGAGGTTGCGCGATATCGCCGCAGCGATGCAGCGGCAGCCCGCACGCGGCATGGCAACGACGGCGGCCGGCCTTTGCCAGGCCTCCCCGGAACGGCTCAATCCGCCGCTTCGCCGCCCGCCCGCGCAATCGGCGCCGACACGATCGGCCGATGCGACACGCCTTCGTGCGACAACCGGCTTTCAAACAGCGTAAGCGCATCGAACCGCAGCGCGACCGGCCGCTTCACCGCACCGCCGTGCGCCGGCTGCCCGACCGCATCGTGCGGCAGCCGCGCGAGTGTCACGTGCGGGCGGAACGGCCGCCGGTCAGCCGGCACGCCGAGCTCGCGCAGCTTCGCCGACAGCGCGACATTCAACGCCGCACACGCCGGCTCGGCGGCCAGTTCCGCGACGATCAGCCGCGCGCGCGGCAGGCTCGGCCACCACGCGATCCGTTCGACCGGCATCAACGGCAGTGCATGCGCGGCCGCGAGCGCCGGCAGGCATGCGGCCAGCTCATCGCAGCACACCCGCTCGATCGCGCCAACGAACGCGAGCGTCACATGCAGTTGCGCGGGCAGCGAACGCCGTGCGCCACGGGCAACCGGCAACGCGTGTAGCGCGTCGCGCGATGCCGCATCGGGCATCAGCGCGACGAACACGCGCAGCCGGTCGCCGTTCATGACTCGCGCACCACCGCGCGAGGCACGCTCGCGGCATCGGGCGCGGCCGGACGCTGCGGCAGCGGGCCATGCTCGCCCCACACGTCGGCCGGCAGCACGTTCGCGAGTGCCGGAATCGTGTTGCGCGTGAACACCGGATCGGCAACCCCTGCCGCGCGCTGACGGCGATAGTCGCGCCATGCCGCGTGTGCGTACTTGCCAAGCGCGAGGATCGCGATCAGGTTGATGATCGCCATCAGCCCCATGCTCGTATCGGCCATCGCCCACACGAGCGGCAGTTGCCCGACGCTGCCGAACATCACCATCGCGAGCACCGCGACGCGGAACAGCGGCAGCACGCCGCGCCGCCTCGTGATGAACTCGACGTTGCCTTCCGCATACGCGTAGTTGCCGATCACCGACGAGTACGCGAAGAAGAAGATCGCGAAGGCCATGTAGATGCCGCCCCAGTCGCCGACGTGGCTCGCGATCGAGCGCTGGGTGAGCGCCGCGCCTTCCATGCCGGCGCCCAGTTCGTACTGGCCCGACAGCAGGATCACGAAGGCGGTGGCGCTGCAGATCACGATCGTGTCGACGAACACGCCGAGCATCTGGATCAGCCCCTGCACGACCGGATGCCGCGTGCTGGCGGTTGCCGCCGCATTCGGCGCGCTGCCCATGCCGGCCTCGTTCGAGAACAGCCCGCGCTTCACGCCCATCGCGACTGCCTGGCTGACCGCATAGCCCGTCAGGCCCCCCGCCGCCTGCTCGAGACCAAACGCGCTCTTCACGATCAGCGCGATCACGCCCGGCACCAGCGCGATATGCGTCGCGACCGCGTAGACCGCGAGCGCGAGATAGCCGATCGCCATCAGCGGCACGATCACCTGCGCAACTGCCGCGATCCGGCGAATCCCGCCGAAGATGATCGGCGCGGTCAGCAGCACGAGCCCGAGACCTACCGTCGCGCGGCTCCAGCCGAACGACGTGTCGAACGCATCGGCGATCGCGTTGGCCTGCACCGCATTGAACACGAAGCCGAACGCGAGGATCAGCGACAGCGAGAACAGCACGCCGAAGCCGCGCGAGCGCAGGCCCGTCTGGATGTAGTACGCGGGGCCGCCGCGATAGCTGCCGTCTGGATGCGACACCTTGAAGATCTGCGCGAGCGTCGCCTCGACAAACGCGGACGACATCCCGACGAGCGCCGTCATCCACATCCAGAAGATCGCGCCTGGCCCGCCGACGGTCAGCGCGACCGCGACGCCGGCGATGTTGCCGGTACCGACGCGGCTTGCGAGCCCGGTCGCGAACGCCTGGAACGACGAGATGCTGCCCGGCTCGCCCTTGCTGCCGACCAGCTTGATGCTGAGCAACAGCGCCTTCAGCTGGATCATCCGGAACCGCAGCGTGAACCACGCGCCCACGCCGAGCAGCAGCGCGATCAGCACGTAGTTCCACAGCACGCCGTTGACGGCGTCGATCAGCCCTTGCACGAATGCTTCCATCCAGAGTCCTTGTAAATGGGGTCAGTCATGTGCGGCCGCCGCGGACGCGGCCTGAAAGGCGACATGATATGACAGTTCTCAAGGATCATTACAAAATGAAAGAATTCGGTGCCGTGACAAATCAAGGGGCCGATCTCTCCTGATCAGATGCGTCGACACGCCCCCGTCACCTTGGACAATCCCCCGTGACTGTTTGACACATTGCTGAGTCAACAGGACACGCAGAGAAAAGTGTTTCCGTATTTCGACTTTTCTCGGCGCTTACCGAACGATATACAGCGGTAGCCGATCGGTCGACCGACCACGTGTCCTCCGCATCCCCGCGTCCCCCGCCGGCGCGCGGCTAATTTCGAGACAAGGGGGCGCGATCGCATGCTCTCGGGAATCTGTTTTGACTTCGCTTCGTTGAAGCGTTCCGGATGATTCCCCCGTGAATACGTGCCGAACGAACTCCTTGCAGATAGCATAAAAAAACATAACCGTCTCATTCTCAGGCATGCGAATCAATCATCGAAATCACCACTGCACGGGATATGAAATGACGAAGCATAACCTTTTGAAAAATACGAGCCACGCCTCTGAAGAAAAACAACAGCCTTTGATGCGACGACGTCTTCTGGTCGCGTCAACCATGCTTCCGTTTGGCACGCTGCTGAAGCACGCGACGGCCATGGCTCAGAACAACGTCCTCCCGCCCATCGAGATCACGGCACCGAGGCCGCCCGACTTTAATTTTGGTGATTTCGGCATCAAGGCAAACGAAATCCCGGGTGCCAACCCCGGCGCCGGAATGCCGGCACCTTCAATTTGCTTCAATCAGTATTGCACATCAAATTTCATGTTGCTTTTCGCAAACACGGGCAACATGATCCGCGCCACCGAGATGTTTCTCAAACATCTCCAAGTCTTCGGAGGCAACGACACAAAATTCTGGCGTAATCAATTAATGCTGGTGGGTGGTTTCACTCCTTGGTTGGCCATCGGTGGCTACAAACATTTGCCCGGCGCCAATCAATACGGATTCAATTTTGAACCAGGAACATATGCCAACATCACTGCGCTATTTGGCATCTATATCGGACAATCAAGCGGCATCCCGCCAACGAGCACATTCGCGTCATATGGCAATCCGCTGATGTTCGTCGAAGCACTCAATCATTGGATACACGGAGACGGAACTCAACGAACCGTTCATATCGAATCACTCAATTTGAAGATGAGCGTCCTCGATTTCTCGGAAATATCGAGAGCCATTGAAAATCCCGGGTATGGCCCCGGCATCTACTCGTTCGACACCGGTTTCAGCACCAACATCTTCAATCACGGGAGAAAGGATCTCTGGAGCGCCGCAGTCTTTGGGCGAGTATCCGGCAGGGTACGTGGCACGCTTGAAATGCTGGAGGACGATACATATCGATTCGTCGGTTACTACTCACTCAATCCCGACAAGTTCGATGCAGATCCTTCAAACCGACCGTTTCTGCAGGAGGCTGCGACGACGTTCCTGTCCAAGCTCGGCGCCACCTTGGGACATAAGGACTATCAAATCAACTTTTTCGGTGAAAAAAGTCTCACGTTCTCCGGCCAACGACCTGTCAAGAATGCAGGCGCACGCCCCCCGCAGGCAGTCCATAGGCCGTCGTTCGGCGGACTGATGCGACCGACTCGCTAGCAGGCCCCCGGGCGGCTCCGAAAATTCGACTGCCCGGGTCAACCCCGTATTTTGTTCATACCCACAGTGAGCGCCTCATGATTTCCAGAGTCATACGCGGAATCCTCCGGCTAGTTCTCTGGCTAGTTATCGCAGCGATTGGCACCTATGCGCTACTGTTCGTCGTCGTTGCGACTTCCCGATATGAGCGGACCGAAGGCACTTGCCCTGACATGTCTCTCGATACGCTACGAAACAAGGTCCTGCTACGTCTCGAGGAACAAGGAGTACCGCTGGACAGCATCCGGTTCGACGGTGCGCCGCAGTATCACGCATGGAAACTGGGCATGTGGGAATTCCCGCTGCTCATTGACGAAACTAGATACATCGCGATGATCGACTGCAACGAACAGCTTTCAAGCTATTGGCAAGTCAAAGATCAGCCAGTCGACAAAACCGGACAAGCTCACGATCGCCGATAACTTCAAAAAAACCGGGCGCCCTTTCGGACGCCCGGCTTTCATCGAAACCCGCTCGCGCTATTCAGCTCAGCGCGGCAGTTCCGAATGCCCCATCAGGTACGCATCGACCGAGCGCGCGCACTGGCGGCCTTCGCGGATCGCCCACACCACGAGCGACTGGCCGCGGCGCATGTCGCCCGCCGCGAACACCTTGTCGACCGACGTGTAGTACGAACGATCGCCTTCGGTCGCCGCACGCGCGTTGCCGCGCGCATCCTTCGCGACACCGAATGCCTCGAGCACGGGTGCGGCCGGCTGCGTGAAGCCCATCGCGAGCAGGACGAGGTCGGCCTTCATTTCGAATTCGGAGCCCGGCACTTCCTGCATCTTGCCGTCCTTCCACTCGACGCGCACCGCGATCAGCTTCTCGACCTTGCCGTTCTTGCCTTCGAGACGCTTCGTCGCGACTGCCCAGTCGCGCTCGCAACCTTCCTCGTGCGATGACGACGTGCGCAGCTTGATCGGCCAGTACGGCCACACGAGCGGCTTGTTTTCCTCTTCCGGCGGCTGCGGCAACAGCTCGAACTGCGTGACCTGCTTCGCGCCGTGACGGTTCGACGTGCCGACGCAGTCCGAACCCGTGTCGCCACCGCCGATCACGATCACGTGCTTGCCCTTCGCGAGCAACTGGTCGACGAGCTTGTCGCCCGCGTTCACGCGGTTCTGCTGCGGCAGGAAATCCATCGCGAAATGGACGCCCGCGAGCTCGCGGCCCGGCACCGGCAGGTCGCGCGGCGTTTCCGAACCGCCGGCGATCACGACCGCGTCGAATTCTTCCTTCAGCGTGTCCGGCGAGATGGTTTCCTTCGCGAGACTGCCGATCGACTCGGGCAGCGGATCCTTGCCGATGAACACGCTGGTGCGGAACGTCACGCCTTCCGCTTCCATCTGGCGCATGCGGCGGTCGATCAGCCACTTCTCGAGCTTGAAGTCGGGAATGCCGTAGCGCAGCAGGCCGCCGACACGATCGTTCTTCTCGAACACCGTCACGTCGTGGCCCGCACGCGCGAGCTGCTGCGCGGCGGCGAGGCCCGCGGGGCCGGAGCCGACGACGGCAACCTTCTTGCCCGTCTTGTGTGCGGCCGGCTCAGGCTTCACCCAGCCTTCCGCCCAGGCCTTGTCGATGATCGCGTGCTCGATCGACTTGATGCCGACCGGGTCGTCGTTGATCCCGAGCGTGCACGCCGCTTCGCACGGCGCCGGGCAGATGCGGCCCGTGAATTCCGGGAAGTTGTTGGTCGAGTGCAGGACTTCGATCGCCTGCTGCCAGTCCTGGCGGTAAACGAGATCGTTGAAATCCGGAATGATGTTGTTGACCGGGCAGCCGTTGTTGCAGAACGGGATGCCGCAATCCATGCAGCGCGCGCCCTGGACCTTCGCGTCCGCGTCGGTCAGTGCCGCGACGAATTCCTTGTAGTGCTTCACGCGCGTGAGCGGTGCTTCGTACGCCTCGTGGCGGCGTTCGAACTCCAGAAAACCGGTTGCCTTGCCCATAAGGTGCTCTTCTGTTCGGTATATCGAGTGGGGGAGCCGCGCGCGGCAGTCATGCGCGCGCGGCAGTCGCTATGTCGTTCGTCGCTCAGGCGGCCAGTTCTTCCTTCGCCGCCTTCTTCGCGCCGATCTCGCCGAGCGCGCGCTTGTATTCGTGCGGGAACACCTTCACGAACTGGCGGCGCGCCGCGTCCCAGTTTTCCAGCAGCGACTTCGCGCGCGGCGAACCCGTGAACTGGAAATGACGCTCGACGAGCCCCTTGAGCAGCGCTTCGTCCGTCGTGCCCGCATGCCAGAGTGCGCGGTCGACCGTGCGCTCCTGCTCGGCCTGCTGCAGCACCGGCTCGAGCGCGACCATCGACTTGTTGCACTTCGCCGCGAACGTGCCTTCCGGATCGTAGATATACGCGAGACCGCCCGACATGCCGGCCGCGAAGTTGCGCCCGGTCTCGCCGAGCACGACGACCGTGCCGCCCGTCATGTATTCGCAGCCGTGGTCGCCCGTGCCTTCGACGACCGCCGTCGCGCCCGAGTTGCGCACGCAGAAGCGCTCGCCCGCGACGCCGCGGAAGAAGGCTTCACCTTCGATCGCGCCGTACATCACCGTGTTGCCGCAGATGATGTTTTCCTCGGACTTGCCGCGGAAGTCGTTGGTCGGTCGGATGATGATCCGGCCGCCCGACAGGCCCTTGCCGACGTAGTCGTTGCCGTCGCCGACGAGGTCGAGCGTCACGCCCTTCGCGAGGAACGCGCCGAAGCTCTGGCCAGCCGTGCCCTTCAGCTGGATGTGCACCGCGTCGTCCGCCAGGCCTTCATGGCCGTGCTTCTTCGCGATCACGCCCGACAGCATCGCGCCGACCGTCCGGTTCACGTTGCGCACCGGCTGGATGAACGACACATGCTCGCCGTTCTCGATCGCGGCCTTCGCCTTCTCGATCAGCACGTGGTCGAGCGCGCGCTCGAGGCCGTGATCCTGCACGTCGACGTGACGCGGCGCGACGTCCTCGCACTCTTCCGGCTGGTAGAACACGCGCGAGAAGTCGAGGCCCTTCGCCTTCCAGTGCTCGATGCCCTTGCGCGTATCGAGCAGATCGGCGCGGCCGATCAGGTCGTCGAACTTCGCGATGCCGAGCTGCGCCATGATCTCGCGCACTTCCTCGGCGACGAAGAAGAAGTAGTTCACGACGTGCTCGGGCTGGCCCTTGAACTTCGCACGCAGCACCGGATCCTGCGTCGCGACGCCGACCGGGCACGTGTTCAGGTGGCATTTGCGCATCATGATGCAGCCTTCGACGACGAGCGGCGCCGTCGCGAAGCCGAATTCGTCCGCGCCGAGCAGCGCGCCGATCACGACGTCGCGGCCCGTCTTCATCTGGCCGTCGGCCTGCACGCGGATGCGGCCGCGCAGGCGGTTCAGCACCAGCGTCTGCTGCGTTTCGGCGAGGCCGAGTTCCCACGGCGTGCCCGCGTGCTTGACCGACGACAGCGGCGACGCACCCGTGCCGCCGTCATGGCCGGCGATCACCACGTGATCGGCCTTCGCCTTCGCGACACCGGCCGCGACCGTGCCGACGCCCACTTCCGACACGAGCTTCACGGAGATGCTCGCGCTCGGGTTCACGTTCTTCAGGTCGTGGATCAGTTGCGCCAGATCCTCGATCGAGTAGATGTCGTGGTGCGGCGGCGGCGAGATCAGGCCGACGCCCGGCACCGAGTAACGCAGCTTGCCGATGTATTCGGACACCTTGTGGCCCGGCAGCTGGCCGCCTTCGCCCGGCTTCGCGCCCTGCGCCATCTTGATCTGGATCTGGTCGGCCGACGCGAGGTACTCGGCGGTGACGCCGAAGCGGCCCGATGCGACCTGCTTGATCTTCGAGCGCAGCGAATCGCCGTCCTTCAGCGCAATGTCGCTGACGATCTCGTCGCCGATCACCGACTTCAGCGTCTCGCCCGACTTGATCGGAATGCCGCGCAGTTCGTTGCGGTAGCGCTTCTCGTCCTCGCCGCCCTCGCCGGTGTTCGACTTGCCGCCGATCCGGTTCATCGCGATCGCAAGCGTCGCGTGCGCTTCGGTGCTGATCGAACCGAGCGACATCGCGCCCGTCGCGAAACGCTTGACGATGTCCTTCGCCGGCTCGACGTCGTCGATCGGGATCGCCTTGGTCGGCTCGACCTTGAACTCGAACAGGCCGCGGAACGTCATGTGACGCTTGGTCTGGTCGTTGATCAGGTGCGCGTATTCCTTGTACGTCTGGTACGAATTGCTGCGCGTCGCGTGCTGCAGCTTCGCGATCGAATCCGGCGTCCACATGTGGTCTTCGCCGCGCACGCGGTACGCGTACTCGCCGCCCGCGTCGAGCATGTCGCGCAGGACCGGGCTGTCGCCGAACGCGTCGCGGTGCAGGCGGATCGCCTCTTCCGCCACTTCGAACAGGCCGATGCCGCCGACCTTCGACGCGGTGCCCTTGAAGTACTTCTCGACGAGGTCGCTCGACAGGCCGAGCGCTTCGAAGATCTGCGCGCCCGTGTACGACATGTACGTCGAGATGCCCATCTTCGACATCACCTTCTGCAGGCCCTTGCCGACCGCCTTCGTGAAGTTGTAGACGGCCTTCTCAGGCGACAGGTCGCCCGGCAGGCCTTCGGCCATCTTCGCGAGCGTTTCCATCGCGAGATACGGGTGCACGGCTTCCGCGCCGTAGCCCGCGAGCAGCGCGAAGTGGTGCGTTTCACGCGCGGAGCCCGTCTCGACGACGAGGCCCGTGCTCGTGCGCAGCCCTTGCTGGACGAGGTGCGTGTGGATCGCCGACGTGGCGAGCAGCGCCGGAATCGCGACATGCTCGGCGTCCGTCTTGCGGTCCGACACGATCAGCATGTTGTAGCCCGACTTCACCGCGTCGACGGCTTCCGCGCACAGCGACGCGAGACGCGCCTCGATGCCTTCCTTGCCCCAGGCCACCGGATAACAGATGTTCAGCTCGTAGGCGCTGAACTTGCCGCCCGTGTACTGGTCGATCGCGCGGATCTTCGCGATGTCCTTGAAGTCGAGCACCGGCTGCGACACTTCGAGACGCATCGGCGGGTTGATGTTGTTCGTGTCGAGCAGGTTCGGCTTCGGGCCGATGAACGACACGAGCGACATGACCATGTTCTCGCGGATCGGGTCGATCGGCGGGTTCGTGACCTGCGCGAACAGCTGCTTGAAGTAGTGATAGAGCGTCTTGTTCTTGTTCGACATCACCGCGAGCGGCGAGTCGTTGCCCATCGAACCGACGGCCTCTTCACCCTGCTGCGCCATCGGCGCCATCAGGAACTTCAGGTCTTCCTGCGTATAGCCGAACGCCTGCTGGCGATCGAGCAGCGCGGCGCCCTGCGTGCGGCCGGCCGCGACGTCCTCGGCCTTCGGCTCGATCTCGTCGAGCTTGATGCGCACGGCGTCGATCCAGCTCTTGTACGGCTTCGCGTTCGCGAGGTTGTCCTTCAGTTCCTTGTCGTCGATGATGCGGCCGTGTTCCATGTCGATCAGGAACATCTTGCCCGGCTGCAGGCGCCACTTCTTGACGATCTTCGATTCGGGGATCGGCAGCGTGCCGGCTTCCGACGCCATGATGACGAGGTCGTCATCGGTGACGATGTAGCGCGCCGGGCGCAGGCCGTTACGGTCGAGCGTCGCGCCGATCTGGCGGCCGTCGGTGAACGCGATCGCGGCCGGACCGTCCCACGGCTCCATCATCGCAGCGTGGTATTCGTAGAACGCGCGGCGGTTCTCGTCCATCAGCGTGTGCTGTTCCCACGCTTCCGGAATCATCATCATCACCGCGTGCACGAGCGGATAGCCGGCCATCACCAGCAGCTCGAGACAGTTGTCGAACGACGCGGTGTCCGACTGGCCCGGGTAGATCAGCGGCCACAACTTCGGCAGATCGTCGGCGAGCACGTGCGACGCGATCGCGCCGGTACGCGCGTTCAGCCAGTTCACGTTGCCCTTCACGGTGTTGATCTCGCCGTTGTGCGCGATCATCCGGTACGGGTGAGCCAGTTCCCACGCCGGGAACGTATTGGTCGAGAAGCGCTGGTGCACGAGCGCGAGCGCCGACACGACACGCGTGTCCTGCAGGTCGCGGTAATACACGCCGACCTGGCCCGCGAGCAGCAGCCCCTTGTAGACGATCGTGCGCGCCGACATCGACGGCACGAAGTATTCCTTGCCGTGCTTGAGCTTCAGCGCCTGGATGCGGTGGCTCGCCGTCTTGCGGATCACGTACAGCTTCCGCTCGAGCGCGTCCGTCACCATGATGTCCCTGCCGCGGCCGATGAAGATCTGGCGGATCAGCGGCTCGCTCGCCTTCACGGTCGGCGAAATCGGCATCGCATGGTCGACCGGCACGTCGCGCCAGCCGAGCACGACCTGGCCTTCGGCCTTCACCGTGCGCTCGAGCTCCTGCTCGCACGCGAGACGCGACGCGTTTTCCTTCGGCAGGAAGATCATGCCGACCCCATATTCGCCGGCCGGCGGCAGCATCACGCCCTGCTTCGCCATTTCCTCGCGATAGAACGCGTCCGGAATCTGGATCAGGATGCCCGCGCCGTCGCCCATCAGCGGATCGGCGCCGACCGCGCCACGGTGATCGAGGTTCTCGAGGATCTTCAGACCCTGCTGAATGATCTCGTGGCTCTTCTTGCCCTTGATGTGAGCGACGAAGCCGACGCCACAGGCGTCGTGTTCGTTTTGCGGGTCATACAGACCTTGTGCGGCGGGCACCGCGGCGAGCGGCTGCTGGTGGTCGTTCATGGGGACACCGTCGTAAAGGGGGCCTGGAGGCCGTTGAACCATTTTCTTGTTGCCGTCGATCCCGCTCCCGACAGGAGACGGCGCGGCCGACAGTGGATGGGCATGCTTCGCCCGGGCCACCGGAATTCGGAATATACGCGACGAATCAAAGGAATAGCAACAAAAACCGCTTGATCGAACCCCAATTAAATAGATGCTTCGATCTGGTGCCGTTTTATTGGGGTCGTATCATTTTGGTGCAAAAAGAAGCGGCGCCCGCAGCGCCGCCTCCTGAACCGCCGTTCCTGCGTTACTGCTGGATCGGCGGCGTGTTTTCACGCACCTTTCTGGGGCGTCCGCGCGGCAGCGGCGACACGCGCCGGTTCGCCGTACGCGCCGCCCACTCGCGATAATTCTCTCCGCCGAGCACCCAGCCCTTCAACGTCGCCTGCTGCAGCTGGTCGGCCTGCCGCTCGTCGAGCGGCTGCTCGCACAGCTCCTTGTACGCGCGCTGACGGTCGAACGGCGTATTGCCGAGCGCCCAGTAGAGCGGATGGTCGGTGATCAGGCTGTCGACGGTGAGCCCGACGTGGTGCCGGTAGCTCGACCAGCGATAGGCCTCGGGCGTCGCGACGAGCTGCGCGCGCACCGGGCTCATCTCGACCACGCGGCTCGCGAGCAGGAAATAGCGCTCGCCTTCGATCACGGTCGCGCGATAGCGGCCTTCCCACAGGGTGCCGCGCCGCGAATAGCGCCGGTTGAAATGCGCGACGTAGCGGCGACCGACGGCCTGCATCGCCTTTGGCAGGCTCGCTTCGTCGCTCGGCGTCACGAGCAGTTGCACCTGGCGCGGCAGCAGCACGTAGGCGTGCACCGACAGGTGATGATCGCGTGCGGCGGCCTTCAGGCAATCGATGAAGAGTTCGTAGTCCTGGTCGTCGACGAACGCGGGTTGCTGATCCAGGCCGCGCAGTATCACGTGCTGCGGCTGGTCGGGAACGTAGAGTCGTGCTAACCGTGCCATGCTGAATGTCCGTTTGAACGCGTTAGGAAATACCCGGGGGTCCGAAATTGCGCACCTGCGCTGAATGCCGCTCCCCGCCGGGCGCGAAAGCGTACGGTCGTACGAAACCTAGGGAGAAAACTCTAACTTACGAGCTTGTTTGGTTTTAAACGCAGTCGTCATAATGAGCACGCCTTTGATCGGAGGAGACACAATGAAACGAAAACTGGCCATTACGGGGGCCGCAGCGCTCGCATTCGCTTTCGCGGGCGGTACGGCACATGCACAATCCGCAGGTGATTTCTACGTCAGCACCGGCTGGTTCCACCTGGCCCCGCAGGACAGCAGCGACCCGCTTTACGTGTACAGCGTCGGCGGCACGCCCATCAATCAGTCGATTCCCAATACCGGCGCGGGAATCAGCGATGCTGACACCCTCGGCCTCGCGACCGGATACTTCATTACCGACCACATCTCCACCGAGCTCGTCATGGGGATACCGCCGAAGTTCGACATTACCGGCAAGGGTCAGTTCGAACAGTTCGGCGTACTCGGCCGTGCGTATCAGTGGAGCCCCGCCGTACTGCTTCGCTACCACTTCAACGACGCCAACGCGAAGTTCCGTCCGTATGTCGGCGTCGGCGCGACGTATATCTGGTTCACCGGCGCGAAGATCACCAACGGCGCATTCGAGAACGGCGTGCTCGGCGGCCCGACCAGCGCAACGACCAGCAACCAGTGGGCGCCCGTCTTCAACGCCGGCTTCACGTACAACTTCACGAAACACTGGTTCGCGGGCCTGTCGATGTCGTACATCCCGGTCAGCGTGACCGCAACCTTCACGACGGCCCGCCGCACGCAGGTCGGTACGCTGACGGAAACGTCGAAGGCGCACATCTCGCTGAACCCGATCGTGACGTACCTGAACGTCGGCTACCGCTTCTAAGCGTAGTCGAATATTTGGGGAATGGTTAATCCTGCTGCAATTTGTAGCGGATTTTTCGTGACGTAACGTCTCCACGATGCACAACGCCCCGGCGGAAATCCCGTCGGGGCGTTGCTTTTTCGCATCAGGCACGTTCGGACGCCGGCTTCGCCGGCCGCCGTCGCAATCGTCAGACGATGTCGATGTCGTCCAGCGCGGCGGGCCCGATCAGGTCGATCCGGTCCGTGCAGACCGCATCGACGCCCCAGCGCGCGAGTTCGCGCGCCCGTTCGAGGTCGTTCACCGTGTAAACCAGGATGCGCAGCCCGGCCGCCTTGATCGCGCGCACGAGCGCTTCGTCGAGCTGTTTGTGGTCTGCATGCAACGAAACGCAGCCGAGCGCGCCGACGACTTGCGCATGCCAGTCGTCCGGCACCGCCTCGTAGAGCATCCCGCGCGGCAGCGCAGGCGCCGTCGCGCGCGCCTGTTGCAGCGCCTCGAACGAGAACGACGACAGGAGCGGCGGGACCGCGGCATCCCGCCAGTACGCGGCCGCGTCGGCCGCCACGCGCTGCCCGGTCTCGCGCTCGCGCCCCGGGCACGGCTTGATCTCAACATTCGCGGCGAGCCCGTGGGCGATGCAGCGCGCCGCCGCCGCCTCGAGCGTCGGCATCCGCTCGCCGGCGAAGCGCGCGTCGCGCCACGCACCCGCGTCGAGCGCGGCCAGCGCCGCATAACGCATGCCCGCCGCCGCGCCGTGACCGTTCGACGTGCGGTCGACCGTGTCGTCGTGCAGCAGGAACGTCACGTCGTCGGCCGACAGCTTCGCGTCGAACTCGACCATCCGATGGCCGCGGCGCGCGCCCTCGTCGAGCGCGGCGAGCGTGTTCTCCGGTGCGAGCGTGCCGCCGCCACGATGGGCGACGACGCGCGGATAGGGCCACCAGTCGGTACGGGTCGTCATCGTCGGTCTCTTGGCAAGGTCAGCAGGTTCATCCGGCACGCTTGCCGGTCTCGGGATCGAAGAAATGCAGCCGGTGCGCGGGCAGCGCCGCCGCCAGCGCCGAGCCGCGCGCGGGACGGTCCGCGTGCGGCAGGCGCACGGCGACGTCGTGATTGCCCCAGCGGCCGTGCGCGAGATTGTCCGCGCCGAGCAGCTCGCACGAGTCGACCGGCAGCGTCGCCTGCGCGACGCCCGGCTGCGGCGTCATGTGTTCGGGACGCACGCCGAGCACCCAGTCGCGCCCGGTGGCGATCGTCGTGCCGATGCCGGGGGCGCCGGCGACCGGCAGCGCGGGGCCGCCCCCCGCGACCGCAAACGTCGCGCCGTCGTCCGACAGCCGGCCGTGCATCAGGTTCATCGCGGGCGAGCCGATGAAGCCGGCGACGAACACCGTCGCCGGCTTCTCGTACACGTCGACCGGCGCACCGATCTGTTCCGCGTAGCCGCGATTCATCACGATCACGCGCTGCGCGAGCGTCATCGCCTCGATCTGGTCGTGCGTCACGTAGACGCTCGTCGTCGCGAGCCGCGCATGCAACCGCTGGATCTCGAGCCGCATTTGTACGCGCAACTTCGCGTCGAGGTTCGACAACGGCTCGTCGAACAGGAACACCGACGGCTCGCGCACGATCGCGCGACCCATCGCGACGCGCTGCCGCTGGCCGCCCGACAACTCGCGCGGCCGCCGCGCGAGCAGCGGCTCGAGTTCGAGGATCTTCGCGGCCGCCGCCACCCGCGAATCGATCGTCGCTCGCTCGATCCCGCGGATCTTCAGCCCGTAGCCCATGTTCTGCGCGACCGTCATGTGCGGGTACAGCGCATAGTTCTGGAACACCATCGCGATGTCGCGATCCTTCGGCTCCAGCGCGTTGACGACGCGCTCGCCGATCGCGATCTCGCCGTCCGTCACGCTCTCGAGCCCCGCGATCATCCGCAGCAACGTCGACTTGCCGCAGCCCGACGGGCCGACCAGCACGATGAATTCACCGTCGGCGATCTCCACGTCGATGCCATGCAGCACGTGCTGCTTGCCGTCGTAGGATTTCCTGACGCCCTTCAAGCTCAGCGCAGCCATTCTTGGTCTTTCTCCCGGTTGCCGTCCGTCATTTATTTCTCGGAATCGACGAGGCCGCGCACGAACCAGCGCTGCATCGCCAGCACGACGACGAGCGGCGGGATCATCCCGAGCAGCGTCGCCGCCATCACGTATTGCCATTCGGTCGCGGCGTCGCCGCTCGCGATCATCGTCTTGATGCCCACCACCGCCGTCGACAGCGAGGCCTCCGTCGTGATCAGGATCGGCCACAGATACTGGTTCCAGCCGTAGATGAACGTGATCACGAACAGTGCCGCGATGCTCGTCTTCGACAGCGGCAGCACGACGTCCCAGAAGAACCGCAGCGGCCCCGCGCCGTCGATGCGCGCGGCGTCCATCAGCTCGTCGGGCAGCGTCATGAAGAACTGGCGGAACAGAAACGTCGCGGTCGCCGATGCGATCAGCGGCAGCGTGAGCCCTGCGTAGGTGTTCGTCAGGTGCAGCGTCGACACGACCTGCACGGTCGGGAAGATCCGCACTTCCACCGGCAGCATCAGCGTGATGAAGATCAGCCAGAACGCCGTGTTGCGGAACGGGAAGCGGAAATAGACGATCGCGTACGCGGACAGGATCGACACCGCGATCTTGCCCACCGCGATGCCGAGTGCCATCGCGAAGCTGTTCACGAGCAGGCGGCCGAACGGCGCCGTCGTGCCGCCGCTGCCGTGCCCCCAGATGTACGCGACGTTCTCGAACAGGTGCGTGCTCGGCACGAGCGACAGCGGCACCGTGAACACTTCCTGCGCGTTCATCGTCGCCGCGCAGAATGCGACGTACACGGGAAACACGATCAGCACGACGCCCGCGATCAGCACCGCGTGGCAGAACAGGTCGAAGCCCTTGCGATTTTCGATCATGCGTATTGCACCCTGCGTTCGACGAAGCGGAACTGGATCACCGTAAGCCCGACGACGATGATCATCAGCACGACCGACTGCGCGCCCGAGCTGCCGATATCGAGCCCCTGGAAGCCTTCCGCGAAGATCTTGTAGATCAGCGTCTTCGTGCTCTGCGCCGGGCCGCCGCCGGTGGCGGCGTCGATCACCGGGAAGGTGTCGAAGAACGCGTAGACGAGGTTCACGACCAGCAGGAAGAAGCTGGTGGGCGACAGCAGCGGCAGCACGATGTTGAAGAAGCGCCGCACCGGCCCGGCGCCGTCGATCGACGCCGCCTCGATCAGCGAGCGCGGGATCGCCTGCAGGCCCGCGTAGAAGAACAGGAAGTTGTAGCTCACCTGTTTCCACACCGACGCGAGCACGACCAGGAACATCGCCTGGCCGCCGTTCAGCGCGTGGTTCCACACGATGCCGCTCTTCGCGAGGGCATAGGTGATCAGGCCGATGCTCGGGTTGAACAGGAACGCCCACAGCACGGCGGCGATCGTCGGGGCGACCGCGTACGGCCAGATCAGCAGCGTGCGATACACGCGCGCGCCGCGGATCACGCGATCGGCGCACGCGGCGAGGATCAGCGACACGACGAGCCCGCTCACCGTGACGAGCGAACTGAACACGAGCGTCGTGCGGAACGAATCGAGATACAGCGGATCGGCGAACAGGTGCGTGAAGTTCGCGAGGCCGACGAATTCGCTCGACGTGCCGAACGCATCCTGCATCTGCGTCGACTGCCACAGCGCGACGCCAGCCGGCCACAGGAAGAACACGGCGGTGATCGCGAGCTGCGGCGCGATCAGCAGGTACGGCAACAGGCTCGTACCGAAACGGGAACGGGATTGCATCGCGGATATCCGGTCAGGCGCAACGGAAAGGGGCTGTGCCGCCGGCCGGCGCGCGCATCCGTACAGGATGCGACGCGGCCGGCGGCACGGTGCGATGCGGGCTCAGCCGCCCGACTTCTCGAAGCGGCGCAGCAGTTCGTCGCCGCGCGACGCGGCCGAATCGAGCGCGTCCTTCGGCGACTTCTTCTGCGCCCAGACCTGTTCGAACTCCTCGTCGACCACCGTGCGGATCTGCGGCATGTTGCCCAGGCGCAGCCCCTTCGTGTACGGCAGCGGCGGCTTGTTCAGCATCTGCCTGATCGCGGTTTCGGCGCTCGGGTTCTTCGCGTAGAAGCCCTGCTGGCGCGTGAGGTCGTACGCCGCGGTCGTCACGGGCAGGTAGCCCGTGTCCTGGTGCCACTTCGCGGCGACCGCCGGCGAGGCCAGGTACGCGAGGAATTTCGCGACGCCCTTGTAGGTCGCCGGATCCTTGCCGGCCAGCACCCACAGGCTCGCGCCGCCGATGATCGCATTCTGCGGCGCGCCCTTGACGTTCGCGTCGTACGGCATCATGCCCGTGCCGTAGCTGAACTTCGCGAACTTCTGCACGTTCGCGAGCGCGCCCGACGACGTCGTCATGATCCCGCAGTCGCCGCTGTAGAACTTCGCCGACGCTTCATCCTTGCGGCCCGCGTAAGTGAACGTGCCGTCCTTCGCCATCTGCTGCAGGAACGAGATGTGCGCGATCTGCTGCGGCTTGTTGAATTCGAGCACCGCGTCGGTGCCGTCGAAGCCGTTGTTGCGGCTCGCGAACGGCAGCCCGTGCCAGGCACTGTAGTTTTCGAGCTGGATCCAGCCCTGCCAGCCGGTCGTGAAGCCGCATGCCATCCCCGACTTGCGCAGCTTCTCGGCATCGGCCTTCACGTCGGCCCACGTCTTCGGCGGCTGGTTCGGGTCGAGCCCAGCCTTCCTGAACGCGTCCTTGTTGTAGTACAGCACCGGCGTCGAGCTGTTGAACGGCATCGATACGAGGTGGCCCGTCTTCGCGTCGCTGTAGTAGCTCGCGATGGTCGGCACGAACCCCTTTTCGTCGAGCGGCACGCCGGCCTGCTTGAACACGTCGTAGACAGGGACGACGGCCTTCTTCGCCTGCATCATCGTGGCCGTGCCGACTTCATAGACCTGGAGGATCGCCGGCGCGTTGCCGCTCCGATAGGCGGCGATGCCGGCCGCGAGCGCCTGGTCGTAGGTGCCCTTGAAGACCGGCACGATCTTGTAGTCGCTCTGCGACGCATTGAACTGGTCGGCAATCGCGTTGACCCGCTCGCCGAGCACGGCTTCCATCGCGTGCCAGAACTGGATTTCCGTCGCGGCGAGCGCCACGTGCTGCACCCCGAACATCAGCGCGCCGCCGAGCGCGATAGAACGAACCAGTGTCCCCGCAGGCTTCTTCTTCATCGACCTCTCTCCTATGAAAACGTTACCAACAGCGTGTGCAACATTCCCGCCGCCATTGAACCGGCGAAGTCTAGTGATCGTTTGTGACAGTCAGTTGTCGTTGATGACGAACAGGCGCTGATACTCCTTCAGCGCGAAGCGGTCGGTCATGCCGGCGATGTAGTGCGCGACGAGGCGCGGCTGCTGCCCGGTGTCGTCGGACTGGTAGGGCGGCGGCAGCAGGCGCGGATCGTCGATGAATGCATCGAACAGCCCGGTGACGACGCGCTGCGCCTTGCTCGCCATGCGCATGACCTTGTAGTGGCGATAGAGGTTCTTGAAGAGGAAACGCTTGAGGGCGGCCGCCTGCGCAGCAACCGTCTCGCTGTGCGACACGAGCGGCGGCGCGGCGCGCACGTCATCGAGCGACGCGGGCGCGACGCGCACGAGATTGCGCGTGGTCTCGTCGATCAGGTCGACGATCAGCGTGTTGATGATGCGGCGCACCGTCTCGTGCACGAGACGGCGGCCTTCGAGGTGCGGGAATTCGGCGAGCGCCGCCTCGTAGTGGCGCTGCCACAGTTCGACTTCCGCGAGTTGCTCGATCGTGATCAGGCCGGAACGCAGGCCGTCGTCGACATCGTGGTTGTTGTACGCGATCTCGTCAGCGATGTTGGCGAGCTGCGCTTCGAGCGACGGCTGGCGGCCCTGCAGGAAGCGCTCGCCGAGCGCGCCGAGCTTGCGCGCATTCTCGCGCGAACAGTGCTTCAGGATGCCTTCGCGCGTTTCGAAGCACAGGTTCAGCCCGTTGAACGCGCCGTAGTGCTCCTCGAGCTCGTCGACGACTGCCAGGCTCTGCAGGTTGTGCTCGAAGCCGCCATGCTCGCGCATGCAGGCATTCAGTGCGTCCTGCCCGGCATGGCCGAACGGCGTATGGCCGAGATCGTGCGCGAGCGAGATCGCCTCGACGAGATCCTCGTTCAGGCGCAGGTTGCGCGCGACCGAGCGCGCGATCTGCGCGACTTCGAGACTGTGTGTGAGGCGGGTGCGGAACAGGTCGCCTTCGTGATTGACGAAGACCTGCGTCTTGTATTCGAGACGGCGAAACGCGGTCGAATGAACGATGCGGTCGCGGTCGCGCTGGAATTCGGTGCGTGCCGCCGGCGGTGTTTCCGGATGGCGGCGGCCGCGCGACTGCGATGCGTGCGCGGCATACGGAGCGAGATGGGCTTCCAGCGCCGCCAGCGTCGGCGGCTCGGCCACCGGCGCAGCGGATGCGCGGCCGGCTTCGGGCAGTGTGCTGCTGGATGTCTCGCTCACGTCTCCTCCAGGTCAGGGGCGCCGGGGCATCCGGGCGGCCGTTAGCGGGTCGTCTGTGCCAGTGTAGCGGACACCGCTTCGTCCGGCGCCTGCGTGATCACCGTATCGCCGAATCGCTTCAGCAGGATGAACTTGATCGCACCGGCCTCGGCCTTCTTGTCGACGCGCATCAGGTCCATGTAGCGCGCGTCGCCGAGCGCGGGCCCGCGGGTCGGCAGGTGCGCGGCCGCGATCACCGCATCGAGGCGCTGCCGCGACGCTTCGTCGAGCAGGCCGAGCCGCACCGACAGGTCACCCGCCATCACCATCCCACAGCCGACCGCCTCGCCGTGCAGCCATTCGCCGTAGCCGAGCCCGGCCTCGATCGCATGGCCGAACGTGTGGCCGAAGTTCAGGATCGCGCGCAGGCCGCCTTCGCGTTCGTCGGCCGCCACCACGCTCGCCTTGATCTCGCACGAGCGCTTCACCGCGTGTGCGAGCGCAGCCGGGTCGCGACGGTTGAGCGCGTCGACGTTCGCCTCGATCCAGTCGAAGAATTCAGCATCGGCGATCGCGCCGGTCTTGATGATCTCGGCGACGCCGGCCGCCAGTTCGCGATCGGGCAGGGTCGTCAGCGCGCCAATGTCCGCGATCACGGCCTGCGGCTGGTAGAACGCGCCGATCATGTTCTTGCCGAGCGGGTGGTTGATGCCCGTCTTGCCGCCGACCGACGAGTCGACCTGCGACAGCAGCGTCGTCGGCACCTGGATGAACGGCACGCCGCGCATGTAGCACGCGGCCGCAAAGCCCGTCATGTCGCCGATCACGCCGCCGCCAAGCGCGACGAGGGTCGTCTTGCGGTCGGCGCGGTCGGTCAGCAGGCCGTCGAAGATCAGGTTCAGCGTTTCCCAGTTCTTGTACGCCTCGCCGTCCGGCAGCACGACCGTCGACACACGCTTGCCGAGCGGCGCGAGCGCCGCGCGCAGCGCGTCGCCGTAGAGCGGATCGACCGTCGTGTTCGTGACGATCGTGACGGACGAGCCCTTGATATGAGGCGCGAACAGTTCGGCGCGGCCGATCAGGCCGGCGCCAATGCGAATCGGATAGGCGCGGTCGCCCAGATCGACGTTGACAGTAATCATGCTTGTAGCGGCTTGGCGATGACGCCCGCCAGTTCGAGTTGCATCAACACCATGTTGACGAGACCGTTGACCGACGGACGGCCGGTCTCGATGACGAAATCCGCGCATTCGCGGTACAGCGGGTCGCGCACTTCATAGAGCGCTTCGAGACGCCCTTTCGGATCTTCGGTCTGCAGCAACGGGCGGTTCTTGTCCTTGCGCGTGCGCAGCCACAGATCGTGCGGATTGGCGCGCAGGTAGACGACAATGCCGTGGCTTTTCAGGCAGTCGCGGTTTTCCGGGCGCAGCACCGCGCCGCCGCCCGTCGCGAGCACGATGTTCTCGCGCTGCGTGAGATCGGCGATCACCTGCGTTTCGCGATCGCGAAACCCGGCCTCGCCCTCCAGCTCGAAGATCACCGGAATGCGTGCGCCCGTGCGGGCCTCGATTTCGTGGTCGGAGTCGAAGAACGTCCTGTCGAGACGACGCGCGACCGCACGGCCCACGGTGGTCTTACCCGCTCCCATAAGGCCGACGAAAAATACGTTTGCATGTGGGTCCCGCGCTTGCAACGGCTTCCTCTGCTTCAATCTTGCTGGTGTGTGGCGCAGCTTACTGGCAAAGCGGCTGCCTTGTCGAGCCTGCGCCGGCGGCTTCCGGCCCCGTTTTTTCGACATCCGCGCCGCCCGCGCCGCGCGCACTGCAGCGCGCATCGACGACGGTCGGCGTGATGAAGACGACCAGTTCGCTGCGCTGGTCGCGCTGCGCGCGGTGCCGGAAAAGCGCGCCCAAAAACGGTATTTTGCCCAAGAGCGGCACGCGCGTCACATCGTTCCGGTTCAGCTGCTCATAGATCCCGCCGATCGCGACCGTCCCGCCGTTCTCGACCTCGACGCGCGTCTGGACGTGCTTTGTATGAATTGCCGGGCCGGCCGCCGTCGGCTCGCCGATGCTGTCCTTCGTCACGTCCAGGTCGAGCACCACGCGCCCGTCCGGCGTGATCTGCGGCTCGACCTCGAGCTTGAGCGTCGCCCGGCGGAACTGCACGCCGCTCACGCCGTTGCCGACCTTCGCCTGGTACGGCAGCTCCGAACCCTGTTCCACGATGGCCTTGACGCGATCGGCGGTCACCACGCGCGGGCTCGAAACGATCTGGCCCCGCCCCTGCGCCTCGAGCGCGCTCAGTTCGACATCGAGCACGCGGCTGAGCGGCGCGGCGAACAGCGTGAAGCCGGCGGTTGCCGCTTCGAAGCCGCCGAGCGGCCGCGCGGCAAGGTCGAGCGCGTTGCGCGCGCCGGTCGTGAACGTGCCGCTCTCGCCCGACGGCGGCCGCTCCTGCGCCCGCAGCGCGACGCGTGCGCCTAAATTGCGCGAAAAGCCCTGCTCGCCCTCGACGATGCGGGCCTCGATCCGGACCTGCCGCGACGGCCGGTCGATCGCATCGATCAGGCTCGCGATCTGGCCGAGACGCGGTGCAAGATCGGTGACGAACAGCAGGTTCGTACGCGGATCGGCCGCCGCGGCGCCGCGCTTCGACAGCAGGCGCTGGCCGGTCGCGCCGGCCAGCAGCCGTTGCACGTCCTGCGCGCGCGGGTAGTGCAGCGCGAACGTACGGCTCGCAAGTGGCTCCAGATCGGCGGCCCGCGCGTGCATTTCGAAGCGCTCGCGTTCGCGCGCGGCCAGCTCGGCCGCCGGCGTGACCCATATCACGTTGCCCCGCCGGGACATCGCGAGCCCGTGCGTATCGAGCAGCGTGTCAAAGGCATCGCGCCAAGGCACCTTGTTCAGACGCAACGTGACGGTGCCACGCACCTGCTCGCCGACGACGATATTGAGTCCGGTGAACCGGGCGAACGCGTCGAATGCGGCCGCGAGCCCCGCACCCTGCAGATTCAGCGAGATCCGCCGTGCGTCGTCCGCATCGCCCGGGTGTCGGGCAGCAGCGTCGGCCATCCGGGCCGGCGGCGCCAACGGGATCGGCGGCCCCTCCAGCCCGGGTGCCGGGGTAGCGGCCTCCGCCTGAAGCGCCGCGCGAGCCGCCTGGTCGAACGGCGGCTGGCCGGCCTCCGTCGATACGGTGTTGCCCGCACCGTCCACCGCACCTTGCGGCAGCGGCAGGCCCGGCACCGGCATATCCGTCGATGCCGCTGGCCAGACGGCCGGCAGCGGCGGCAACGCGGCGCTTGCACCGGCCGCGCTCAATCCGGCCCAGACGGCAAGTGCCCGACATCCGTGCTTGATCATGGCCGCCTCCCTTCGTTCAGGGTGACGCGGTATGCGCCGTCCGCCGTCGCGAGCGTCACGGCGACGGGATCGACTCGTACCACTCGCGCTGCCCCGAGGGTTTCGCCGGGCACCACGGCGGTGAATGCGCCGTCACCGTCGTCGAACAACGCGAGACCGGCGCGCCCATCGCGAATCGTGCCGGCCAGGCGAACAGCCGCCCCCGCCGCTTCAGACGAATCAGCCTCGCCGAACGGATCGGCACCGGACGCATCGGCCAGAACCGGCGTCTCCCCGCCCGTGGACATTACCGCCGGCAACTCCGGAAACACGTCGACAGACATTTCCACGCGCGCGGCCTCCTTTCCCCGTTCCACACGCAGCGCGGTCGGCACCGCCAGCACCGGGAAACGCGCCAACCCGCCGACCATCTGCAGCAATGCGCGAAAGCCGCCATCCGCGACGATGCGCACCGTGCGCCGGCCGTCCGGACCCGCACCGTCGGCGCGCAACGGCTCGATCGATACGTCGAGCAGCCCGCTCGACGCGGCGCGATCCGCCAGTTCCAGCATCAACGCGGCCCATTCCGGCGCACGCGACGAGCGATCGCCGCGTGCCGCCGCCGGATGCCCGTCGCGTTGCCGGGCGGCGGCCGTCAGAACACGCTGCGCGTCGGCCTCACGCATCTGCGCCGCCGCCAGCAACGCGCGGCTGTGCGCAAGCCCGCTCCAGTCGGCGGCATTCGCCAGATGAATGCCGCCCGCCAGCACGGCCGCGAACGCGAGCATGCAGCCCGCGATGTGTACAGCCGCCGGCGACACGCGCCGCATGCCCCCCAGCCATTCATCGCCACGCCGTGCGGGCCGATGCACGAGCGCCGCCGTCATGCGCCACCTCCCGGGGCTTTCCGAGGCGACATCGCGTCGTGCCAGCGCAGTTGAACCGAGAACCGGAAGGGCATCCCGCCCGTCGCGACAGGCGCATCCGAGGCAGGCTTCAACGCATCGATGTCGATCCGCCAGCCACGCTGCTCGCGCGCCATCCCCGCGAGCCATCGCGCGGCCGCCCGGTAGCTCGCGGCGCGTACATCCAGCACGGCACCGGCCGACGTCGTGCGCAGCGCGTCGAGCCGGACGGTGCCGTCACGCATCCGCGCCAGCGTGGCCAGCAGCCCTGCGACGTGCCGGTAAGGCGCGGCGAGCGCGGCCGCCTGCGCGTCGCGCTGCGCGGCGACGGCCGCTGCCTTGGCTGAGCGCGTCGCGGCGCCCACCTGCGGCTGCAACTGCCGCAGCCGCGCCTCCACGCTTGCGCGCTCGGTATCCACACGCCACCGCGCCCCGGCGGCGGCGCCCGTCCACAGGCAGGCGCCGAGCACGCCGAACAGGATCGCCGCACCGCACTGCATGGCGCGACGACGTCGCAACACCTGCGCCAGCCGCTCGCGGTATGGCAGCAGGTTGAAGCCCCGCGGCCCTGCATGACAGACCGTCATTCCCACACCCCGCGCAATGCCAGCCCGAATGCGACCGCCCATGCCGGGCCGCCCGGCATGCCGGCGGGCGGGCACGGTTGCCCGTTCCAGCCCGAACAGTCGAACGGCACCGCAGCCGCGCCGAGTAGGTCGCCGATCTCGGCGATGGACGTATCGAAACGGGCGATACACCGCTCGTCTCCGGCCACGAGTACGCCGCACAAGGCCCCGAGCGCCCGCCCGCGCAATGCATCGGAAATCGCCCCCGGCACGGCGCCGGACTGCGTCAGCACCGGCACGGCCAACGGGCCGTCGATGCGCCAGCCGTGCACGCCCGAGTCATGAAACCAGAGTGCCGCGCACGGCCCCGCCTGCGCGTCGGGTTCGAATTGCGCGGCATAGCGCAACGCACGCAGCGCCGCGGCCGACTCGCCGTCGACCACCGTCAGGTCGATACCGGCCTGCGCGGCTACGTCGATCCGCCGTTCGAGCAGCGCCAGCGGGGCCACGGCAATCTCGATCTCGCGCGACCCCGCTCCGCCATCCTGCCGCCAGTCGAACGCGAGACTGTCCGGCGCCAGCCCCGAGATGCGTTCGGCCGCCTGCCGCGCGGCGTCCTCGATGTCGTCCCGCCCGGCCAGATCAAGCGTCGCGGTGCGCATCTCGTCATCGTGCAACGCCATCACGCCACGCGCGTCGCACCGCACGCCGGCCGCCGACAGTCTCGACACGGCTGCGGCCAGCGCACGCGCGACCGCAGCCCAGCGCGCATCCTCAGGCCCGCCCGCCAACCCGACCGGCTCCCGTTCGAGCCCCTCGACGTACACCTGAGCGCCCCGGCCGCGCCGGCTCAGCACGACCACCCTCACCTCGTCCGCACCGACGTCGACTCCCGTCGACCGGTGCCCGCCCCGCGCAAACCGCGCACCCCATCGTCCCGCCATCCCAGCCTCCCGAAATCGTCGCGGCCCATGCCGCGTTTCCGAGACCTGATTCTGCAAAGCGGCGCGGGCGGCCGACAGTCGGCCTAACGGCCAGCATCCGCTCGCGACGGCCTCGCGCGGGCTATGCTGGAAGTGCGCCAAGCCGCGTCTTCGCGGTGGGCGGCCCCCGCGTCAGGACCGGTCTTACCGGGCGGCTATAATCGCGGGACTGTTTTCCGGTATGCCTATGCAATCCACGACTCCTACGTCCCCGCCTCCCGCCCCGGAGCCGAAGAAGCGTCCCTGGTGGCAAAAAGTCCTGCTCGGATTCGCCACGATGTGCGTGGCGCTCGTCGTGGCCGGCGGCCTCGTGCTCGGCTACGCGCTCGTCGTTGCGTGGCCGAACATGCCGTCGCTCGACGCGCTGACCGACTATCGGCCGAAGGTGCCGCTGCGCATCTATACGTCCGATCACGTCCTGATCGGCGAATTCGGTGAGGAACGCCGCGACGTCGTCCATTTCAAGGACGTGCCCGACTCGCTGAAGAAAGCGATCCTGGCGATCGAAGACGCGCGCTTCTACGATCACGGCGGCGTGGACCTCACCGGCATCGTCCGCGCCGGCTTCGTCGCGCTGACGAACGGCCATGCATCGCAGGGGGCGAGCACGATCACGATGCAGGTCGCGCGCAACTTCTTCCTGTCGAGCGAGAAGACCTACACGCGCAAGATCTACGAGATGCTGCTCGCGTACCGGATCGAGCGTGCGCTGACGAAGGATCAGATTCTCGAGGTCTACATGAATCAGATCTATCTCGGCCAGCGCGCGTACGGCTTCGCGAGCGCCGCGCGGGTCTACTTCGGCAAGGACCTGAAGGACATCACGCTCGCCGAAGCGGCGATGCTCGCGGGGCTGCCGAAGGCGCCGTCCGCGTACAACCCGGTCGTGAACCCGAAGCGCGCGAAGGTGCGCCAGGAATACATCCTGCAACGGATGCTCGAGCTGAACTTCATCTCGCGCGAGCAGTACGACGAGGCCGTCGCACAGCCGCTCGTCGTCAAGGGTCCGGGCCGCGATTTCAGCGTGCACGCAGAGTACGTCGCGGAAATGGTCCGACAAATGATGTACGCGCAGTACCGTGAGGAAACCTACACACGCGGCTTCAACGTCGTCACGACGATCGACTCCGCGGACCAGCAGGTCGCGTACACCGCGCTGCGCAAGGGCATCATGGATTACGAACGCCGGCACGGCTATCGGGGGCCGGAAGGCTTCATCGATCTGCCGGCCGGTGCCGACGACCGCGAACAGGCGATCGACGACGCGCTGCTGGAACACCCCGACAACGGTGAGCTGATTGCCGCGGTTGTCACGGCCGCCAGTCCGCGCCAGATCACGGTTGCGTTCATCGACGGCAGCAATGCGACCATCGAAGGCGACAACCTGCGCTTCGCGTCGGGCGCGCTGTCGGCCAACGCGCAGCCGAATCGCCGCATCCGCCCGGGTGCGATCGTCCGCGTCGTGAAGAACGACACCGGCACATGGTCGATCACGCAGTTGCCGCAGGTCGAGGGAGCGTTCCTGTCGATCGTCCCGCAGGACGGCGCGATCCGCTCGCTCGTCGGCGGCTTCGACTACAACAAGAACAAGTTCAACCACGTCACGCAGGCATGGCGGCAGCCGGGTTCGTCGTTCAAGCCGTTCATCTATTCGGCGTCGCTCGACAAGGGCCTCGGGCCGGCAACCGTGATCAACGACGGCCCGCTGTATTTCAGCGCGGCCGAAACGGGCGGCCAGCCGTGGGAACCGAAGAACTACGGTGGCGGCTTCGAAGGCCCGATGTCGATGCGCACCGCGCTGCAGCGCTCGCGCAACCTCGTGTCGATCCGGATCCTGAACCACATCGGCACGAAGTACGCGCAGCAGTACATCACGCGCTTCGGCTTCGACGCCGAACGCCATCCGGCCTACCTGCCGATGGCACTCGGCGCGGGCCAGGTCACGCCGCTGCAGATGGCGGGGGCGTACTCGGTCTTCGCGAACGGCGGCTACCGCGTCAATCCATACCTGATCGCCGAAGTCACCGATCCGAACGGCGCGATCGTCGTGCGCGCGCAGCCGCTCGTCGCCGAGCAGAATGCGCCGCGCGCGATCGACGCGCGCAACGCATATGTGATGAACAGCCTGCTGCAAAGCGTCGCGCAGCGCGGCACGGGCGCTCGGACCAACGTGCTGAAGCGCACCGACCTCGCGGGCAAGACCGGCACGACGAACGACTCGCACGACGCGTGGTTCGCCGGCTACCAGCACACGCTCGCCGCGATCGCGTGGATCGGCTACGACAATCCGCGCAGCCTCGGCGATCGCGAAACGGGTGGCGGCCTGTCGCTGCCGGTCTGGATCGACTACATGGGCGCCGCGCTGAAGGGCGTGCCCGAGTTCAAGCCGGCGGTGCCTGACGGCGTCGAGTCGCTTGGCGGCGAGTTGTACTTCACCGAGTTCACGCCCGGTCACGGCTTCGTGTCGACGGTCGGCGTGCCGCAGGCCCCGGCCGCGCAGAACGTCGACGCCACCGTGCCGCACGTCGACGAGCAGGAAAAGCAGGACATCATGAACCTGTTCGCGCACTGACCGCCGGCCCGGACATGAAAAAAGCGCCCTGCGGGGCGCTTTTTCTTTGGCAAGACGCATCGGGGCACGGCCCCGGCTTCGGGCTGGGCTGTTACGGCGCGCTGAACGTGATCGGCAGGCCGGCCTGCTGCGTCGCGTATTCAGTGAGGGCCGAGAAAAACTCGGTGCCCGTGCGTGTATCGCGCCATTCGCCGTCGATGAAACGGTAATGGAAACCGCCCGCCTTCGCGGCAATCCACACTTCCTTCATCGGCGGCTGCAGGTTGACGATGATCTTCGAGCCGTTCTCGAACGTCAGCGTCAGGACGCTGCCGTTGCGCTCCAGATCGATGTCGTGATCGCCGTCGTTGGCGTCGTCGACGGTACGCTCGACGGCCGCCAGCACGGCCTCGGCACGGGTCAGGTATTCGGTATCGGACATGCTAAACTCTATCGGTTCAATTGTTCAGGGACGATCATGCGAGTCGTTTTCCGGATGAGCGCGATTGTAGCGGCTTTGGCGATTCTTGCCGGCTGCGGTCAAAGCGGCGCGCTCTATCTGCCCACCGTGCCTCCGATGCCCAAGCCACTCCAGCAGCAGGACACGCCGCCGTCGGACGTGAAGCCGACCGATGAAAACGCGTCGTCCGACAGTGTGCCCGATTCGTCCGGCACGCCGCTCACGCTGTCACCCGAATTGTCGAGCGGGGCATCGACCCTGCCCGCACCGGCGTCGAGCCCGGCCGTCGCGAAGTAACGACGCGCCGCCTGCACGGACCACGAAACAAGGCGATGACTTCCCGGTCATCGCCTTTTGTTCTTTCAGGCTGCGCCATCATGCGCGCACGCGCCGCCATCCCCATGCAATGAGCCGCCAGCCGAGCAGCGCGGCCACGATTGCCGCATAAAGCCTCGGCTGCGCGAGATTGTGCTTGCCGGCTCTCATCCACCAGAAGTGCAGCAGGCCGAACAGCACGATCGCATAGATCGCGCTGTGCAACGTCGCCCAGTGGCGGCCGAGCCGGCGCGCCATGGCACGCGGCGAGGTTGCCGCGAGCGGAATCAGCAGCACGAATGCGGCGAACCCGACCGTGATGAACGGGCGCTTGCCGACATCCTTCAGGATCGCGACCACGTCGAACCACTTGTCGAACCACAGGTAGGTCGTGAAATGCAGCGTCGCGTAAAAGAACGCGAACAGTCCGATCATCCGGCGAAAGCGCAGCAGCGCGGTGAACCCCGTCATGTGCCGAAGCGGCGTGACGGCGAGCGTGACGCAGAGCATCACGAGCGTCCAGAGGCCCGTCGAGCGCGTGATGAACTCGATCGGATTCGCGCCGAGCCGGTCGGTCAGCCCGAACAGCACGAGACGCGCGAGCGGATAAAGGCCGGCCGCGAAAACCAGCACCTTGGCCGGTGCGAGCCAGCGCTGCGCGGCGGGACGGACCGCGCCGCGCCGTGCGGCACGTGCTGCCGGGCCCGCGCCGGCGGTGGGCGCCGAAGTCAGCGTCGAAGGGGGCATGTCGTTTCTCACCGCCGCCCTCAAAAATTCTTCTTCAGGTCCATGCCCTGATACATCGACGCGACCAGGTCGCCGTAGCCATTGAACATCAGCGTCTTGCGCTTCGGCGTGAAAAAGCCGTCCTCGCCGATGCGCCGCTCGGTTGCCTGGCTCCAGCGCGGATGATCGACGTTCGGGTTCACGTTCGAATAAAAGCCGTATTCGTTCGACGCATACGTGTTCCAGCTCGTCTTCGGCTGCTTGTCGACGAAGCGGATCTTCACGAGCGACTTCGCGCTCTTGAAGCCGTACTTCCACGGCACGACGATCCGCACCGGCGCGCCGTTCTGGTTCGGCAGCACCTGCCCGTAGACGCCCATCGTCAGCAGCGTCAGCGGATTCATCGCCTCGTCCATCCGCAGCCCTTCCGAGTACGGCCAGTCGAGCACCGGCGTCGAGAGGCCGGGCATCTGCGACGGATCGGCCAGCGTGATGAACTGCACGTACTTCGCGTTACCGGTCGGCTGCACGCGCTTGATCAGCTCTGACAGCGGCACGCCGATCCACGGGATCACCATCGACCATCCTTCGACGCAGCGCAGCCGGTACACGCGCTCCTCGAGCGGCGCGAGCTTCAGCAGTTCGTCGAGATCGAACACCTTCGGATGCAGTACCTCGCCCTCGACGCTCACGCGCCACGGGCGCGGCCTCAGCGTGCCGGCGTTCTGCGCGGGGTCACGCTTGTCGGTGCCGAATTCGTAGAAGTTGTTGTAGGAGGTAATGTCCTTGAACGGGGTCACCGTGTCGGTCGCGACGAACTTCGGATTCGTCTTCGCCGCGAGCTTCGCGGCCCGCGCGTCGGGCGACGCATAGGCGGCAAGCGCCGCGCCGCTGCCGCCGAGCAGCCCGCCGGCCGCCGCGAGGCCGGCCGCCTGCAATACGCGCCGCCGGTTCTCGAACACCGCACGCGGCGTGATTTCGCCGGGCGCAATATCGCCGCCGGTCAGTACGTTCCGCAAAGGGCGTTTGATCCACATCGTGCTGCTCCTCCTGCATGCGCCGCGCGCAGCTTCATGAGCGTTCGACCCGACCCGCCTTGCGCCGTTCGACGCCCGGACCGCCCGCCCGTTACAAAAGAAAACCGCCGGGCACGCAGTGCGCCGGCGGTCTCATGGTCGGACGAACAGCGGAAATCTTACAGCTTGCCGTAGCTGTGCAGCCCGGAAAGGAACATGTTGACGCCGAGGAACGCGAAGGTCGTCACGAGCAGGCCCGTGAGCGCCCACCATGCGGCCACCGTGCCGCGCAGGCCCTTCATCAGGCGCATGTGCAGCCACGCCGCGTAATTGAGCCACACGATCAGCGCCCACGTTTCCTTCGGGTCCCAGCTCCAGTAGCCGCCCCATGCTTCGGCGGCCCACAGCGCGCCGAGGATCGTCGCGATCGTGAAGAACGCGAAACCGACCGCGATCGACTTGTACATCACGTCGTCGAGCACTTCGAGCGTCGGCAGGCGATCGGCGAGCACGCCGCGTTCCTTCATCAGGTACGCGACCGACACCATCGCCGACAGCGCGAAGCTGCCGTAGCCGATGAAGTTCGCCGGCACGTGGATCTTCATCCACCAGCTCTGCAGCGCCGGCACGAGCGGCTGGATCTGCTGCGCATCGCGCGCGACCGAGTACCACATCAGGAAGCCGACGGCCGCACTGATCACCAGCAGCACGAACGCGCCGAGCGCGCGCGTGCCGTAGTGGCCTTCGTAATAGAGATAGAGCAGCGCAGTGATCAGGCTGAACAGCACGAACACTTCATACAGGTTCGACACCGGAATGTGCCCGACGTCCGCCCCGATCAGGTAGGACTCGTACCAGCGCACCATCAGGCCGGTGAAGCCCATCAGCACGGCGACCCACGTGAGCTTCTGGCCGATCGCGGCGCCGGACTCCGAGCGCGCGAGCAAGCCGATCCAGTAGAAGATCGTCGCGAGCACGAACAGCGCGCTCATCCACAGGATCGCGGACTGGCTCGACAGGAAGTACTTGAGGAAGAACGCCGAATCGGCGCGCGCGAGATCGCCCTGGTAGATCTGGATCGACAGCAACGCCAGCACGGTGATCGACGCCATCATCAGCCGCGCGGGCTTCCAGCGCCAGCCGAGCGCGATGAGCGCCGGAACGGTGCCGATCATCACCGCCTTGTCGTAGTAATCCATGTGCGCGTTGTAGTGCACGAGCGCATAGCCCGCGCCCACCACGAGCGCCAGTGCGAACAGCCAGTCGAGCAACGACAGGCGCGCGAGGAACGGACGGTCGTCGAACAGCGGCGCCGTCACCGGCGCCTGGGCCGACGCCCGATGGGAAGAGGAAACTTGCGTGAGATCCATGATGTTACCGGGTGGAATTCTCGGAATCGGAACCGGAACCGCCGCCGGCAGGCGGGCGGGCCGTCGATGCCGCACCGGCCGGCGCGGCGTCGCGAGGTGCGGCGTGCAAGGCGGCACCGGCCGCGTCGCGCGTCTGCACGAATTCTTTCTCGAAATCGAAGGTCTTGCGGGCCGTGGACATTGCCATCACCACATCGACGCCCGAGCCGGCGTCCTTCAGCCAGAACCAGAGGCGCCGCTCGCGCACGTAGAACATCGAGAAGATGCCGGCGACCAGCAGCAGGCTGCCAAGATACACCAGATTCTTGCCGGGTGCGCGCGTCAACTGAAATACCGAAGCTTGCACCTGCTTGAATGAGTCAAGCTGCAAATAGACCGGCGATCCATACAAAAAGCTGTCGGATAGCGCATTGATCGCGTTCTGCACGAAGCGGATCGTGTCGGCGCCCTGCTGCGCGGCCGGCTCGCCCGTACGCTCGCGCGCGATCTGCCAGACCTCCCACATCGAGCCTTCGAGCATGCGCAGCAGCAGGCTCGCTGCCTTCTCCTGCTCTGCCTTGGGCACCGAGCGGTCGATGAACGTCGCCACGGCCTGGAAGCCGCCGATCGGCTGGCCGTCGGCGCCACGGCCGACGCTGTCGTCGCTCGCAGCAAAAAGGGTCAGCACCTTCAATGCGCTGTCCTGCAGGCGGCTGCGCAGTGATGCGTCCGTGCCCGGCAGCGAACGCTGCGCGAAGCGCGCGGCGGCTTCGGCGCGCACGGACGGATCCTCGAGCGCGGCGCGCAGGTGCATCCATTCGCCGATCGAATCCTGGCTGTCGGCCGGAATCCGCATGTAGCGGAACGGGTCGTTCGGGCTCGCACGCACGCCGGCGAGGAACACGCGCTCGCCGTTCATGTCGACGGGCAGCATGTAGTTGTTGAATTCGCGCGCCTGGCCGTCCTTGCCGCGGATCTTGTATTGCACGGACGGACCGATGTTGTGGAGCTGCGTCGGCTTCGACGTCTTCGCGCCGGAGCCGAGGCGTTCGTCGAACACTTCCTTCAGCGAGCTCGTCGTCGCGACACCGCGCACGTCCGGCTTGCCGTTCGCGTCAGCCATGTTCTCGACGTTGATCGCCCGGAAATCGGAGAACTCGATCGTGTCGCCGTCGTTGCCCGGCATCTGCAGCGGCGCCGAACTCCCAATCGTCCCCTTCACGGGGAAGGTCTTCGCGTTGCTGCCCGTCATCGGATAGGCCGTCATCTGCATCTGCGAGCCGCCGTCCTGGAAGCTCGACTGGTAGATCGACACGCCCTTGTACGTGAACGGCTTGTTGACCTCGACGCGCGCCGGGATCTTCCGGCCGGTCTCGCGATCGATCACGACGATGTCGCTCGCGAACAGCTTCGGCATGCCCGTCGTGTAGTAGTCGACGATGAACTTGTTGAGCTGGATCGAGAACGGCAGGTCCTGGATCAGCGAGCCGCTCGGCTGGTTCAGGATCGCGGTCGACACGAACTGGCCCTCGGGCACCCACGCGTAGCCGCGGAACGTCGGGTTCGACGCGGACAGGCGATGGTCGGGCGAGATCTCGCTGATCGTCGCGCTCGTGTTGACCGGGCTCTTGCCGAACATCCACATCTGGAATTTGATCGGCAGGTTGCTGTCGAGCAGGCCGCCGAGACAGATCACGACGATCGCCAGGTGCGCGGAGATGTAGCCCCACTTGGTCATCGCACCGCGCTTCGCGGAGATCAGCGTCGCGCCGTCGTTCTCGCGCACGATGTGCTTGTAGCCGGCCTTGGTGACGAACGTGGCGAGCGTCGCCGCGACGCTCGCGCGGGTGCCGGAAGTCGTGTATTCGGCCTTGTGGTGAAACGCGCGCAGGCTGCCTTCCCGAACCTTGTCCTTCCAGCTCTTCGCATCGGCGAGCATCTTCGGCGCGTTGCGGATCACGCACAGCGAGATCGACACGACGAGGAAGATCAGGATCAGCATGAACCACCACGCGCTGTACACGCTGTACAGGCCGAGCGAGCGGAAGATGTCCGCCCAGAACGGCCCGAACTGGTTCACGTAGTTTGGATACGGATCGTCCTGGGTCAGGACCGTGCCGATGACGCTCGCAATCGACAGCACCACCAGCAGTGCAATCGCGAAGCGCATCGAGCTCAGCAGCTCGACCGCACGCTTCGACACACCCTGACCCGACTTCGACTGCAACCCCGACGTGGTAACGCTCATTCAAACTCCGACTAAGGGGAAACAGCCCCCGACGCTCTCTATGTTCGCTTTGGGGGGCGCAGCCCCCCCATTTCCAGCATGCCGCTTCATCCTGGCTCGGCTTGGTTCGGCCCGGCGAGTGCTGACAACAAAAAAGGGTAAGGCGACCGCAACAGTGCGGCGCCCCACCCTTTTCTTGTTCTGACTCCGGCCGCCCTTCGGGCGCCCGGTCATTCCATTCGCGGCTGACCGCTCAACGCAGGCCCGCGATGTAGTCCGCGACGGCCTTGATCTCGTTGTCCGACAGCCGCGATGCGATCTGATGCATCGCCTCGTTGTTGTTGCGCGCGCCGGCACCCTGCTGGAACGCGGTCAACTGCGCGACCGTGTAATCGGCCCATTGCCCCGACAGGCGCGGGTACTGGACCGGAATCCCCTGCCCTGTCGGCCCGTGGCAGCTCGCGCAGGCGGGTACGCCCTTCTCCGCGATGCCGCCGCGATAGATCTTCTGGCCGATCGGCACGGTTGCCGCATCGCGTGCGGTGCCGAGCTTCGTCGTCTGTGACCCGTAGTACGCGGCGACATTACGCATGTCGTCCGCGCTCAGCGCGCTCGCGAATCCGACCATGACCGCGTTGGACCGCATCGGCCCCTTCGCGCCCGGCTGCGTCTTGAAGTCGTTCAACTGCTTGACCAGATATTCGGGATGCTGGCCGGCAAGCTTCGGGAAACTGCCCGACGCGCTATTGCCGTCGGCGCCGTGACACGACGCACAAACCTGCCCGGCAATTGCCTTGCCACGGTCGAGATCCGGCTTTGCCGCATCCGCCGCGTTTGCCTCCGCTACGAAACCTACGAACCCTGCTGCAACCTGAAGCACCATCAGAGACTTGCACAGTCGATTCATTCGCACACCCTGTTTCGTCTTGTGGGAATTTGAGGTTCTGCAAAAAACGACGGCGTTCAGTCTACCGCAGAAGCTACATAAAAGCGCGAGGCAGGCGCCCGGTAGCCTTCGGTAAAACCGCCGTATTGTACAATATCGTGTTGAAAGCTCCCGCGCCTATCGGGGCTACCCCGCCTCCACCAAGCGGCTCGCGCCGCCCGTCCTTCCGGTTCCCATGGCCTTTCTGCTCCATCAAGCCCGCTTCTACACGACCGTCAACCATCTGCGCGACCTGCCGCCGACGGTCCAGCCGGAAATCGCGTTCGCGGGCCGCTCGAATGCCGGCAAGTCGACGGCGATCAACGTGCTGTGCAACCAGAAGCGGCTCGCCTTCGCGTCGAAGACGCCCGGCCGCACGCAGCATATCAACTACTTCTCCGTCGGCCCGGCCGCCGAGCCCGTCGCGAATCTCGTCGACCTGCCCGGCTACGGCTATGCGGAGGTGCCCGGTGCCGCCAAGGCGCACTGGGAAATGCTGCTGTCGTCCTACCTTGCGACCCGCTCGCAGCTTTGCGGCCTGATCCTGATGATGGATTCGCGCCGTCCGTTGACCGACCTCGATCGCCGCATGATCGAGTGGTTCGTGCCGACCGGCAAGCCGATCCACACGCTGCTGACGAAGTGCGACAAATTGACGCGCCAGGAAAGCATCAACGCACTGCGGGCCACGCAAAAGGGGCTCGATGCGTATCGCGACCAGGGTGTCCAGGGCAAGCTGACGGTTCAGCTGTTCTCGGCAATGAAGCGCACGGGGCTCGACGAGGCGCACGAGCTGATCGAGAGCTGGGTGCGGCCGTCCGCCGCCGACGAAAAAAGCGAGCCTGTAGCACAATGATCGGGCAACGCGCGGCCAAGATCGGCGGCGCGCACCTGACGGCGCCTGCGGTTTCGGCCGGCTCATAAAAAAACCCGCCGTTGAACGGCGGGTCAAACAGCCTAATCGAAAAACGACAGGCACCCGCTCAGGGAGGAGAAGCGGGGAGCTGCACGCGACGCGTGCCGCTCGATCGCTATCATATACCAACGCTCCCGAAAATGACCTAAGGGTTCCGTAAGGTCTTACTGCCCTGATTTCTACCCAATCGCCATGAGCTTCCATCCGCTTCATCGTCCGCGCCGGATGCGCCGCGACGACTTCTCCCGCCGCCTGATGCGCGAAAACCGCCTGACCACCGACGACCTGATCTATCCGGTGTTCGTCGTCGAAGGCACCAACGAACGGCAGCCGGTGCCGTCGATGCCCGGCGTCGAACGCGTGTCCGTGGATCTGCTGATGCAGGTCGCCGAGCAGTGCGTCGAACTGGGTGTGCCCGTGCTGTCGCTGTTCCCGGCCATCGAGCCGTCGGTGAAAACACCCGACGGCCGCGAGGCGGCCAATCCGGAAGGCTTGATCCCGCGCGCGGTGCGCGAGCTGAAGAAGCGCTTCCCCGAACTCGGCGTGCTGACCGACGTCGCACTCGATCCGTACACGAGCCACGGCCAGGACGGCGTGCTCGACGAGCAAGGCTACGTGATCAACGACGACACGATCGAGATCCTGATCGACCAGGCGCGCGCGCAGGCGGAAGCCGGCGTCGACATCGTCGCGCCGTCGGACATGATGGACGGCCGCATCGGCGCGATCCGCGAAATGCTGGAGAGCGACGGCCATATCCACACGCGAATCATGGCCTATTCGGCCAAGTTCGCGTCGGCGTTCTACGGCCCGTTCCGTGACGCGGTCGGCTCGGCATCCAACCTGGGCAAGGGCAACAAGATGACCTACCAGATGGATCCGGCGAACAGCGACGAAGCGCTGCGAGAAGTGCGCCTGGACATAGACGAAGGCGCCGACATGGTGATGGTCAAGCCCGGCATGCCCTACCTCGACATCGTGCGCCGCGTGAAGGACGAGTTCCGCTTCCCGACCTACGTGTACCAGGTGAGCGGCGAATACGCGATGCTGAAGGCCGCCGCGATGAATGGCTGGCTCGACCACGACAAGGTCGTGCTGGAATCGCTGCTCGCGTTCAAGCGGGCGGGCGCCGACGGCGTGCTCACGTACTTCGCGCTCGACGCTGCGCGTCTGCTGAAAGCGCAACGCTGATTGCCCGCCGGCAGGCGGAAAGAAAAACGGCGGGACACTTCGGTGTCCCGCCGTTTTTTTTGCCGTCGGTCGGGGCCGCCTGCCCTTGTCGACCGTCAGCTCATGCCACGCAAGCACACCGGTTGTAAGCGGCTCGGCGCGACCAGTTCCATATTCGCGCGCGCATGGGGCGTGATGTGAGAGCTTGGGGAGTTCCGTGAGGATCACGTGAGATCGTGCCCACGATCGTGGATCATGGGCACGATCTATCTGGATCTATGAAGCAGTCAGGCAGTGCCATGCGAGCTGACCGACGTCAGCTTGTCGACCACATTCCAAGGCAGCAGTTCGTCGACGCGGGTGATGACGTGATCAGCGATGTGGGTCAAGACGTATTCCAGATAGGCGCGCGGGTTGATGCCATTGAGTTTGCACGTCCCAATCAAGCTGTACATCGCGGCGGCCCGCTCACCCCCGCTGTCGGAACCAGCGAACAGGAAGTTCTTTCTCCCGAGGCTCACGCAACGCAGGGCGTTTTCTGCCAACGCGTTGCTGATCTCGGCTTGCCCATCCTCGCAGAACAGCGTCAACGCAGTCCAGTGATTCAGCGAGTACTGGATCGCGCCGGCCAGCTCCGACTTGCGCGACAGCGTCGCGAGCTTGGCCCGGATTCTCGTTTCGAAGGCGTCCAGCAGCGGCTTGCTTTTCTCACGCCGCACGCGCTGCCGTTCATCGGGCGGCTTGCCGCGGATGTCGGTTTCAATGCCGTAGAACTCGCCGATCATCTCGAGCAGTTTCTGGGTCTCGTCCGTCGGTGTGCTCGCGTGGATCTCGTAGTACTTTCTCCGCGCGTGGTCCCAACAAGCAGCCTCGCGGATCTTGCCACTTACGTACAACTCGTCGAAGCCGCCGTAGGCATCGGCTTGCAGGATGCCTTCGAATCCGGCGAGATGCGTCTGAGGATGGATGCCTTTGCGATCGCACGAGTACGCGAACCACACCGCAGCCGGCTCCGTCGAACCCGAACGGCTGTCGTCGCGCACGTACACCCAGAGTCGCCCGGTCTTCGTCTTCTTGTTGCCTGGCGCGAGCACGGGGATCGGCGTGTCGTCCGCGTGCAGCTTCGTGCCCGCCATCGTGTACCGGCACAGCGCGTCGGTCAGCGGGCGGCAGAGCGCTTCACACTGACCTACCCAGCGCCCCATGCTGGCGCGGTCAAGCGTCACCCCGTCGCGCGCCGCAATTTCCGATTGTCGGTACAGCGGCGCATGATCTGCGTACTTCGACACCAGAATGTCGGCAAGCAAGCTCGGATGCGCGATACTGCGCTCGATCGGCAGTCCCGGCATCGGTGGCTGCGCGATGTGGCCGCAGGCCGGACAGACCGTCTTGTGCCGGATCGTGCGGATCACCTTGAACATCGCCGCAACACGGGCGAGCTGTTCCGAGACGTCCTCGCCGAGGCACTGCATAGCACCTTCACACTTGGGGCAGATCGAATCCGGTTTGAGCACGCGATCTTCTCGCGTAAGGTGCGGTGGCAGCGGCTCACGTACGGCCGGATCGCTGCTAGTCGTGGACCTTTCTCGTCGGACCTTTGTGTGCTGAACGTCGGCGACACCGCTGCCTGCGGCCAGATCCTCAAGCCGGAGCTCAAGCTTCTCGATCTCTCGGGCAAGTTGTTCCGACTTGCGGCCGAAGTGCATTCGCTTGAGCTTGTCGATCAGGAGCTTCAACCGTGTGATCTCGAGATCGCTTGCGGCGATGTCGCGGCGCAGCTGTTCGATCTCGAGTTCCCGTTCGATGGCCGACGCGCGAGCCTCAGCCAGCATGGCCTTCAGTGCAGCGACATCGTCGGGCAGATCGTCGAGATTCGGCATGTGCCGGAGTTTACGAGCCTCCCGAGCGGTTTACAACACCTACAGCATCGACAGAGGTGCCGTACGGCGGGGCTGCCGCCAATCGATGCCTTCGAGAAGCATCGACAACTGCGCGACCGTGAGCGAGATCTTGCCGCCATCGGCTTGCGGCCAGATGAAGCGGCCGCGTTCCAATCGCTTCGACAGCAGCCAGAGCCCGTCGTCGGTGGCCCAAAGCAGCTTCACGAGATCGCCTCGACGTCCGCGGAAGATGAACACATGGCCGCACAACGGATTCTCCTCGAGCGTCGCCTGTACCTTCGTGGCAAGCCCCTGGAAGCCGCAGCGCATGTCCGTGACGCCCGCAGCAAGCCAGATGCGGGTGCCGGCCGGCAATGTGATCACTTCAGGCATTCCTGCAGGAACGCTTCGGCCCGCTCAGCAGACAGGCCGCGAATCTTCACGCGCCGCTTGCCGATCTCCACCTCGATCTCGCACACGGGCGTCGGCATCGGTACGCCGCTTGTCACCTTCGACGTCGCGTTTCCCGTAGGCTGCGGCGCTGGCAGCATCAACACCGAATCGATCACGTCAACGCTCAGCAACTCCGTGCCTGTCATGGCCGACGGCGCAGCTTCGAGTCCCGGCAGTTCCAGCTTGCCTTCCCGATATTGCTTGCGCCACCCGAACACGACGTTGGCGTTGATGTCGTGCCGCCGCGCGACGATCGACACCGACATGCCTGGTTCCAACGTTTCCCTGATCACTTGCTGTTTGAATTCCCGCGCATACGTGCGATGGGCCGGGCGCGCTGCATTCGGCATAGCTGACCGTCTCCGTCAATCTAAACGCGACTATCATGCGCCAGCAAAATCAGCATCGGGAAACGGTCGGGCCGAGTCGCTTACCACCGGTTCGCCACCGGCCCACACCCTACAGAGGCAGGTCATACCGTCGGGACCGCAGCCCGGTCGAGGCTGCGCAGGAACGTCTCAGCGGCCTGATAGCCGACCACGCGCCCGATCTCGTTGCCGTTGCGATCGAAGAAGATGATGCCCGGCGGCCCGAACAGGTTGAAACGCTTCAGCAGCGCCTGGTCGTCCGGGTTGTTCGCGGTGACGTCCGCGCGCACGAGGTGAAGCTGCGCGAGCCGCGCCTGCACGCGCGCGTCGGTAAACGTCAGATGCTCCATCTCCTTGCAGCTCACGCACCAGTCGGCATAGAAGTCGAGCATCACGGGCTGGCCCGACGTCTTCAGCAGCGCGTCGAGTTCGCCACTCGAGCGCACCGATGCGAATGCAGGCCCGGCTGCGGCCGCGCCTGCCGTCGCAGCGCCGCCCGACGCAACCGTGCGTGCCGCCAGCACCGCCAGCGGCTTCACCGGATCGGTCGACCCCGCAGCCAGGCCGACGAGCAGCGTGGCCGCCCAGATCGCGAGCGCGGCGCCCACGCCACGGCCGAGGCGACGCCAGATGGACGTGGCGCCGGCATTCGGCGTGAACAGCCCGAGCGCAGCAGCCGCGATCAGCAGCCACAACGCGGCGAGCACCATCTTCAGGCCACCGGCAAGCACCGGCCACACGATCCACAGCGCGGCCGCGAGCAGCACGATGCCGAAGAACACCTTCACGCCATCCATCCACGCACCGGCGCGCGGCAGCACCGTCCCGGCACCGACGCCGACGACCAGCAGTGGCACGCCCAGCCCCAACCCCATCGCAAACAGCGCGGCACCGCCGAGCAGCGCATTGCCCGTGTGCGCGATGAAGGCGAGCACCGCGAACAGCGGCGCCGTCATGCATGCGCCGACGACCAGCGCGGACAGCGCGCCCATTGCCGCGACCGCAACGAAATGGCCGCCCTGGCGCGCGCTCGATGCTTCGGCCGCACCGTTCTGCCAGCGCGCGGGCAGCGCGATGTCCTTGCCTGAAATCAGCGAGACGGCGAACGCTGTCAGCAGCACGCCGAACGCGCCGAGCACCCACGGGTTCTGTAGCCAAGCACCAAGGCTCTGGCCGACCAGCGCCGCGGCGATGCCGAGCACCGTGTAGACCAGCGCCATGCCGACCACATAGGTCAGCGACAGTGCGAAGCCGCGGGCATGCGTCGCGCGCGTCCCTTGGCCGATGATGATCGCCGACACGATCGGGATCATCGGGTACGAACACGGCAGGAGGCTCAGCACGACGCCCGCGACGAAGTACAGTGCGACGATCGTGAAGAAACCATGCCCTTCAAGCAGCGACTGTGCGAAATCGGCGCTCGTGACCTTGTCGAACCAGCTGCCCGCGGCAGCCGTATCGCCGGACGACGAAGCGGCGCCCAGCGCGGCACCATCGACCTTCACGACGTGCTCGGCCGGCGGATAGCAGATGCCTTCGTCCGCGCACCCCTGCGACGTCACCGCGAGCTCGAACGGGCCCGACGCCTGCTTGACGGGCACGTGCACGACGACTTCGTCACGGTAGGTCTCGACGTTTTTCTGGAACGTCTGGTCGAACTTCACGTGGCCGGCCGGGAATTGCGGATCGCCGAGCGTCGCCTGGCCGTTCTTCACCGCGAACGCAAACCGCTCGCGGTACAGGTAATAGCCGTTGGCGACCTTGAAGCGGACGTCCACCTGCCCCGGCGATTCGCTCGCACTGAACTTGAACGCAACCGACGGATCGAGGAAATCGTCGGCCGCGCGCGCGAACGACATACCGCCCAGCACAAGCATGAACGACAACAGGACTGCAAGGAACCGCAGCGCGCGCACGCGCACGGGAAGCGCCATACCGTTAAACATGAAATAGACGTTGAGTTTCGCTCGTCACCCACTGACCGTACGCGGCCGATGCCGTCGTCTGCCACGAGACGATTTCGGGCGTTTCGTAAGGATGATGCGCGAGAATAAATCGCTCCAGTTCGAGTGCCCGCACGGGGCTCGTCTTGAACAGCAACTGGATCTCGTCGGCCGTTTCGACCTTGCCCTGCCAGTGATAGCGCGACTTGATCGCACCGAGCTCCGACACGCACGCGGCAAGCCGCGCATCGAGCGCACCGTCTGAGAGCACCTTGGCGGTCTCGGCATCGGGCACCGTCGTCAGCATCAGCACCACTATCATCCGCGCCCTCCTGGCTGGTCTATCGGCTCCTGCCGACGCGGATTGCCCACCTGGGGAGCGCGCCGGCTGCCCGTATCGTAGCGCAGCCCGCGCAACGCTGCCGGCACCGCCCTGCGGCAATCGATCGCAGCCGGCGCCGAAAAAACAAAAAGGGCCAAGCAATTGCTCGGCCCCTTTCAGATACTGCTGCATACCGGAAGCTTACTCAGCTTCTTGCACGTTTTCCGTTTCGTCGACTTCCGGACGATCGAGCAGTTCGACCAGTGCCATCGGTGCGTTGTCGCCCACGCGGAAGCCGAACTTCAGCACGCGCAGGTAGCCGCCCGGACGGTTCGCGAAACGCGGACCGAGTACGTCGAACAGCTTCGCCACCGAGTCACGATCGCGCAGGCGGTTGAACGCCAGGCGACGGTTTGCCAGCGACGGCTTCTTGCCGAGCGTGATCAGCGGCTCGACGACTTTACGGAGTTCCTTCGCCTTCGGCAGCGTCGTCTTGATGACTTCGTGCTCGATCAGCGAGTTGGACATGTTACGGAGCATAGCCAGACGGTGGCTGCTCGTGCGGTTCAGTTTCCGCAAACCATGACGATGGCGCATTTCAGTTTCCTTGATTCAAAGTTTTGATCCAGCTCTTCTATCGCACCTCGAAGGGTGCACGGGCCGGTAACGAAAAAAGCAAGATGCGGATTTTAAAGGAAAATCCGCATCTTTGCCAACTACAGCAACAACCGGGCTTACTTGTCGAGACCAGCCGGCGGCCAGTTCTCGAGCTTCATGCCCAGCGTGAGACCGCGCGAAGCGAGCACTTCCTTGATCTCGTTGAGCGACTTGCGACCGAGGTTCGGCGTCTTCAGCAGCTCGTTTTCCGTGCGCTGGATCAGATCGCCGATGTAGTAGATGTTCTCGGCCTTCAGGCAGTTCGCCGAACGAACCGTCAGCTCGAGATCGTCCACCGGACGCAGCAGGATCGGATCGATCTGCGGTGCACGCGACGGCGCTTCGGCTGCCGTTTCCGTGCCTTCCAGCGCCGCGAACACGGACAGCTGGTCGACCAGGATGCGAGCCGATTGACGGATCGCTTCTTCCGGCGTGATCACACCGCTCGTCTCGATGTTCATCACGAGCTTGTCGAGGTCGGTACGCTGCTCGACACGTGCGCTTTCGACAGCGTAGCTCACGCGGCGAACCGGCGAGAACGATGCGTCGAGGACGATGCGGCCGATGATCTTGGCCGTGTCTTCGCCGTAGCGACGGACGTTGCCGGGCACGTAGCCGCGACCCTTTTCGATCTTGATCTGAACGTCGAGCTTGCCGCCCTTCGACAGGTGCGCAATCACGTGATTCGGGTTGATGACTTCGCAGTCGTGAGCCAGCTCGATATCGCCGGCCGTGACAACGCCTTCACCTTCCTTGCGCAGCGTAACCGTCACTTCGTCACGGTTATGCAGCTTGAACACCACGCCCTTCAGGTTCAGCAGCAGGTTGACGACATCTTCCTGCACGCCATCCAGCGTCGAGTACTCGTGCACCACGCCCGCGATCGTCACTTCGGTCGGCGCATAGCCAACCATCGACGACAGCAGCACGCGGCGAAGCGCATTGCCCAAGGTGTGGCCGTAACCGCGTTCGAACGGTTCCATGACCACCCTCGCGTGGTTCTCGCCAAGCGATTCCACGGCGATGATCTTGGGTTTCAGCAAACTGGTTTGCATGGGCTTTCCTCTTCAATACCCTCGGCTCGTTACACCGATAAGGCTGACCGGTAACAACCAGAAAATAAACAGCCGAGGCCCCTCCTTGCGCAACGCAATCGGGGTACCTCGGCCGTCAATCGGATTAACGCGAATACAATTCGACGATCAGGCTTTCGTTGATGTCGCCTGCGATTTCAGCGCGTTCCGGCATTTGCTTGAACGTGCCTTCAAACTTCTTCGCATCGACTGCAACCCAGCTCGGCATGCCGCCTTGCTCGGCCAGCGACAGCGCTTCGACGATACGCGCCTGCTTCTTCGCCTTTTCGCGGATCGCGACGACGTCACCTGCCTTCACTTGCTGCGACGGGACGTTCGCGACGACGCCGTTCACGGTGATCGACTTGTGGCTCACCAGCTGACGCGCTTCAGCGCGGGTCGAGCCGAAGCCCATGCGATACACGACGTTGTCGAGGCGCGACTCGAGCAGTTGCAGCAGGTTTTCACCCGTGTTGCCCTTGCGGCGATCGGCTTCAGCGAAGTAGCGGCGGAACTGACGCTCCAGCACGCCGTAGATACGCTTGACCTTCTGCTTTTCGCGCAGCTGCGTACCGTAGTCGGACGTACGTGCGCCCGAGGTACGGCCGTGCTGACCCGGCTTGCTGTCGAGCTTGCACTTGTCGGCGAGCGAGCGGCGTGCGCTCTTCAGGAACAGGTCGGTGCCTTCACGGCGGGACAGCTTGGCTTTGGGGCCGATATAACGTGCCACTTTGCATTCCTTTATCAATCAGTCACGCGGATCGAAATCCGCGCTAGTCCGCTCCCTTTGGGGCGAACGGTGGGCTTAGTCAATCAAAAAAGCAACGCCCGTCGACGCTGAGCGGCGACAGGCAATGTGCTAGCACGAACGTGCCAGCACATCTTTAGATACGACGGCGCTTCGGCGGACGGCAGCCGTTGTGCGGAATCGGGGTGACGTCCGAAATCGCGGTGATCTTGATGCCGAGGCCGTGCAGTGCGCGCACTGCCGACTCACGACCCGGGCCCGGGCCCTTGATCCGCACTTCCAGATTCTTCACGCCGTATTCCATCGCGACGCGGCCAGCCGACTCGGCTGCGACCTGGGCAGCGAACGGCGTCGATTTGCGCGAGCCCTTGAAGCCCTGACCGCCCGACGTCGCCCATGCCAGAGCGTTGCCTTGGCGATCGGTGATCGTGATGATCGTATTGTTGAACGACGCGTGAACGTGAACCACGCCTTCAGCGACGTTCTTCTTAACCTTCTTGCGAACGCGTTGCGCCGCGGTGTTCGAAGCCTTAGCCATTACGTTTTCCTGTAACTGTCAGTTCCGCTTACTTCTTCAGCGCTTGCGCTGCACGACGCGGACCCTTGCGAGTACGTGCGTTCGTACGCGTACGCTGACCGCGCATCGGCAGGCCCTTGCGATGACGAACACCACGGTAGCAACCGAGGTCCATCAGGCGCTTGATGTTCATCGTCACTTCACGGCGCAGATCGCCTTCGACGACAAACTTGCCCACTTCTTCACGCAGCTTTTCCAAGTCTGCGTCGGTCAAGTCCTTGACCTTCTTCGAAAAATCGACGCCAGCTGCCACGCAGATGCTGCGCGAACGGGTGCGGCCGATACCGAAGATAGCCGTCAGGCCAATCTCGGTATGCTGGTGATTCGGGATGTTAACCCCTGCGATACGAGCCATTGTTTTTCCTCAAACAAAAAGCGCAAACAAACGCGCGGTCAGCCTTGGCGCTGCTTGTGGCGCGGATCCGAGCTGCAGATCACGCGAACGACGCCTTTGCGCTTGATGATCTTGCAATTGCGGCAAATGCGCTTAACCGATGCCATCACTTTCATGATAATACCCTTTTTTCAAATCACTTCGCCCGGAACACGATCCGCGCACGAGACAGATCGTAAGGCGTCAATTCAACCGTCACCTTGTCGCCCGGGAGAATGCGGATGTAGTGCATCCGCATCTTTCCGGAGATATGCCCCAACACGACATGGCCGTTTTCCAGCTTCACACGGAAGGTCGCATTCGGGAGGTTTTCGATCACCTCACCTTGCATCTGGATTACATCGTCTTTGGCCATAGTCCTTATTAACGCGTTGGGATGTTGCCGCCCTTGAAGTTGGCCTTCTTGAGCAGCGACTCATACTGTTGCGACATAACGTACGACTGCACCTGCGCCATAAAGTCCATCGTGACGACGACAATGATCAGCAGCGACGTTCCACCAAAATAAAACGGCACGTTCCAGCGCAGCACCAGAAACTCCGGCAGCAGACACACGAAGACGATGTAGATCGCACCGGCCAGCGTCAGACGCGTGAGGATGCGGTCGATATATCGCGCGGTCTGATCGCCCGGACGGATACCCGGAACGAACGCGCCGCTCTTCTTCAGGTTATCTGCGGTCTCCCTGCTGTTGAACACCAGTGCGGTGTAGAAGAAGCAGAAAAACACGATCGCCAGCGTGTACAGCAGCACATAGACCGGCTGGCCCGGCTTCAGCGCTTCCGCAACGTTATGCAACGTATTGGAAATCCAGCTTCCCGTCGGCTGACCGGTACTGAACCAGCCGAGAATCGTTGCCGGGAACAGAATGATCGACGATGCGAAGATCGGCGGAATCACACCCGACATGTTCAGCTTCAGCGGCAGATGCGACGACTGCCCACCGTAGATCTTGTTGCCGACCTGGCGCTTCGCGTAGTTCACGAGGATCTTGCGCTGACCGCGTTCGATGAACACGACCAGGTAAGTCACCGCGGCAATCAGGACGACGATGATGATCGCCGAAATGATGCTCATCGAACCCGTACGCACCAGCTCGAACAACCCACCGACGGCATTCGGGAACCCTGCTGCGATCCCGCCGAAGATGATGATCGAGATGCCGTTGCCCAGACCACGCTCGGTAATCTGCTCGCCGAGCCACATCAGGAACATCGTGCCGGTAACCAGCGTCACGACCGTCGTCAGACGGAACAGCATGCCGGGATCGGTGACGAGGCCCGGCTGGTTTTCCAGCGCAGCCGCGATACCGAACGCCTGGAAGGTCGCGAGCACCACGGTGAAATACCGCGTGTACTGCGTGATCTTCCGTTGCCCTGCCTGCCCTTCCTTCTTCAGCGCCTCGAGCTGCGGCGATACGATCGCCAGCAACTGCATGATGATCGACGCCGAGATGTACGGCATGATCCCCAGCGCAAAGATCGTGAAGCGGGAAAGCGCGCCACCCGAGAACATGTTGAACATGCCCAGGATGCCGCCCGCCTGGCTCTGGAACAGCTTAGCCAGTTGATCCGGATCGATGCCCGGCACGGGGATGTGCGCGCCGATGCGATAGACGATCAGCGCCAGGAGCAAGAACATTGCTCGCCGGCGCAGATCGCCGAATTTCGCCGTGCTTCGACCGGGTTTTGCAAGACTCGGGCTGTTAGCCAAGTACCTTCTCCGATGAATGCAAGTGACGACGCGCTACGCGTGTCACTCGGCGAACGAACCGCCAGCCGCTTCGATCGCAGCGCGCGCACCCTTGGTGGCACCGAGACCCTTCACGACGATCTTGCGCTTCAGTTCGCCCGTCGCGATGATCTTTGCGCTCTTCGTCAGCTCGCCGACCAGGCCGGCTTGCTTCAGTGCGAGCAGATCGATCTCGTCGACCGGCAGCTTCTCGAGGTCGCCCAGGCGCACTTCACCGACGAATTCCTTCGTCAGCGACGTGAAGCCGCGCTTCGGCAGACGACGTTGCAGCGGCATCTGACCGCCTTCGAAACCGACTTTGTGGAAGCCGCCCGAACGCGATTTCTGACCCTTGTGACCACGGCCAGCCGTCTTGCCGAGGCCCGAACCGATGCCACGGCCGACGCGACGCTTGGCGTGCTTGGCGCCAGCTGCCGGCTTCAGGTTATTCAATTCCATATCAACTCCTTGATCCGTAGGGCCGCTTACGCGATGACCTTAACGAGGTACGAGACCTTGTTGATCATGCCGCGGACCGCCGGCGTGTCCTGAAGCTCGCTGACCGAGTTGAGTCGGCGCAGGCCCAGGCCACGCACGGTCGCGCGGTGCGATTCGCGGGTCCCGATCAGGCTCTTAACGAGCTGAACCTTGACAGTTTTTTCAGACATGGTGACCACCCGGGCTTAGCCCAAAATTTCTTCGACGGACTTGCCGCGCTTCGCCGCGATGTCTGCCGGGGTGGACTGCTTGCGCAGGCCGTCCAGCGTGGCGCGAACGAGGTTGTACGGGTTCGTCGAACCGTGGCTCTTCGCCACAACGTTCTGAACGCCCATCACGTCGAACACTGCGCGCATCGGGCCGCCGGCGATCACGCCCGTACCTGCCTTCGCCGGAGCGAGGAGGACGGCGGACGCGCCGTGCTTGCCGTGCACTTCGTGCTGCAGCGTGCCGTTCTTGAGCGGCACCTTGAACATGTTGCGGCGAGCTTGTTCCATTGCCTTCTGGACAGCGACCGGCACTTCCTTCGCCTTGCCCTTGCCCATACCGATGCGGCCATCGCCGTCGCCAACCACGGTCAGTGCGGCGAAGCCGAGAATACGGCCACCCTTCACGACCTTGGTCACGCGGTTGACCGAAATCATCTTTTCACGAAGGCCGTCGTCGCGCTCGTCAGCCTGAACTTTCGCTTGCATCTTTGCCATGACGAATTCCTTCCTTAGAACTTGAGCCCAGCTTCGCGAGCTGCCTCAGCCAGCGCTTTCACGCGGCCGTGGTAGCGGAAGCCCGAGCGGTCGAAGGCGACGGATTCGATGCCGGCGGCCTTGGCCTTCTCGGCAATACGCTTGCCGATCAGCGTCGCGGCGTTAACGTTGCCACCCTTGCCCGACTTGTCGGCGAGCTCGGCACGCACTTCTGCCTCGAGCGTCGACGCGCTGGCGAGCACCTTGGTGCCGCACGGCGAGAACACTTGAGCGTAGATGTGCGTGTTCGTGCGATGCACGGCGAGACGCGCGACCTGCAGCTCAGCGATCTTGATACGCGTCTGGCGAGCGCGGCGCAGGCGAGATTGAGTCTTATCCATGATTGCGCACCCTTACTTCTTCTTCGTTTCTTTGAGGATCACAACCTCGTCGGAATAACGCACGCCCTTGCCCTTGTAGGGCTCCGGCGGACGGTAACCGCGCACTTCCGCAGCTACTTGACCGACTTGTTGCTTGTTGATCCCCTTGATCACGATTTCGGTTTGCGTCGGGGTTTCGGCCTTGACGCCTTCCGGCATCTGGTGCACCACCGGGTGCGAGAAACCCAGCGACAGGTTCAGCTTGTCGCCTTGCGCTTGCGCACGGTAACCGACGCCAACCAGCGTCAGCTTGCGCTCGAAACCCTTGGTCACGCCGTGCACGGCATTCGCGATGATCGCGCGCATCGTGCCCGACAGTGCATTTGCTTCGCGGCTTTCGTCGACCGGCGACAGATTCAGCGTGCCGTCGTTGTTCGCCACGTTCACGAGCGGATTGATCGCTTGCGTGATGGTGCCCAGCGGGCCCTTGACGGTGATTGCACCGTCGGCCAGCTTGACTTCCGCGCCTTGCAGCGCGATCGGGCTCTTACCTACTCGAGACATGTTTCTCTCTCCTCGGCTTTAAGCGACGTAGCAGATGACTTCGCCGCCGACGCCGGTAGCGCGCGCCTTGCGGTCGGTCATCACGCCCTTCGGCGTCGACACGATTGCCACACCGAGGCCGTTCATGACCTGCGGAATGTCGTTACGGCCACGGTACACGCGCAGACCAGGCTTCGACACGCGCTCGAGGCGTTCGATGACCGGGCGGCCCGCGTAGTACTTCAGCGCGATATTCAGTTCGGACTTCGCACCTTCCGCCTTGACAGCGAAATCGTCGATGTAGCCTTCGTCCTTCAGGACTTGCGCGATTGCAACCTTGACCTTCGACGAGGGCATCGCAACCGATACCTTCTCGACCATCTGCGCGTTGCGGATGCGAGTCAGCATATCGGCGATAGGATCACTCATGCTCATTTACGTTTCTCCTATTACCAGCTCGCCTTGGTCAGGCCAGGAATCTCGCCACGGAATGCGATTTCACGAATCTTGTTACGCGCGAGGCCGAATTTACGGAACGTGCCACGCGGACGGCCCGTGATCGCGCAGCGGTTACGCTGGCGGGTCGGGTTTGCGTTGCGGGGCAGTTGCTGCAGCTCAAGGCGTGCTTCGTAGCGCTCTTCTTCCGACTTGCTTTGGTCTTCGACGATCGCCTTCAGCGCATCGCGCTTTGCTGCGAACTTCGCGACCAGGCGGGCGCGCTTCTTTTCACGTTCGATCAGTGCCAGTTTAGCCACGGTAACCTCAGTTTCTGAACGGGAACTTGAAGCTGGCGAGCAGAGCCTTTGCTTCGTCGTCGGTCTTCGCAGTCGTCGTGATGCTGATGTTCAGCCCACGCAGTGCGTCGATCTTGTCGTAGTCGATTTCGGGGAAAATGATCTGCTCTTTCACACCGATGTTGTAGTTGCCACGGCCATCGAAAGCACGACCCGACACGCCGCGGAAGTCACGCACGCGGGGCAGGGCAACCGTCACGAAACGGTCGAGGAATTCGTACATTGCACGGCCACGCAGCGTCACCATCGCGCCGATCGGGTAACCCTGGCGGATCTTGAAGCCTGCGATTGCCTTGCGCGCCTTCGTCACGACCGGCTTCTGACCAGCGATCTTCGTGAGGTCGCCAACGGCGTTCTCGATGATCTTCTTGTCAGCGATCGCTTCGCCAAGACCCATGTTCAGCGTGATCTTGGTGATGCGCGGCACTTCCATGACCGACTTGTAACCGAACTTCTCGATCAGGCCGGGCACAACCTTTTCTTTGTAAAACTCTTGAAAACGAGCCATTTTTTACTCCGCTGCGTCAGGCGCTCAGTACGGCACCGGTCGTCTTCAGGAAGCGAACCTTCTTGCCTTCCTCGACCTTGATGCCAACACGCGACGCCTTGCCATTCGCGTCGACCAGTGCGACGTTCGAAATATGCAGGGGCATCGTCTTCGCTTCCACGCCACCCGTCGTACCCTTCATCGGGTTCGGCTTCACATGCTTCTTGACGAGGTTGATACCTTCAACCGTCACATGCTCTGCACCGACAGCCAGCACGACGCCGCGCTTGCCCTTGTCCTTGCCAGTGACGACGATGACCTCGTCACCTTTGCGAATCTTGTTCATCGCGACTCCTTACAGCACTTCCGGCGCCAGCGAAACGATCTTCATGAATCGTTCGCTACGCAGCTCACGCGTGACCGGCCCGAAGATACGGGTGCCGATCGGCTCGAGCTTGTTATTCAAAAGCACAGCGGCGTTGCCGTCGAACTTGATCAGCGAGCCGTCTTGACGGCGCACGCCCTTGGCGGTGCGGACCACCACGGCGTTGTAAATTTCGCCTTTCTTCACGCGCCCGCGCGGCGTTGCCTCTTTGACGCTCACCTTGATGATGTCGCCAATGCCGGCATAACGACGCTTCGAGCCGCCGAGCACCTTGATGCACAGGACTTCACGTGCACCCGTGTTGTCGGCTACTTCGAGCCGAGATTCGGTCTGGATCATGGTTTGTCTTTCCCAACTTAATCCGGATGCACCACCATGATGCATTCGGTCAGTCTTGGTCCCGTCAGCCAATCGGCTGCTTGGGTTGGAACAGCAGCGACGGCAAACGAAACCCGCCATCGCAATTCGGTGAATCTTTCGGACAGGCAGGCGCCAGTCCGCTTCCCCCACCAACTTCGCCCGCGACGGGGCTCCCATAAAGAGGGAAGACCAGGATTATAACAAATAATCCTGGTCACGCAAGCAAATACTTTGCGATTTCAAGCACTTCGCGGAGAAGTGCTTGTTACTGCCTACTGCTCTGCCCGCTTAGATGACGCGAGCTGCTTCGACGAGGCGCGAAACCGTCCAGGCCTTCGTCTTCGAAACAGGACGCGTTTCCTGGATTTCGACGAGATCGCCTTCGTTGTAGGTGTTCGCTTCATCGTGCGCGTGGTACTTCTTCGAACGCACGACATACTTGCCGTAGATCGGGTGCTTGACGCGGTGCTCGATCAGCACGGTGACGGTCTTGTCCATCTTGTTGCTGACGACCCGACCGACCAGCGTCCGCTTCAGCGAGGTTTTCACGCTATCGTTCATTTCTGGTTCGCCTTCTGAGTCATGACGGTCCGCACACGTGCGATGTCGCGACGAACCTTCTTCAGCTGGCTCGTGTTCGTGAGCTGCTGGGTCGCGAGTTGCATGCGCAGGCCGAATTGCGCCTTCAGCAGGTCCGCCAGCTCCTTGTTGAGCGCGGCCTGGTCTTTCTGGAGAAGTTCGGAAGCCTTCATATTTTCTCCTTAGGCGCCGAGCTGGCGCACGATGAACGCCGTCTTCAGCGGCAGCTTGGCTGCAGCCAGACGGAACGCTTCGCGTGCCAGTTCTTCGGTTACGCCGTCCATTTCATAGAGCATCTTGCCCGGCTGGATCTCGGCGACGTAGTACTCCGGGTTACCCTTACCGTTACCCATACGCACTTCGGCCGGCTTCTGCGAAATCGGCTTGTCCGGGAAGATCCGGATCCAGATGCGGCCGCCACGCTTGATGTGACGCGTCATTGCACGACGCGCCGCTTCAATCTGGCGTGCGGTCAAACGACCGCGACCGATCGCCTTCAGGCCGAATTCACCGAACGACACTGCGTTGCCGCGCGTCGCCTTGCCAGTGTTACGACCCTTCTGCTCTTTACGATACTTTCTGCGTTTCGGTTGCAGCATCGTTATTCTCCAGTCTTGCCGTCTTCGGGCTTGCCGGCGCCACGGCGCGGTGCGCCACGACGAGCACCCGGAGCGCCGCCTTCGCCGTCACGGCGCGGACGACGGTCGCCCGGACGCGCATTGCGACGCGGACGCTTGTCTTCGGCTACTTCTTCCACCACCGGTGCGTCGTTGCGGCCGAGCGTATCGCCCTTGTAGACCCACACCTTGACGCCGATGATCCCGTAAGTCGTCTTCGCTTCCGAAGTCGCGTAGTCGATATCGGCACGCAGCGTGTGAAGCGGCACGCGACCTTCGCGATACCACTCCGTACGAGCGATTTCGATACCGTTCAGACGGCCCGCGCTCATGATCTTGATGCCCTGGGCACCCAGACGCATCGCGTTCTGCATCGCACGCTTCATCGCGCGACGGAACATGATCCGGCGCTCGAGCTGTTGCGTGATCGAGTCAGCGATCAGCTGAGCATCGGTTTCCGGCTTGCGGATTTCTTCGATGTTGACGTGAACCGGAACGCCCATGCGGCGTTGCAGTTCCGTCTTCAGCTGCTCGATATCCTCGCCCTTCTTGCCGATGACCACGCCCGGACGCGAGCTGTAAATCGTAATGCGCGCGTTCTTCGCCGGACGCTCGATGACGACCCGACCGACCGAAGCGTTCTTCAGCTTCTTCTTCAGGTATTCACGAACACCGATGTCTTCCTGCAGCATCGCCGCGAAATTGTTGTTGTTCGCGTACCAACGCGAAGCCCAATTGCGGCTGACAGCCAGGCGGAAGCCAGTCGGATGAATTTTCTGTCCCATCGTATGGCTCCTTAATTCCCGACCGTCACAGTGATGTGACAGGATTGCTTCTCGATGCGGTTACCGCGGCCCTTGGCGCGCGCGGTGAAACGCTTGAGCGATGCAGCCTTGTCGACGTAGATGCTCTTGATCTTGAGCTCGTCGATATCGGCGCCTTCGTTGTGCTCCGCATTCGCGATTGCCGACAGCACAACCTTCTTCACGATGCCAGCCGCCTTCTTCGGCGAGAACGTCAGAACGTTCAGCGCCTTGTCGACCGGCAAACCGCGGATCTGGTCAGCCACAAGGCGCGTTTTTTGCGCCGAGATGCGGGCACCGCGATGAATTGCTTTCACTTCCATCTTGATTGCCCCTTATTTCTTGGCCTTCTTGTCGGCTGCGTGACCCTTGAACGTACGGGTCAGTGCGAACTCGCCAAGCTTGTGGCCGACCATGTTTTCCGAGATGTACACCGGAACGTGTTGACGGCCGTTGTGAACAGCGATCGTCAGGCCGATGAAATCCGGCAGAATCGTCGAGCGACGCGACCAGGTCTTGATCGGCTTTTTGTCGCGCGAAGCTGCAGCCGCCTCAACTTTCTTCAGCAAATGGGCGTCGCAGAACGGACCTTTTTTAACAGAACGTGCCATTGCCTACTCCTTAACGCTTGTGACGGCGCTGGACGATCATCGTCGTCGTGCGCTTGTTGCTACGGGTGCGATAACCCTTAGCCGGAGTACCCCACGGGCTAACCGGATCGCGACCTGCAGCCGTCTTGCCCTCACCACCACCGTGCGGGTGATCGACCGGGTTCATCGCAACGCCACGCACCGTCGGGCGGATACCGCGCCAGCGGTTCGCGCCAGCCTTGCCGATCTGGCGCAGGCTATGCTCTTCGTTGCCGACTTCACCGATCGTTGCACGGCACTCGATGTGTACGCGGCGGATTTCGCCCGAACGCAGACGAACCTGCGCGTAGACGCCTTCACGTGCGAGCAGCATGGCCGACGTACCAGCCGAACGCGCCATTTGCGCGCCCTTGCCCGGCAGCATCTCGATGCAGTGGATCGTCGTACCGACCGGAATGTTGCGGATCGGCAGCGTGTTGCCTGCACGGATCGGCGCTTCCGAACCCGACATCAGCTGTTGGCCGACGGTCAGGCCCTTCGGGGCGATGATGTAGCGACGTTCGCCGTCTGCGTAGAGCACCAGCGCGATGTTCGCGCTACGGTTCGGGTCGTACTCGAGACGCTCGACCTTTGCCGGAATGCCATCCTTCGTGCGACGGAAATCGACGATACGGTAGTGCTGCTTGTGACCACCACCCTTATGACGCGTGGTGATACGGCCGTTGTTGTTACGGCCGGCGGTCGAGCTCTGCGAGTCGAGCAGCGCCGCGAACGGCTTGCCCTGGTGCAGGTTCTTGTTGACCACCTTGACCATCGCGCGGCGACCCGGCGATGTCGGCTTAACTTTCACGATTGCCATGATTACTTGGCCTCCGCTTCAAAGTTGATTTCCTGGCCGGGCTTCAGGCAAACGTACGCCTTCTTCACGTCCTTGCGGCGGCCCATCGAACGGCCAAAGCGCTTTTGCTTGCCCTTCTGAACCAGCACGTTGACGGAATCAACTTCGACCTTGAACAGCAGCTCGACAGCCGCCTTCACTTCCTGCTTCGTGGCATCCGGTGCGACTTCGAACACGACTTGCTCGTTCTTGTCGGCAACCAGCGTCGCCTTTTCCGAGATCACCGGTGCGAGCAGGACCTGCATCAAACGATGATCGTTCTTGCGAATCTCGCTCATGACAGCAACTCCTCGATCTGGGCGACCGCAGCCTTCGTGACCAGCACTTTCTTGAAGTAGATCAGCGAGAGCGGGTCAGCGTAGCGCGGCTCGACAATTGCCACGTGCGGCAGGTTGCGCGATGCCAGGTACAGGTTTTCGTCAACCGTGTCGGTGATGATCAGCACGGAGTCGAGACCCATGGTCTTGAATTTGTCGGCCAGCAGCTTGGTCTTCGGCGCTTCGAGGATGATGTCCTCAACGACCGACAGACGGCCTTCACGGGCCAGCTGCGAGAAGATCGAGCAGAGACCTGCGCGATGCATCTTCTTGTTGACCTTGTGCGAGAAGTTTTCTTCCGGCGAATTCGGGAAGATACGACCACCGCCACGCCACAGCGGGCTCGACGACATACCGGCACGAGCGCGGCCCGTACCCTTCTGGCGCCACGGCTTCTTGGTCGTGTGCTTGACTTGCTCACGGTCCTTCTGTGCGCGGTTACCCTGGCGAGCATTCGCCTGGTAAGCGACGACGACCTGGTGGATCAGCGCTTCGTTGTAGTCACGACCGAACACGACGTCCGATGCGTTGACCACTGCACCTTCCTGACCATTTTCGTTCAGGAGCTTGAGTTCCATTATTTCGCCCCCTTGGTCTTGACGGCCGGCGTCACGAAGACCTTGCCGCCCTTCGCGCCCGGAATCGCACCCTTCACGAGCAGCAGCTTGCGCTCTGCGTCGATACGAGCGATTTCGAGGTTCTGCACCGTCACCGTCACGTCACCCATGTGACCCGTCATGCGTTTACCCGGGAAAACGCGACCCGGATCCTGCGCCATACCGATCGAGCCCGGCACGTTGTGCGAGCGCGAGTTACCGTGCGTGGCACGGCCGGAGGAGAAGTTGTAACGCTTGATCGTACCGGCGTAGCCCTTACCGATCGACACGCCTTGCACGTCGACCTTCTGGCCCACTTCGAAAAGATCAGCACCGACCACGGCACCATTCGACAGCTCGGCTGCCTTGGCCGCGTCAATGCGGAATTCCTTGAGGATTTCACCGGCTTCGACACCGGCTTTGGCGAGATGACCTGCCAGCGGCTTCGTCACGCGCGAGGCACGACGGGAGCCGAATGCAACCTGCACGGCCGTGTAGCCGTCGGTTTCAACAGTCTTGATCTGCGTCACGCGGTTGTCCGACACGTCCAGCACGGTGACGGGAATCGAATCCCCTTCCGCCGTGAAGATACGGGTCATGCCAACCTTGCGACCTACGAGTCCAAGGCTCATCATTTTCTCCATTCCCGACTGCGATTGGTCGGGGCTGATTTACAAAATGCCGGGCACGCAAGGCCCAACTTTTTTACGCGAATACGCGAAAAGCCAAGCATTATAGCCCGACCCTGCGTTTTCTGCAAGCAATCAAAGACTTAGCGCCGCCAGGCAAGCCGGTCGGCGCTGGAAGCCTTACTGCAGCTTGATTTCCACGTCGACGCCAGCCGGCAGATCGAGCTTCATCAGCGCGTCAACCGTCTTGTCGGTCGGATCGACGATGTCCATCAGGCGCTGGTGGGTACGGATTTCGAGCTGATCGCGCGACGTCTTGTTGACGTGCGGCGAACGCAGGATGTCAAAACGCTGGATGCGCGTCGGCAGCGGCACCGGGCCACGGACGATTGCGCCAGTCCGCTTCGCGGTATCGACGATTTCGGCAGCCGATTGATCGATCAGACGATAGTCGAATGCCTTCAGGCGAATGCGGATTTTCTGTTGCTGCATGACGATTCCTTGGAAAGAGCGAGGCGATGTTGCATCGCCGGACACTAAAAGAACGTGAAACATGACGCCTGCGGGGAGCGAGACATCAGGTTCCGGACGGTACTTCCACTGCTAAGCCCGCGATTCTACACGAAATTCTGGAGCGATGGTGCGAGTTTCTCACCCCTCGCTTTCTCGCCACGGAAAAACAAAACCGGGCGCCAGCGCAAGCTGGACACCCGGTTTAGACGGTACGGACTGCATACCGCGGAATCACGGATCCCGTCGGGATCCGTGGATCGTCGAAATTACTCGATGATCTTGGCGACGACGCCGGCGCCGACCGTACGGCCGCCTTCGCGGATTGCGAAGCGCAGACCTTCTTCCATCGCGATCGGAGCA
>NZ_CADFEO010000028.1:0-107436 GCF_902833075.1 Burkholderia sp. BCC0405
TGGAGTTGACCCTGTAATCCCGGACACAGCGTCACACTAAGGTTGCTGAATCCATTGCGCGACGGAACGCTCTTGGCGAGCGATATTTCAACGCGCTATGGGGATGCTTCTCGTTGTAGTGCTCGAACGCGATGGCGAGATTACGAGCAGCGGTTGCCGCGTCCGGCTTCGGCATGAAGGCAACGTAATCGCGCTTCATCGTTTTCACGAAGCTCTCGGCCATTCCGTTACTTTGCGGGCTGCACACGGGTGTGGTCAACGGTTTCAAACCAATGCCCGTCGCGAACCGACGTGTTTCATCGGCCGTGTAACCCGAACCGTTGTCACTCAACCATTCAATTTCGGATGGCGTATGCAACGTATTGCCGAAGCGGTTTTCCACCGCCGCAAGCATCACATCGCGCACGATGTCGCCGCTGTGACCTGCCGTCGTGGCCGCCCAGCTCATCGCCTCGCGATCGCAGCAGTCCAGCGCGAACGTCACGCGCAGCGGCTCGCCGTTGTCGCACCGGAACTCGAAACCATCCGAACACCAGCGCTGGTTGCTGCGCGCCACAGCCACCTTGCCGTCATGCCGTCGCTGAGGACGTGGAGGTGCGGGGCGGCGCTGCATCAGCAGTCCATGCATGCTCATGACGCGATAGATACGCTTCGCATTGAACGGCACCAGCCCCATGGCCTCACGCTCGCCGCGCAGCATGCCCCACACCCGGCGATAGCCGTAGCTCGGCAAATTAACGACGACCCGGCGGATTTCCTCAACCACGGGAGCATCATCGGTTTGCCTGGACTTCCGGCCATCCTGCCAGTCAGCTGGGCGAGCAAGCTGCGCCGATACGTTCGAGCGCGACACGCCGAGAACTTCACAAACCAGTTTCACTGGCCGTCCTCCGGCAGCAAGGGCGCGTGCGCTATCCATTTTTTTGCTCGGCCATATTCAACTGCCTCGCGGAGAATCTCGTTCTCCATAGTTTTCTTGCCGAGCATGCGTTGCAGCTCACGAATCTGCTTGAGCGCATCGGCGAGTTCCGATGCCGGAACCACTTCCTCACCCGCTTTGACCGCCGACAGGCTTCCGTCCTGGTACAGCTTGCGCCAATGGAACAGCTGGTTCGGATTCACGCCATGCTGCCGCGCGACCAACGAAACTGATTTTCCCGGTTCAAAACTCTCTCGAACCATCGCCAGTTTCTGCTCCGCCGTCCAGCGCCGCCGACGCTCCGGGCCTGTCAACACTTCCATCGCTTCCTGCCTGGTGTTAGTCAAAAACACAGCCTTATGCCTACCCGTAATTTTAAGTGGGAGACTGTGTCCGGTGTTTCAGGGGGCTGCTCCATGGAGAACGGTCACGTTCGTTGCCGACTACGATCGAGTCAACGGGACCGCTGCCCGCTGCATGGCAGCAGTCTGATGTTCGGCAATTTACCGAACGATGGTGACGCATGTATTTCGTCGCCAATCTTTGAACAATCGCTACTCAGCATCAACATCGGGAATGCAAGTAACTGTTCTGATCGACACGGCTTGAGCGAATACTCCAGTATCCGCTGGAGGTCTTTCGGTGTGTAGCGATTCAGCGAGACTCGACATGACGATAGACGTCAATAGTGCGCTTTGCGCAATCGGACCAACTGCGTCGAGATGAAATTTCCAGGCCGCGTGATCGAGCGTTGATGCGCCACGTGTCATCGGTCAGGATGCGTTCGATTCCATTGCGCAGGGCTTCGTGATGATCGGGTTCGACGAGATAGGCTGCACCGTCAGCGACCTCAGGAAGCGACGACTGATTTGAGCAAAGGGAAGGGATACCGCTGGCAAGCGCTTCCAGCAACGGCAGCCCGTAGCCTTCGTACACCGACGGAAAGACAAACGCTCGTGCGCCGGCGTATAGCACCGGCAGTATTGTTTCGGGCACGAATCCGAGGTAGCGCAGCCAACCTTCATGTTCTCCCGTGGCGATTGCCGCTTTCAGTGATTCGTTGAGCCATCCGTCGCTGCCTGCGAGTACCAGCGGATAGCGGGCGCGAAGATCGGCGGGAATATCGCGATAAGCGGTCAACAGGCGATCGATACGTTTGCGTGGCTCAAGTGTCGAGACGCACAGCGTGTAAGTACCCGGCGCCAAACTCAGCGGCTGCAGCGCAATGAGAAGTTCTTCGGTGGTACGTGGATGAAATTCGGGCGCTACCCCCAGGCCGACAGTCGAAATCGCCTGTTCTGGCCATCCGAAATATTCGACGATTTCTTTCCTGGTCGCGACGGAATCCGTGATCAGATGGCTCGCTCGGGCGAGTGTCGAGGCGAATTGCGATTCGAATTGACGGATGCGTGCGGCTGGGTGAGTTTCCGGATACTTGAAAACGGACAGGTCATGCACGGTGACCACGCCTTGCTCGATGAATAAGGGCAAAAAATAGTTTGGCGAATGAAATAGGCTACGTGACGTACGTTGCTTGACGGACCACGTGTGCCATGCCCTCGCCAGATGCCTGAAGAAGCGCCTGCGACGCGGTTGACCAGCCGTCCCCGCGAGAAGATTCGTGGGGTTTGCAACCCAGCGATCGCCATACAGAAAGCGGACGCTTTCCAGCTCCGGGGAGCGGTGATAATGGGTTGCCAGTTCCCACGCATAACGGCCGATACCGGTCAGTGGGGGACGGATGGCGTCGACTGCAAGGACGACGTTCATTCGTCGTGCTCCAACATCCAGCTCAGCGTATTTTTCAGCGGAATCGAATTCAACGGGCCGACGAGTGTATCGAGGCGCGTTTTGCTGCCGACCAGGCGATGAACCTCGTTGGATCGAACAAACGCCGGGTTGATCCGGATTTCCGGGGCGTGCCCGGTAAGCGCTCGCATCGTATCGAGGACGTCTTCAAGAGAGTGTCCGACTCCAGAGCACACGTTGACGACCTGGCCGCGTATTTCATGTTCGACGAGCTTTCGGTAGGCGCTGGCTACCATGCGTACGTCGGAGAAATCCCGCACAACGTTGATGTTGCCCAATTCAATGACCGGCGCTCGCCGCCTGAAATGATCGACGATCTTGGGAAGCAGGAACGCCGCGGACTGGCCGACTCCTGTGTAGTTGAATGGACGCACGATCGTGATGGGGAGCTTATCCATCCAGAGCGCGGCCATGTACTCCATTGCCAGCTTGCTCACGGCATAGTCGTTGGCGGGGTGCGGTGGAACCGTCTCGTCCACCGTCTCGCATGCAGCGTTACCGTAGATGTTTGCACTGCTCGCGAGAAGGACGGACGACGGAACGTGTGTAGATTGAACCAATGCATCGAGAAGATTGCGCGTGCCGACTACGTTGGTTCGATACATGCCGTCGGCGTCGCCGTGTGCAACGAACGCGATCGCGGCGAGATGGACGACGACATCCGGGCGTTCGCGCGCGATCACCTCGATGGTTTGTTCGCGGTCCAGCAGATCGCATGCGAACGTTGGCCATGAACTCGCGTCGTGTGCCCCGTGAGACGTGCCGCATACGACATGGCCGGCCTTTTCCAACTCGGCTGCCACATATCGGCCCGTGAAGCCGGTGATACCGGTGACGAGTACTTTGCGTGCCATGTTATTCCGCAGGAGTGACGGTGACTTCGACGTACGCGGTTCGGAATCCCCGTTCCTCGAACCAGCAGATACCCTCTTGGAGCATGGTGAGTTCCAGAATGTATCGACCCGGCAATTCCGGAGCTTCGATCCAGGCGTCCGCTGATGTCCGGGCATGAGGAGGAATGCCTCTATCGGGCAGTGAGGAGCGTGAGCCGTCGAAGACGATCATTTCCCCGCTGTGGCACCGCCAGTGATACGCAATCTTGACTGGACGGAATTTGTCGCCGATCCACACTGAGTCGCTTTCGTTCGAGATCTGCACAGGAATGCAGGCACGCTTTCGACTGGCGATTTCGAGCGTTGCGATATCGGTGCTGATCGAACCATGGGGATGCTGGACGACGATATCGTTCTGAACAGTCCCGACTCGACTGATCGACAGTTCGGAGGGCAGGTACATGTAGCCCATGTGCGGAATCGGTACGTCCCGATAGACCCTGAATTCGCACGCACGGTCCTGCCAGAACAGTTCGTTTAAGTGCCCCGGCAATCTCTCGGTAAACGAGAACCCTGCGAAATAGTTTCCTTCCGGCAAAATGGCCGCGACCTTGAAGCTCAACCGATATGAGCCCGCTTCGGCATTCAACAGGGGAGTACCGATCTGCGTGCTGTTGATACTGAACGCGCAGCGGCCATGCTCGTCGGTTAGCGAGAGGGTGATCTCGAGATCTTCGATCGAGCGTGAAAGCAGGAACTCGATATTGAAGGTCATCGCCACGCCATGACGAACCCGTGTACCATTTTGTAGCGAGATAAACGCTACATTGACGTCCGGGGTATTAAGCACTCGAGGTATGGGCTCGTCGAACTTTCGCCAGCCCGGAACCGGCTGTGCGGGCACGTCCGATTCATGCTCCGTCCGCTGGCGGCGAAATTCGGATACCCGGGCGTAGAACTCAAGATCCAGACGATTGAGGTCGACCAGGCGATCGCGCAGCGTCGGACTGATCTCGGTTGCCTTGGGGCGCTCGCTCGTGACGTTGACTTTACCAAGTCGCTCAAGCGGTTCGATGCCGACCAATCGTGCGACATCACGCATGAACTCCGACATGTGCTCATACATGCCGACGACTTCGTAGCGACCGATCGCTGCAAGCGCACATGCAAGTTTGGTCTGATCGTCGTCCGATGGGTGGCCTGCCACCCTGGAGAAATGTTCTACATAGGGAGAACGTACGGAATCGAAGAATTCCGGTGTTGCTTCGTCGCCTTCCGATTCGAGGAATTTGCGTGCGCCTTCGATCAGGGGGCGTGTCTCTGCATCTTCGGGAACGTTGTTGATCAGAAAATAGATCCACGAGATCGCGCGATCAAGGGGCTCACGAAGCAACGTGATGTACTGATAACGTGGATCGAGTTGCTCTCCGTGGCGGAAAATCACGTGAGCAGAGATGATGGAATATTGACCGCCGTATTGTCGGACGAGGGCGGCATGCTCGCCGACGAGATTGGTCGTCACGCAACCGCTGCCGAGCGATCGGGCGAGCCAGGTGTTGATTGCCTGGCCCGCGGTCTTGGGCAGATGGTCGAAAATGACTCGCCCCGGGAATGCCTTGGTCTCCTGCAACATTTGCCCCATCATCGCGTCAGAACGAAAAACCAGACTCGTTACGGCGAATGTCGGCCTCGACCATCATCTGGCACAGCTGTTCCAGCGAAGTCTCCGGTTTCCAGCCGAGCTGATCGTTTGCCTTTTGCGGATCGCCGATCAGCAAATCGACTTCGGCCGGGCGGTAGAATTTGGGGTTGATCCGTACGAGGGTTTTGCCGCTCTCGCGATCAATGCCGATTTCCTTTTCGTCCTTACCGTCCCACTTGAGATCGAAGCCGGCTGCTTTACCGGCCATCGTGACGAAGTCACGAACTGTTTCGGTACGATTCGTGGCCAGCACATAAGTGTCGGGCTTGTCGACTTGCAGCATTTTCCACATGCCACGCACATACTCCTTTGCGTAACCCCAGTCACGTTTCGCGTCGAGGTTACCGAGTTCGAGCACGTCCTGCTTGCCGAGCATGATCTTCGCGATTGTGTCGGTGATTTTGCGCGTGACGAATTCGCGACCGCGCAGCGGCGATTCGTGATTGAAGAGAATGCCGCTGCAACCGAAGATGCCGTAGCTTTCGCGATAGTTTACGGTAATCCAGTGTGCGTAGAGCTTGGCTACGCCGTACGGGCTGCGCGGATAGAACGGCGTTGATTCCACTTGCGGAATGGCTTGTACTTTGCCGAACATTTCGGAGGTGCTCGCCTGATAGAAGCGGATCGCGGGATTCACGATACGGATCGCTTCCAGCAGATTCAGCGGCCCGATGCCCGTAATTTCCGCAGTGGTTACCGGCTGATCGAACGATACGCCGACGAAGCTTTGAGCGGCGAGGTTGTACACCTCGATTGCCTGCGATGATTGGAGCAGGCGGATCGACGCACTCAAATCGGTGAGATCGTATTCGACGAGGTGCAGATTGGGATGGTTCGTGATACCCAACTCGTCGATTCGCCAGAAATTAACCGAGCTCGTACGGCGATAGGTGCCATATACCTGATATCCCTGTTCAAGCAGGAACTCGGCAAGATATGCCCCGTCTTGCCCGGTAATTCCCGTGATGATTGCGCTATTCATGGTTGCGTCTAGTTGAGATTTCGTTGGATGACTTGTTTGATCGTCGACCTGTACACGCATGTCGACATCATGTGGCCGGTGCCAGCGCGCCTGATGGTGCGCGGAATTTACACGGTTGCCGTCACGTCATTGGTCGTTTCGACGCAAAAGCCGCGCACGGCAAGAGCCAGGTAGCGTTGGTCTCCGTTTCCGGGTTGCTTGGCGTCGGGAAGTGCGATTGAAAGCTGATTTTTTCCTACGCGCAGATTGCCGACCTGCAGGCGCAGTTCAAGATGTGCGCCCTCCTGAACCCCTTCGAAAACCGGTACGCCGTTCAATCCGAGCTTTACACGCTGTGCGCCAAGTGTATCGAACAGAAGCGTGAGCACACCGAATTCCGGCATCGTTTCGGCACATTCGAAGGTCAGGCTGGAGTGTCGTCCGTTGGACCAGCGGAACAACGCCTCTGCGTCGCTGAATCCGTGCCAGTCAACCAGAATCGAGTGATGATCGACCGGCTTGTTCGGATAGACGAAGTCGACGCTTGGCGGCGGCGCATAGTCGGGATGGTTGTGCGCGATGTATGTCGCGACATTCGCGAGATCGATATCTCCACCGGTCGGAATTAGCGTGGCAAGAGACGCGACCAGTTCGTCGACGATTGCTACGCTGCTGCGCTGAATCGCGACTGGCAAGATTCGCAGCTCATTGGGCGAGGTAAGTGTACCGAAGTTTTCGAGTGCTTCGACGACCTGATTGCCGACGTCGCTGACCTGAATGTCGTTAAGGCAGAACAACGAATATTCGCAGTCGGATCGTTTGGCGCCGTGACAGGGTGCGCATTGCGCCTCTCGATGTATCACGAAGCTTTGGTGAAATTGTGGCGCCCATTCGGCGCTCAGCTCGTGCCCGGAATAGATGCCGATTACGACAAGGCCGAGATAGGATGCGAGATGCGCGCCACCGGAATTATTGGCGACGCATACTGCGTTTTCGGACAGAGAGGCAGTGAGGGCATCGAAATTCAAACCAAGATGGATTGCGACCCGGTCATCGACAGGAAAGCCGAATTCATCTGCTTCGGCCGCATTGGCGAAGTATAGATTGATGCGCTTGACGAGCGGGTGAGTGAGGAGCTGCCGAACCAGCGACTCGTAGTTCGGTGCACCCCATTCTCGCGCGTCGTTACCGGCCTTCGGGAAAATGGCGATATGTCCTGAGTTGGGACGGATACCTCGGCGCAGATCCGGAAGCGAAATGTAGTCGTTGATGTTGTCGGGAATCGAATCGACGACTTTGATCATTTGCTTCGAAATCGACGTCTTGTTCAGTATCGACGCCCGCGACGGAATGTCTGGATACGTGCGAATGGCGACATCGAGTCTTCCATCGATATCCGTGTCGGTCGTTTCATACCCTACCTTGACGCCGGCCTTTACGCGTGCCAGCAGGAAGCGGGCGTCGCGTTGGCGGCGAAGGTCGATCGCGATGTCATAGCGTGGCAGGGACTTCAGCAGCGTATCTAGCTTCTCTTCCGTGATGGACGGAAGCTCCGAAGACTTCCGCTTGAAATAGTCGTATGTATGAATCTTGTCGAACAGGCCGGTCTGGTCTGCAATGGTCGCATTCCAACTGCCGGTAACGACCTCGATATGCGCGTTCGGGTATCGTGCGCGCAACTTGGCGAATGCTGGGATTGCGAGAATGAAGTCGCCGAGATGATCGAGCTTGATGGCAAGGATTTTAAGCTGCCGATTTTCGAAGATCGACGTCTTCTCGACGCTGAGGTTCGGCGAAGTCGGTACGCCATGGTTTCGGGAGAAGTCCCGCAAGGCGGTCAGGGCCCTGCGAGCGCTGTCGTCCCACGAAAACTTGCGATACTGGGTCTTACCATGAGCGACCAGGCGACTCCTGAATTTCTTGTCGCTCAAGGCGTGCTTGATCTTCGCGCTGATCGAATCGACCGATTCGGGATCGAACAAGGCATCCTTCATGCCGATCACTTCTGGCAGGCTCGTGGCATTTGCCGCAATGACGGGCGCGCCGCAAGCCATTGCCTCGAGAGGAGGCAAGCCGAAACCTTCGTGCAGAGACGGGAAAACGAACAGCGAGCACGTGTTGTACAACTTGAGCAAATCGTCGTCCGCTATATAGCCGGTAAATAACAGCTCGTCTTCGCTCAAGCCATTGCTGAGTGCGGTGCGCTTGTATTCTTGCACATTGCCCTCTGGCATCTTGCCTGCGAATACGAGCTGATACGTCTGGCGGATACGCCCCGGGAGCTTTGCATATGCCGCAATGAGGCGATGCAGATTCTTCCGTTCGTCTGCTCCGCCGGTGTACATGACGAATGAATTGCGAATTCCCATGGAAGTAAGAAATTCGCGCTTTTCGACTTCCGGCAGCGACAGGATGCGGAATGATTCGTCGCACGCACCCGAAATGTTGACGACGTCGCGCTCGGCGAAATCGAGTGCGTCGAGTGCTTCGCGACGGGCACTCTCGGAAATCGCGAGCAGTTTTCGACTGCGATTCAGCGAAGCAATCTTGCGGTTGTACCACGTCTGGTGCAGCTTGCTGTTACGGAAATGCTCATCGGGATTTATCAGCGGAATGAGGTCGTAGAGAATGACCGCTGTCGGGATGTTGTCGTTGAGCACGCCGACGCTGCCGATAGCGTCATCGCCGAGCCCTTCGAACAAACTGGTGATCAACACGACATCGGGTCTAAGATCTGCAAGAAACGCCTCGCGGACTCTTTCCGCAATTTCGCGGCGCAGGCAATTTTCCGATTCAAGTTCGCGAACAGGACTGACGGTATTCCAGACCCTGACGTTGCTGTCGGGAAGTAATGCGGAGAATTCATTCCTGATCGGCTCGATGGTTTCCGGAAACAGACCGCTCAGGGCAAGCACGATTTCATGCTCGCCCTTGTTTCGAACCATGGCTTTTGTGAGTGCAAGCGTGTAGCGACCGATGCCGCGAAAGCGGCTTCCAGTCTGTGCGCCCTGCATATCGATAACGATGCGCATTAGTTTGCCCCGTCTTGTTTTGATTGACCGATCGCGCGCGCGAGATTTGCGTAGATTCGCTTTGCCGCGAGACTCATATCCGCCAACTGTCGGGAGTCGACGGGATGATCATGCATCGGTGCGTCTGGGGTTTGCTCGTCATTGAGGGCTGACGCATCGAATGGGTATCGAAGATCTGAAATCGGAGCTGCGGCCGACGACGGTTCCGGATGTCGATCCGAAACGTGAATCTGGGCAACAACCTGCCGAATGTCTTCAAAGGCATGCATCGCCTGGTGACGATACTCGTTAAGTGCGGCCTGCAAGGCCTCGCTGGCACGGTCGAGTCGATCGAATCGCAAATGACATTCAGATTCGAGGCGCGTAACTTGTCGTCCCAGTCGGTCGAGTTCAGATTCAAGTCGATTGAGTTGACGTGCAGCGTGACGATCGCCGGTAAAAAGGCGCTTGTACCATCGATTGGCGCCGCGTCTGCGCGCCAGCACCAGAGATACACCGGGTAATTCGGCTTTTCCGTTGGTCCGGGCTTCGGGCGATGTCGCGATTTGTGCGATTAGGTCGCTCTTTTCATATCCTTGCCGAAGCCGCCCGAGGTAGTAGCGTAGGCCTTCGAGGTCGGGCTCCCGGCCTAACAGCGCGCGATAGGCCGCTTGTACAAAAGCGCCGTCGTGCATGTCGAGGAGCTGATCCACGTGCTCGATTGTATCCATAGCCGTTGTTGTGCGAGATTGGGGGGGCTGGTCTTGCCCTCGATGTGAATTTGAATCCGACATGTCGCAGGTATCTGCCGGTTGCTCCGGCACAACCGAGGGGGCGACAGAAGGCAATGAGTCGTCAGGCAGCCCGATATCCAGGTCGGCGGGCGGCGGCACGTACGATGAAGGAGACCACTGGTCGCGCCATCCCAGCAAGGTGCGCAGTGGCGTTGACAGCCGCCAGATCAGACTGCGTCGAATGCGGTCGATCTCGGCAGCGATGATACCGGCCTGGGAAATCTGCAACTGAAGATGCGAATGTAACGTCGCTCGGAGTGCGCGTTCGCGTTCGATATGTTGAGCAAGCTCGGCCAAGCGGTGCTCTATTTCCTTGCGCTCGCTTGCCTGTTCGGTCAATTTGTCATGGAGACGTTGTTCACGTTCAGCAGCAAGACGGAGATTGTCGAGTAGTTGCTTGATGAAGCCTTCGGTCTGCTCGCTGCGCAAATTCGATTCATGAGACATGCTTGCGAGCGCCGCATCGTGTCGCTGGACGAGCGCGCCCAATCGTGCGTCGGCGTGTTGTCGTGCGTCATCGAGCGTCTGGGCGAATTCACGCTCGCGCTGATTCGACTGAGCGAGAAGTGCCAGTGTGTCGTCCCGTAGCACGGCAGCCTGCTTGCGAAGCTCATCGGCAATCCGTTGTTGAGACAGCAGTTCGCCGCTCATTTTCTGAACGGTCAGATCGACTGCGCCCTTGGCTTCAGCGTCGGCGATTCGCCTCTGATCGAGTGCTGCGATCTCGGCCTGCAATTGTTCAATGCGTTCCAGCAGCGCATGTTCTCGCCGGGATGCAATGCGTTCCTTAAGCCGCGCCGCGCGCGAATTCTGCTCAAGCTCATTTCTTGCAGCAAGCCGAGTATTGTCGATTTCGACCTTGAGATGGTCCAGCGCCTGCTGTGCGGTTGCCAACTGCGTCTGGAGCGTTTGTTCGCGCTGGGCAAAAGCATTGCCCTGTGCCTCTGCAGATTTTGCCGCGCGGTCCATGTCGACGCGAGCACGCGTTGTAATGGCGTCGAGATCGGCATTCATTCGTTCGATCGCATCGGTGAGCGTCCTCACCTCGGTCGCATGTGCGGCAATGATTTGTTCGCGACGCACATCGTGTTCGCTGCGGACGTGCTGGATAGCCTGCCGGAGTTCATCGGCGGCGCTTTTCCTGAATGTCGATTGATCGGCGACAAGATCCCGGATGGTCCGCTGAAGTTCGATTAGCGTTTGGCCAAGGGTACGCTCGCGCTCGATGAGTCGCGTCTCACGGTCAGCCGCGGATTCGGCTTGCTTCTGCAAATCTGCTTTTGCACGCGCTTCGATGGCTTCACGTTCAAGGCGAAGCTGCTCAAGCGAGGCACGTGCATCGTCTAACGCGCGATTGAATTCCTGTTCGCGTGAAGCGAAGACTAGCGCCTGGGTTTCTTTGGCGTTTGATAAGTGTTCCAGTTCGGCGCGGATATGCCGTTCGGTCGTCTTGAGTTCACCAAGCGATGCATTAGCGGCGTCGAGGGCTTGTGATAGCGCACCTTCGCGTTCGGCGGCGCGAATGCCTTGATCTGCGATCTCCCTCGCTGCACTTGCGAGCTCGGATGCTCGTCGAGCTTCAGTTTCCTTGAGTCGCGCGGTTGTTTGCTGCTGCTCGGTCTCGTGCCGACGTCCGTTTGCTCGGCAAAACGGCGTGTCCTCCGCGAGATCGAACGAGTCGAACACATTAGGCGGCGCACGGAACGCTTGCCGCAACTCGGGATGTGCTGCACTGACGTAGTAGCGATTGAGCCCGTCGAAGTACACGGGTTCATAGTCCCGCTCGAGCATCAATGATTCCCAGCTTGCGTGGGCTTCGTTGGTCGTCAACGGGAGCGTGCTTTCAAGCAGGACGATCCACGGGCGGGCATGATGACCTGCCCATCCTTCCAGCACCTGGCGTTCGAACCCCTCAACGTCGATCTTCATCCAGTGAATATCGCGTTGACCGATTTGGTCGAATAGGTCAGACAACGTGACGCACGGGACGTTGATCTGCTCGATCGTGAAGCCCTGGCTGCGATGACGCTCCGCGATCGCCGTGTCTGCAGTGGACAGGCCGGTTTCTGGAATTTCGTAAAGTGTCAGTACGCCGGCCTTGTCGGCGAGTGCAGCCTGCAGGACCGTCTCGTCGCGGCGCTCTCTCCGTAGCTGCGTTGCGTACGCGACGGTAGGCTCGATATGGACGCCTCTCCATCCGTGTTCATAGAACGCTTTGCTTACGGAATCGATGGTCGGATGCTGGGCACCAACATCGATATAGAAGCCGTTTTCGACGAAGCCCAGCGCTCGCCAGAGCATGACGTCCTCGAAATTCTGGGCGTATGACGTAATGCTCATGCTGCAACTGCCACTGTAGTAAGGCAAACGTTCTTCATCGTGACGCGAAATCAGTATCAGTGTCTGAACCGGGGAAGGCGCGTGGAGGGTAACTCTGTCGCGAGCCGCTATCCTATTATGTTTCTTAAATCCTGGCGATTATTCCGGTATCGACGATTAGCCGCGGATCCGCTCCGTTGATTTTCATCGGACCGTCATTCATTCCTGATGCGAATGATTTTGTCGTGATGATCTGGTGAGGAATTGGTCGATCCGATCTGTCCCGCGATTATATTCTTCAGGAGGTTGGCGCTCTCTTGCCAAGTCAGAGGCGTTGCTGGGACAGGTAATGCTCCAGTTTTCATTCTTTCAAACCAGTGCCGGAGCACGTCTGCGAGTTCGTGACGATTTTTCGCCGAAAAGTAGGTGGCGCGTTCGCCCGTGACCTCACGGAATACCGGGAGGTCGCGCGCGAGGATAGGCATTCGGTTGCGCGCGGCCTCGATCAGCGGGAGCCCGAACCCTTCGCCTTCGGAGGCCATGATCAATCCATCGAGCGTGCGATACAGGTTCGCTAGCTGTGAGTCGTTGAGGTTCGGCAACCAGAAGAGCCGCTTGCCGGCTTCAGTATGGGTACGTAGGCGTTCAACGAGCGCATCGACGTGCCAACCCTGCTGTCCGACGACGACCAACCCGACGCCGCACCCTTGCGCCCAGAGCATCTCGTATGCATCCAGCACAGCGGCGTACCCTTTGCGAGGCTCGACCGTGCCGACCATCAGTGCCCAGCGGTCGAGTGGATGGTTGCCGGTGATGCTGACTGGCAAGGGTGAGTGTGCGGGCTGCTCTTCGGTGGCAAGATCGGTGCCGAGATGGAACCAGCGGATCGCGGGACGCGCGTCGGTCAGCGCCAGTTTTTCTGTCAGCCAGCGCTCGAGATCATCGGCGACTGCTTGGGAAATGCACACGAGCATGTCTGCGTGTATGGCAATCGTCGTGAGCCAATGGCGAAACGACTTGCGTCCCTTCGACGTGAACCAGTCTGGATGCAGCGCAGGTAGAAGGTCGTACACGACGAATGCAAATTGGACGCCACGAGCTTGCCAGTCGAGATACTGATTGCGTCGACATGGCGCGATTCTGCTGCAGAGGTCTAACCCAAGGAACATGTCGCCTTCGTCAACCTGTACTTCCGCCCCTGCAACGTATGGAAGCACGATGCCGAATCTTGCGGCGTATTCGATTGCATAACGATAGGCATCTTTGCGGGTTGCCTTGACCGGGACGACTTCGAGGTCCGATGGTGGTGAGACGGCAAGTTCCCGTAACAGCGACCGCACGACGCGTTGTATGCCTGTCCCCGCATCGTGGTTCGCGAGAATCGAGACGTCAACCAGCAGGCGACGTCGCTTCGCTGTATCGCGCCGCGGCGGTCTAACGGCGGCGACGGCGCGACGTGCTGCCAACGTCCAATGAGGTGCGCCGAAGATGGCAATGGACTGCCAGGCTGATGCGCCGAGCGTGCGGTATCTGGCGCGAGCGGGGTCGCGATTTACCATCGGGTCTCAGTTTGCACTGTTCTGGTAGAACTCGTACGCGTCATCAATTTGGTCGAACGCGTGCAACTTGCCCTGTGCGAGCACGGCTGCTCGGTCGCAGTGTTCCCGGATGTATCCGGCATCGTGGCTGACGATGATGAGCGCCCGATCGCGGCGGCGTTCGAACAACTCGTGATGGCATTTCGCGTGGAAGCGGCTATCACCAACGGCGATGATCTCGTCGATCAGAAAGCATTCGAATTCGATTGCCATCGAGATGGCGAACGCGAGCCTCGCACGCATCCCTGCGGAGTAGCTTTTGACAGGTTCGCGAAGGTAATAACCGAGTTCGGAGAATTCCTGCACGAATGGTTCGGCCGCTTTGGCATCGGCACCATATACACGGCAAATGAAGCGCAGATTGTCCATGCCGGTCAGGCTGCCCTGAAACGCACCGCCGAAGGCGAGCGGCCAGGAGACGCTCATGTTGCGCCGGATTTTACCCTCGGTAGGTAGTTCGGCACCACTGATCAGGCGAATCATTGTGGATTTACCCGCACCGTTCCTGCCGAGAATGCCGATCTTTTCTCCGGCATGGACGCGTAGATTGATCTTGTCAAGCACTCGGCGCCTGCCTTGCCGGGTGTGGTAGTCCTTGCAGATATCTTTGAGATCAATCATTCCGGCTCCACGCGTGTGCCGGCGTCTCGAACGAGAAGCAGTCCGACCAGAAGCAGGGTCATATCAAACCAGACCATGTAGCTGATGTCGTAGTGGGGTTTGACGAGTGATCCGAAATAGCCGCCGCGAAGCATCTCGGTTCCGTGTACGGTGGGCAAAAGCAAGACGATTTTCTGGAACTGGGATGGCAGCCAATCGACCATGAATACTGCACCAGACAACGGAAATAGCAAATACGCGATTGTGTGCCAGACCCGTTCGATAGTCTCGCTTCGTTCGCTGAGCGCTCCGACAACCAGCCCGAGGCCCGTACCGAACAGTGCGAGGTGGATCCAGCCGCCGAGGACGAGCAAGATATCTTGTGGGGGTTGCATCAAGCCGATAATGATGAAGAGCGTCGTAAGAAAGACAAACGACATCGTCGCTCCGGCGACTTCAAGAAGAATGCGAGCAAAGAACAGGTCGATTACTCGGACGTTGCGATGGTAAAGCAGCGCCTGATTGGGCAGGATCGCGAGCGCGCAGCGATTGGCGCAGTTGCGCCAGATCAGCACCGACGAGTATCCGGTGATCGCGAACGACGTGATCGGCAAGGTAGAGCCGTGCGTTGCCTTCATTGCCGTCCAGAGACCGAGAACGCCCAGCGTGAACATCATCGGTTCGAAAAAAACCCACAGGAAGCCGATGTTGTGTCTTCCATAGCGCGTGAGAATTTCACGCATCAGTAGCGCGCCCACGACGCGCAACTGAATCTGGAACGATCGGATGAGAGGAGTGTCGTGATGCACGATCAGCGGCTCAGTCGTGATGCTCGCGGACGCCTGCGAGCAGCAGACTCAACACACCCCAGGTGATCATCCCGAGTGCAAATACTTCGAAAATTGACTTCAGGCGCTTGGGTTCGATAGCTACATCCGGCGTATTCGGCTGAACCAGGCGTTCCAGGTAGAGTTGCTTTTTCTCCGCCTCGGCCTTTGCGTTCTCAAGATTGGTGAGCGCGGATGCAAGTTGCTTCTCCGCAAATTGAGCGTCTAGCTGAAGTCGCGCGTAGCGGGCTGCCTTGTCAGAAAGGGAGTTCTTGCTGCCTACGACACCGCCCGTCGTGCCTTCGATCTGCTTTTGCAGGGCTGCGATGTTCGTACGTAGAACTGGAATCTGTGGATTCTTGGGTGCAATGGCTTCCAGTTGCAGCAATTGTGATTGTGCCGCGTACAGCTGGCTTTGTAGCCCGGCGACCTGCTGAAGTTGCAGCGCTGATTGCCTTTCGGGGTCGAAGACGGCGTAGCTGTTGCGGTACGCGGCAAGCGAAGCCGCGGTGTCCTTTGATTTGGCTGCTGCGATGTCGACTTGCTGCTGGGCGAAGCTCACCGTATCGTTCGCCGCACGCTGGTTCATGCGGTTGATTAGACGCTCGCTCAGCGCCAGCAGGCTTTCGTTGATCTGAGCAGCGTCCTTTGCCGTATATGCACGCACCTGAAGCGTCGTGATTGACGATGCAGAGTCGAATTCAACGCTGACAACGTGTTTTCCATAATATTTCCAGAGGGCTTCGAAGCTATCATCGAAGAACCGGTGGAAGCGACTGACAAAATCACCGTGATTGCCGTACGCGTCAGCGATGTAGTTGCCGTGGTTAAGCTCGGTCAATGCATCGCGAGACTGAATGTAGTCGATGACAGGATAGGTGTCGTCCTGTGCTCTGGAAAAACCAGTGCCCTGAAGCAGCATACCGACAAGACTGGTTTGGCTTTGTCGTTGCGGGCTGCGCACCACGAATCGGGACTCCGATACGTATACATCGGAAGCAAGGAGTCCGTAATACAGGGTGGCGATGGCGGTGGGCAGTACCACGGTGAGCGCGAAGAGTCTATTGATTCCGCGTATCCGCTCGCGCAGGCTTTTCTTCACGTGCGCCGACGATGATGTCGTGATGCCAGTTGCGTTTTCCAACTTATTTCCATCCAGACTGAATGTCGTGTGGTAGATCTGCGGCACGAGGCAGAGGGGCAGATCGACGGCGGGGCATCGATGAGCACGATCTACCGTTGCCGAAGCGACGAGCGGCCCGGGCCGCATCGCGCACCAGGGCGGAAGATTATAACGACTGCGCGCTGACCTCGCCATCTTCGGACATCGTATGTCATCTCTACAACAATCCGGTCAGTGAATTTTTGAATCGGCTATATTTGTCACATTCGCAATGCTATATTCGGCGTTCCCCGGAGAAGGCGAGGACGGGACGCTAGACCTCGCCGGTACTTAAAACAATTGGGCCGGTGAGGGCCAAGCTACATCGCCGTTTGACTTTTCCATGCCTCGCTCATTTCTTGTGCTGCAAGGCACGGCTTCGTTGTTTTTCAGTCGGCTCGCAGATGTGTTGGCAGAGCGGGGGCACGCGGTACACCGCGTTAATTTCTGCGGCGGTGACTGGCTCTACGGCAAGACTCGAAAAGCGTTGAACTATACCGGACGAATTTCCGAGCTTTCCGCTTGGTATAGCGACTTCGTCCGCCGGGAGAGCGTCACCGATGTTCTGATGTTCGGCGACTGCCGTGAAATTCACAGTCACATGCATGCTGTCGCCGAGCACTTCGGCCTGCATGTACACGTGTTCGAAGAAGGCTACGTCCGTCCACACTGGATCACGCTTGAAAGCCACGGGGTAAATGGCCGCTCGCGAATGCCGGTGGATCCGGCAGAATACCTGAGTTTGCGCAATGTCATTCCGGCTGCTGAACCCGGAGTGCCAACCGGCTATAACCTGTACGAACGGGTGTTTCACGATATCACGTACCGGGTCGCCAATGCGCTGTTCGCATGGCGTTTTCCCCACTATCGTAGCCACCGGCCGAAGAACGGTGTGTTTGAGTACACAGGACTTGCGGTTCGCGCGTTGCTGCAAGGCAGGCATCGACGAACGGCCGAGGCGGTCACGCGCGAATTGTTGGCGAGCGGGCGGCCGTATTACCTCTTTCCGCTTCAGCTTAACTCGGATGCACAAATCGTCGTGCATTCGCGCTTCGACGGGGTGCGTGATGCCATCGACTACGTCGTCCGCTCGTTCGCACGGCACGCTCCGCAAAACGCGACGCTGCTGATCAAAAACCACCCGCTCGACACCGGCATGATTGAATATCATCGCTTTGCGATGTCGATCGCGCGTGAGGCAGGTATTGGGGATCGGGTTCTGTTTATCAACTCGGGGCATCTGCCCACGCTGCTCGAACATACCCGTGGCGTGGTCGTTGTGAACAGCACGGTCGGTCTTTCGGCGTTGCACCATGAGCGCCCGCTAGTGGCGCTCGGAACTGCTATTTATAATATGCCCGGCCTGACTTGGCAGGGAAAGCTCGACGAATTCTGGCATGGCTGTGATCTGCCGGACATGCACCTCTATCACGCCTTCCTAGACTACGTGATGCATCTTACGCAAATCAACGGCGATTTCTACACGCGAACCGGCATCGAGATGGCGGTCGCTGGTGCGGTCGAGCGCCTGGATCGCGCGGATGCCTAACCAATCGCCGCGAAGCATCGTCATCACCGGTGCCAGCGCCGGCCTTGGCCGTGCGCTTGCACTCGCCTATGCGCAGCCGGGCACGACGCTCGGCATCGTTGGCCGTAACAGCGCGGAGGTCGATTTAACGGCGGCGGCCTGTCGTTCGCGTGGGGCCTCGGTCCACATGGGTGCGGTCGACGTGCGCGATGCTGCATCGATCGCCGCCTGGTTGACCGATTTCGACACCCGTCACCCAATCGACCTACTAATCGCGAACGCAGGCGTAGCCAGCACGATCGCCGATGCTAGCGACTGGGAAGGCCTGGAGCGAACGGCTCGTGTCATCGACACGAATCTCTACGGCGCATTGCATACGGTCCTGCCCGTTGTCGACCGGATGCGCGAGCGCAAGCGCGGTCGAATCGCGATGGTTAGTTCGATCGCAGCGTTGCGCGGCATGGCGATCTCGCCCGCCTATTGTGCGAGCAAGGCTGCAATCAAGGCCTACGGCGATTCCGTGCGCCCACTGCTGGCTCGCGACGGTGTGGGGGTCACGGTCATCCTGCCCGGCTTTGTGAAGACGGCGATGAGCGATGTGTTCCCCGGCGACAAGCCGTTCCTCTGGAGTGCCGAGCGCTCGGCCGCCTACATTCGCCGCCGGCTAGATGCGGGCCGAAGCGAGATCGCATTTCCGGGGTTGCTCGCGTTTGGCATGCGTCTCCTGCCGCTCCTTCCGGCCACGCTTGCCGACGCGATCCTTGATCGCCTGTCCTATCTACCTTCGAAGGACCGGGTCAATTGAGCGCGCGTCTTGCCGTGACGCTGGCGGCCACCGTTGCGCTGTCGTTCGCGGTCGATGCGATCGCCGTCCCGCGCGCGCCGCTGCGGCGACCGCCGCTGTCGTCAGTGCTTCACATTCTTTCCATAGTCTTTCTGTTCGACGCGGTGTTCGCCGTCACGTCGCGGCCACTTTTTTCGGCCTGCGCGGCGCTAGCGCTCGTCGGTCTTGTCGCTGCAGTCAGCAATGCGAAGTACGAGTCGCTGCGCGAGCCGTTCGTATTCACTGATCTGAGCCTTTTCAGCCAGTTGTTTTCGCATCCTCGTCTTTACTTGCCGTTCTTGAGTATCGGCAAGGTCGTCGCGATCGGTGTCGGCATCGTGCTGGTGATCGCGGGCTTCGTCATCGAGCGGCCTGTGTCGTCAGGCTCCCGCGCGCTGGCGTGGTTCGCGGCGGTGCTGCTGTTCATGCTTGCGATGCCCGTGGCCGCTGGCTTGCCGCTCACGCTCGATCCCGATGCCGACCAGCGTCGACACGGCTTTTTCGCAGTGTTCGTTGCCTACTTGCTCAACGGCCTACGTCCTGTTACGTTCCGGCGGTTCCGCGAGGTCGTGGCGGCGGGGCCGTTCGCAACGGGCAAGCCGACGCGACGCCCTGACGTGATCATGATCCAGAGCGAGTCGTTCTTCGATGCGCGCCGGCTCGGAGCGTCGGTCGAGCCGAGTCTCTTCAGTCGTTTCGACGAGGCGCGTCGCGAGGCCGCTTGGCATGGCGAGATGAAGGTGCCTGCTTGGGGGGCAAACACCATGCGAACGGAGTTTGCGGTGTTGACCGGCACGGAATCCTATTCGCTCGGGTATGCGCGCTTTTATCCTTATGCTTTTGTAAGGCATAAAATCGCCTCGCTCGCATCCTTGTTCGACCGTTGTGGCTACGAAACAGTCGCGATTCATCCCTATTACGCCGATTTCTTCGGGCGGGACAGGGTATTTCCGCTACTAGGCTTTGCGCGTTTTCTCGATATCCGTCATTTTTCGTCAGCGTCCCGAGCAGGAGCCTATGTGGCGGACATGGCAGTGTCCGACGCGATTGTCGCGGAACTTGAAGCGACGCGCGGCGAGCGCCCGCACTTCATCTTCGCGATGACGATGGAAAATCACGGCCCCCTGCATCTCGAGCAAGTTTTGCCCGGCGAATCGTCTTCGAGGCATACTCTTGGCGAAGACGCCTCCTGGCGCGACCTGACTGCATACCTGCGGCATATTGAAAATGCAGACGCAATGATCGGGCGCTTGATCGATTATTTGCGCACCAGTCGTCGTGAAACAGTCGTTTGCTTTTACGGCGACCACGTTCCCGCATTGCCTCATGTTTTCGAGAAGCTGGGCGTCATTCCGCAACACAGCGACTACTTCATTTGGCGGAATTACGGCGCAAATGCTCCCGAATGCCGGAATCTGGCGGCCGAGGAACTCGGTTCGGTACTTTTGCGTGTGGTACAAGATCACGGAAATCGCGCGGAACAGCCGCACGCATCCGAGAAAGCGACATAAAAGATGAACAGTAAGATTGCAATAATTGGGGTGGCGTGTCGGTTTCCCGGGAGCGCGAACAATCTCGGCGACTTCTGGCGCCTGCTCCGCGACGAACGCGACGCAGTAACCGAAATCCCGCCGGACCGTTTCGGCACCGACTTCTACCAGCACCCGTCCAAGCGCGAACCGGGCAAGAGCTACACCTTCTCGGCCGGCGTGCTCGACAACGTCGCCGGCTTCGACGCCGCGTTCTTCGGCATTTCCCCGCGCGAAGCGGCCCAGATGGATCCCCAGCAGCGCCTGCTGCTCGAACTCGCATGGGAAGCCTTCGAGGACGCCGGCGTGCGCCCGGCCGACATGCGAGGCAGCAACTGCGGCGTCTACGTCGGCGTCGCCAGCACCGACTACGGCAACCGCAACATGGACGATCTGAACGTGATCGATCCGTATTCGGCGACCGGCAACACCCTGAGCATCGCGTCGAACCGTGTGTCCTACCTGTTCGACCTGCGCGGCCCGAGCATGTCCGTCGACACGGCCTGCTCGTCGTCGCTCGTCGCGCTCCACCAGGCCGTCAAGGCGCTGCAGTCCGGCGAAGCCGACGTGGCGCTCGCCGGCGGCGTCAACCTGCTGCTGCACCCGTTCGGCTTCGTCAGCTTCTCCAAGGCGTCGATGCTGTCGCCGCGTGGCCGTTGCCGCGCGTTCGACGCGACCGGCGACGGCTACGTCCGCTCCGAAGGCGGCGCGTTCGTGCTGCTCAAGCCGCTCGATCGCGCGCTCGCCGACGGCGACACGATCCATGCGGTGATCGCCGGCTCCGGCGTGAACTCGGTCGGCCATTCGCCGGGTGGCATCAGCGTGCCGGGCGCGGCCGCGCAAGCATCGCTGCTGCGCAGCGTATACGCGCGCGCGGGCATCGACCCGCAGTCGCTGGCTTATCTCGAAGCGCACGGCACGGGCACCGCGGTCGGCGATCCGATCGAGGCGCGTGCGCTGATCGACGTCGTGTCGGGCGGGCGCCCGGCGGATCGTCCGCTGCTCGTCGGTTCGGTCAAGACCAACATCGGCCATCTCGAGACGGCATCCGGCATGGCCGGGCTGCTGAAGGCCGTGCTGTGCCTGAAGCATCGCGCGGTACCGCGCTCGCTGCACTTCGTTACGCCCAATCCCGGGATCGATTTCGACGGCGGGCGTCTGCGCGTCGTCGATCGCTACATGCCGCTCGACGCGGGTGACGCGCCGCTGACGGTCGGCGTCAACTCGTTCGGCTTCGGTGGAACGAACGCACACGTCGTGCTGACGGAGGCGCCGGATGCAAACGAGGCGCCGACCGCCGCGCCCGAACCGACGCACGCGCAACTGTCTCCGCTCGTCCTGACCGCGCGCAGCGCGAACGCGCTCGGCGCGCTCGCGGGCCGCTATCTGGCGATGCTCGACAACGGCGGCGACTGGCAGGCATTGGCCGCCGCGGCCGCACGTCGGCGCCAGTGGCTGGAACATCGCGCAATCGTTGCCCCGGCCGACCAAGCCGAAGGCCGCGCCGCGCTTGCGGCGCTGGCCCAGCCGGCGTCGGAAGGGCTGCCGGCGTGCGTGGCGACCGGCCAGGCTCCGGGCGAGGCGGTGCGCACCGCGCTCGTCTTCTCGGGCAACGGTTGCCAGTGGGTCGGGATGGGCAACGAACTCTATGCGGAGAACGCCGTCTTCCGCGCGGCGCTCGACGAAGTCGACGCGCTGTGGTGCGCCGACGGCAGCCCGTCGCTCGTCGACGTGATGCGCGGCGGCCCGGGCGCGGAATGGCTGGCCGGTGCGGGCGCCGAATGGCTGGCCGCGACGGAGAACGCGCAGCCGCTGCTGTTCGCGATCCAGGTCGGCATGATCCGCGTGATCGACGCGCGCGGGATGCGTTACGACGCGGCGATCGGCCATAGCGTCGGCGAGATCGCTGCGGCGTGGGTGACTGGCGCGCTGTCGCTCGCCGACGCGGTTCGCGTGATCAAGATCCGCAGCCGCGCGCAGGCGATGACGCGCGGCAGCGGCCGGATGGCGGCCGTCGGCATCGGCGATGCAGCGGCGCGCGAACTGATCGCGCGCCACGGGCTGGCGCGGCGCGTCGAGGTCGCGGGCATCAACAGCCCCGATGCGGTGACGCTCGCGGGCGAGCTGCAGGGATTGCAGGCACTGGAAGCCGCGTTGCGCGGCAGCGGCAAGTTCTTCCAGATGCTGGATCTCGACTACGCGTTCCACAGCAGCCACATGGACCGCATCGAACCGGTCGTGCTGGCCGAACTGGCGAGCCTGCGGCCGCAGCCGGGCAACGGCACGTTCGTGTCGACCGTGACCGGTGGCGCGCTGGCCGGCACCGAACTCGATGCCCGCTACTGGTGGCGCAACATTCGCGAGCCGGTGCGCTTCGGCGACGGCCTCGCGCATCTGATCGAGCAGGGTGTCCGGCTGTTCGTCGAGGTCTCGCCGCATTCGATCCTGCGCACCTACGTGAAGCAGGCATTCGCGGCGGCCGGCGTGACCGGCGTGGCGCTGCCGACGCTCAAGCGCGATCACGGCAGCGCGGCAATGCTGCGGCAAGCGATCCTCGCGGCGATCGCGCACGGCGCGAGCGTCGATCCCGGCCGCTTCGCGCCGGGCGAATCGCGTGCTGCATTGCCGTCCTATCCGTGGCAGCGCGAGCGCTTCTGGCTGACGCCGACCGTCGAAGGCTACGGCCTCGTCAATCGCCGTCGCGAGCATCCGCTGCTCGGCTATCGCCTGCACGAGCACGCATTCGCGTGGGAAAACCAGCTCGATCCGGCGAAGCTGCCGATGCTGGCCGATCACGTCGTCGACGGCGGCGTGGCGTTCCCGGGGGCCGGGTACGTGGAAATGGCGCTCGCCGCGGCACGCACCTTCTTCGATACGCAGGATGCGGCGCTCGAAAACGTCGAGATCCGCACGCCGGTGGTATTCCAGCCGCAGCAGGCGAAGCTGTTCCGGCTCGTGATCGAGCCGCGCACGGCGACCTTCACGATCGAGACGCGCGACCGGATGTCCGGCGGCGCCTGGACGCTGAACGTGACGGGGCGGATGCTGGAAAGCGGCAACGCGCTCGGCGATGCGAGCGTCGTGCCGTCCGGCGCGCTCGATCGCCTGCTCGCGCTGCCTGCGGCCGACGGCGACACGCTGTACGCAAACACGGCAGCGATCGGCCTCAGCTACGGGCCGGCGTTCCGCTGGGTCCGCACCGTGCGGATCGCCGCGGACGACGGCGCGGCGCTGGCCGACATCGCCGCGCCGGCCGCATGCGGCGACGCGCGGGCGTTGTCCGCCTACCTGCTGCATCCGGCGCTGATGGACAGCGGGTTTCATCCGCTGTTCGCACTGCTTGCGGCGCACGCGCGCGAAGGCGAGCATCCGGCTTACGTGCCGGTGCAGATCGGTCGGGTCGACTATCTGCGCGGCGACACGGTCGAGCGGGTGCTCGTGCGGATCGACCGGCACAGCCCGCATTCGATCGTCGCGCATTTCGAATTCCTCGATGCGCGCGGCGCGATCGTCGCGCGGCTCGGCGCATGCCGGTTCCGCCGCGTCGATCTCGTCGGCCGTCGGCAGAACCTGCCCGCGCGCTTCGTCTACCGCCTTGAAGAAATGCCGCTGCCGGGCGACGTCGACGCGGCCGGTTTGCCGGCCCCCGATGCGCTGCTCGCGCAGGCCGTCGCGCGGCTCGAAACGACCGGGCACGACGGCCGCCGGACGCAGCATCTGACCGAAATCCTGCCGCTGCTCGATGTGCTGGCGAGCCTCTACGCGCTCCGCGCGTTCGATGCGCTCGGCGCATTCGACGGCACGTGGCAGCCGGCGGCCGGGCGTGCGGCGTTGGCCACGCGTCTCGCCGACATGCTGGTCGAGGATGGTCTCGCGCATCGCGATGGCGCGCTGCTCGTGCGCGATGACGCGGCGTGCGCGGCGTTGCCGCCGCTCGACGAGCTGTGGCGCGGGCTGCTGGCCGAATCGCCGGGGCACGTGGCCGAGTTGACGCTGCTCGCGCATTGCGGCGCGGCATTGCCGGACGTACTGAACGGCGCGAAGGACGGTGCACGTCTGCTGTCGCCGACCGGGCACAGCCTGGTCGAGCAACTCCTGGCCGCATCGCCGACGTGGCAGCACGTACATGCGTTGCTGACCGCAAGCGTCGAGCAGGCGGTCGACGGATGGCAGCCGGCACGCCGGTTGCGCGTGCTCGAACTGGGCGCGACGGACGGCGACGTGCTGCAGACGCTCGGCATGCATCTCGCGACCGCGCGCTGCGATCACACGATCGCCGCGCCAGCCGGCCAACTGGCCGGGTTCGACGCGGATGCGGAAGCGGCGGTGCGCACGGTTGCGCTGCAGTCGGGCGAGCGGCTGTCGCTGGCGGCCGACGAGGCCGGCCCTTACGACCTGATCGTCGCGAACCGCGTGTTGAGCGGCCGTCACGACGTGGCCGATGCGTTGAATGCGATGCGGTCATGGCTGGCGCCGGGCGGGTTGCTGCTGCTGGCCGAGTCGCGTCGCGGCCGTTTCTCCGACATCGTATTCGGCGCGCAGGCTGCGTCGACGGAAGCCGACGCGCCGGTGCCGCTGGCGCCGGCGGATCTCGATGCGGCGCTCGCACGCGCGGGCTACGTCGATGTCGTGCGGCACGTCGAGCAATCGCTCGATCTGGACGGCACGCCGACGTTCGTCATCGCGCGCAACCCCGCAAGCGCCGTGGTTGCGCAACGCGGCGACGATCCGAGCGATCTCGATACGCTGGCACGCAGCGAGCAATGGCTCGTGGTGCACGCACCGGATGCCGCCGGCAGTTTCGGCGGGCGGCTGGCCGATGCGCTGGCGCGCGCGGGCTATCCGGCCGATATCGTCGACATCACGCACGCGGCCGATGCGATTGCGTCGTTGCCGGCTGGGCAGCCGGCGCATGTCGTGTTCTGCGCGCCGGAGACGCCGCTCGCCGAAACGGCGACCGGGGATGGCCTGATGGCCGCGCAGCGTGACGGCGTGATCGCCCTTGCGGCACTCGTTCGCACGCTCGGTGCGCAGCCGAACGCGGCCACGCGGCTGACCGTCGTCACGCGTGGCGGCGCGCCATTCGCCGGGGCCGCGAACGCGCATCCGGAACAGGCGACGCTGTGGGGCCTCGGTCGCGTGCTGGCGAACGAGCATCCCGAACTCGCGTGCCGCCTGATCGACATCGACGTCGATCGAGCGGCGGACCGGATCCCCGACGCGCTGATTCGCGAGCTGACCGGCGCGGCGCTCGAGGAAGAAGTCGTCCTGGGTGCGCACGGCCGGCAGGTGCCGCGCATGCTGACCGCCGCGCAGGCCGCGGCCCGCAACGATGGCGCGATCGCGCGTGCGGCCGTGCTCGCGTTCGATGCGCCGGGCTCGTTGCGCAATCTCGAATGGTTTGCGTTGCCGGAAAGCCCGCTGGGTGACGACGAGGTGGAGATCGAGCCCGTTGCCACCGGCCTCAATTTCCGCGACGTGATGTATGCGATGGGGCTGTTGTCCGATGAGGCGGTCGAGACCGGCTTCGCGGGCGCGACGATCGGCATGGAACTGTCCGGCCGCGTCGTCCGGGTCGGCAAGGCCGTGACGGAATTCGCGCCGGGCGACGCGATGCTCGGCTTCGCGCCGGCTTCGTTCGCGACGCGCGTCAGGACGCGTGCGCAAGCGATCGCACGGAAACCCGAGCGGCTGTCGTTCGAGGAAGCGGCGACCGTGCCGACCACGTTCTTCACCGCGTACTACGCACTCGTCGAACTCGCGCGCCTGCGTCGCGGCGAGCGTGTGCTCGTGCACGGCGGCGCGGGTGGTGTCGGGATCGCCGCGATCCAGATCGCGCGCCACTTCGGCGCGGAAGTGTTCGCGACGGCCGGCAGCGACGAGAAGCGCGAGTTCGTGCGCCTGCTCGGCGCGGACCACGTGCTCGATTCGCGCAGTCTCGCGTTCGCGGACGAGATTCGCGCGCTGACGGGCGGCCAGGGCGTCGACATCGTGCTGAATTCGCTCGCCGGCGAAGCGATGGTGCGCAGCATCGATACGCTGCGGCCGTTCGGTCGTTTCCTCGAGCTCGGCAAGCGCGACTTCTACGAAAACAGCCATATCGGGCTGCGGCCGTTCCGCAACAACATCAGCTATTTCGGTATCGACGCCGACCAGTTGATGGGGGCGCTGCCCGAGCTGACCGCGCGCCTGTTCGGCGAAGTGATGGCGCTGTTCGCGGCCGGCGTGCTGCATCCGCTCCCGTACCGCGCGTTTCCGGCCGAACGGACGGAAGATGCGTTCCGCTACATGCAGCAGGCGCGCCAGATCGGCAAGGTGCTCGTGACCTATCCGTCCGGCACGCCGGCCCCGACGCGCGGCGTCACGCGCGCGGGCTCGCTCGCGCTCGATCCGCATGGCGCGTACCTGGTGGTCGGCGGCACGGGCGGGCTCGGTTTCGCGAGTGCGCGCTGGATGGTCGAGCGCGGCGCACGCCGGCTGACGCTGGCGAGCCGTTCCGGCGAGCTCGCTGCTGCCGCACGCGACGAAGTCGAACGCTGGCGCAGCACGCTCGGCGTCACGGTCGATGTCGTGTCGTGCGATGTGACCGACGCAGCGGCGGTCGATGCGATGGTCGATGCGATCGGCCGGTGCGGCAGCCCGCTCAAGGGCGTGCTGCATTCGGCGATGTCGATCGACGACGGCCTCGTGCGCAATCTCGACGATGCGCGCATGGCCGCGGTGCTCGCACCGAAGGTGGCCGGCGCGTGGAACCTGCATCGCGCGACGCGCGCGTTGCCGCTCGACCTGTTCGTGGTCTATTCGTCGGCGACGACCTATCTCGGCAATCCGGGGCAGTCGAACTACGTCGCGGCCAACAGCTTCCTCGAGGCGCTCGTCGAACATCGTCGCGCGGCGGGCTTGCCGGGCACGTTCATGGCCTGGGGGCCGCTCGAGGACGTCGGCTTCCTCGCGCGCCACGCGGATACGCGCGAGGCGTTGCAGTCGCGGATCGGCGGTGCGTCGATCACGTCCGACGAGGCGATGGTCGCGCTCGAGCGCGCGCTGGTGGCGAGCGCGGCGGGCGAAGCGGTGGTCCGGCTCGACTGGCATGCCGTGGCGCGCGGGATGCCTGCCGCGAAGGCGCGCCGGTATTCGCTGCTGCAATCGCACGCGAAGGGCGGCGATGCGCGCGACGGCGGCACGCAGCTGCGGGAAGAAGTGCTGGCGTTGCCGCGCGACGAAGCGATCGCGCTGGTTGCCAGGACGCTGCAGGCGCAGATCGCGCGGATCCTGCACATGACGCCCGATCGCATCGCGCTCGACAAGTCGGTGCTCGACATGGGCATGGATTCGCTGATGGGGATGGAACTCGGCCTCGCGGTCGAGGAAGCGTTCGAGGTCAAGCTGTCGGTGATGGCGATCGCCGAGGGCGCGTCGGTGACGACGCTGGCCGGACGTATCGTCGATTCGATCGGCGCGTCGGCCGATGCGGACGCCGGTTCCGCGACGGATGCCGCGCAGGAGGCCGTCGCGGCGCTCGCTGCGAAGCATGCGATCGACGGCGAAGCGCGCGCGATGCTCGATACGCGGCAGGCGCCCGTGGCGGGCCAGGCGTCGCCGACGCTGGAGGTCGCGCGATGAGCGCGCCGGCCGGCTGGGCATCGCGTCAGGGCACGCTGGCGCGTCCGCTGGCGATCGACGGTCACGGGCTGCACACGGGGCGCCGGGTGGGCGTGCGGATCCTGCCCGCGCGTCCGGAAGCGGGCGTGACGGGCATTGTGTTCCGTCGCGTCGCGCAGGGGCGCACGCTCGCGACGCTGCCGGTCGATCCCGCGCTGCGCCGCGCGCAGCCGCTGTGCACGATGCTGCGCAATGCCGATGGCGTCGGCGTTCGCACGATCGAGCATCTGCTCGCGTCGCTGCTCGCGTGCGAGATCGATCACGCGGTCGTCGAGATCGATGCCGAGGAAGTGCCGATTCTCGATGGCAGCGCCGCGCCTTGGGTGGATGCCATCCGCGCGTGCGGCCGGGTCGCGCTCGATGCGCCGAAACGCTTCATCCGCGTGCTGCGGCCCGTCGTCGTCACGGACGGCGAGGGTGACCAGCGGCGCGAAATGCGGATCGAACCGGCGTCGCGTTACGAACTGAGCGTGCGCAACGACCTGCGCGGCTTCGGCGACATGCACTGGGACGGCGCGCTGACGCCGGCCGCATTTGCGGCCGAGATCGCGCCGTCGCGCTCGTACGGGCGCGTGAAGTGGGCGGTGCCGGCGATCGTCGCCGGCTATCTGCGCGGGGTGCCGATCCTGCGCGGCGCGCGGCCGTCGTGCACCGCGTCGATCGTCGGCAATCGCGTGCTGGGCGGGATGCGGCTGCCGGAGGAGTTCGTTCGGCACCGCGTACTCGACCTGATCGGCGATCTCGCGCTGGCCGGCGCGCCGCTGCTGGCGCGCGTGAGCGCGCTGCGACCGAGCCACGAGATGAATTTCCGGCTGGTGGACGCGCTGCTCGCCGAACCCGATGCGTGGCAGTGGGCCGAGTTTCCTGACGCGTGACACCACGCTTTTTCATATTGCGCGGCGTAACATAGCGTCTTTTCGAGATACAGCGAAGGAAGCAATGGCACTGGGAGAACACCTTCGCCAGCAACTGGCGGCGAAAGCGCTGAAACGGCAACTGGAGCGCGCGACCGATGCTGCCGCGGCACCGGGCGTGCCCGGCACGCCGGCCGCGCAGGGCGCATCGGCGCGCAGCCGCTTCGAATCGATGCCGCAGTATCAGCAGGTGCGGATCATGCGCGAGATGGGTGAGAAGCTGCGCGTCGACTCGCCGTTCTTCCGCGTGCATGACGGCGTGGCCGGCGCGACGACGCAGATCGGCGGCCGCGAGTACCTGAACTTCGCGAACTACAACTACCTCGGCCTCGCCGGCGATCCGGCCGTGTCCGCGCGTGCGAAAGCCGCGATCGACCGCTACGGCACGTCGGCCTCCGCGAGCCGGATGGTCGCGGGCGAGCGCCCGGTGCAGCGCGACCTCGAGCGCGCGCTGGCCGCGTTCTACGAGACCGACGACTGTGTCGCGTTCGTGAGCGGCCATGCGACGAACGTGACCGTGATCGGCGCGCTGTTCGGCCCCGGCGATCTGATCGTCCACGATGCGCTCGCGCACAACAGCATCGTGCAGGGCGCGCAGCTGAGCGGCGCGAAGCGGCTGAGCTTCGCGCACAACGACTGGCAGGCGCTCGACGAACTGCTCGCGCGCGTGCGCCGCGAATACCGGCACGTGCTGATCGCGATCGAAGGGCTGTACAGCATGGACGGCGATTTCCCCGACCTGCAGCGCTTCGTCGACGTGAAGACGCGCCATGGCGCATTCCTGCTGGTCGACGAGGCGCATTCGCTCGGCGTGCTCGGCGCGACCGGCAAGGGCATCCGCGAGCACTGCGGCGTCGCGCCCGACCAGGTCGACATGTGGATGGGCACGATGAGCAAGACGCTGGCGGGCTGCGGCGGCTTCATCGCCGGCTGCCAGCCGCTGGTCGACATGCTGCGCCATCTGGCGCCGGGCTTCCTGTACAGCGTCGGGCTCGCGCCGACGCTCGCCGAAGCGTCGCTGGCCGCGCTCGAGCGGCTGCAGGCCGAGCCGGAGCGCGTCGCGCAACTGCAGGCGCGCGGGCGGCAGTTCCTGGCCGAGGCGCGCGCGGCCGGGCTGAACACGGGCACGAGCGCCGGGTTCGCGGTCGTGCCGGTGATCACGGGCAGCTCGCTGAAGGCCGCGCAATGGGCCAATGCGATGTTCGACGAAGGGATCAACGTGCAGCCGATCTTCTATCCGGCCGTCGAGGAAAAGGCCGCGCGCCTGCGCTTCTTCATCTGCTCGACGCACGAGCCGGAGCAGATCAGCCGGACGGTCGCCGTGTTGTCGCGTCTCGCGGGGCGCAGCGCATGACGCCGGCCGGCGCGTTCGGGCAAGCGGCGCCGCGTGAGCGCGTGCGGTTTCGTGCGGCCGATGCGGGCGACGCGGCGGCGTGCGCGCCGCTCATGTTTGCGTCCGGCGTGGCCGAATTCGGGTTCTTTCTCCGCGAAAGCGACACGCGCTGCATCGCCTTCCTGCGGCAGGCGTTCCGGTCGCGTCACGGGCGCTTCTCGTGGCGCCGCCATCGTGTCGCGGTCGCCGACGACGGCACCGTGCTCGCCGTGATGGCGATTCACGACGGGCAGCGGACGATGTTCGACGACGTGCATGTCGTGTGGGCGCTGGCGCGCTTCTTCGGCGTGCGGCGCACGATCGGCCAGTTGTTGCGCGGGCTGATCCTCGAAACGGAAATTCCGGCGCCGAAACGTTCGCAGATCCTCGTCGCGCATTGCGCAACCGACGAGCGGCAGCGCGGCACGGGCATCTTCAGCGCGCTGTTTCGCGACGCGCTGGACACCGGCGCATTGCCCGCCGACGGCAGTCGCGACGTCGTGCTCGACGTGCTGACCCGCAACGTGCGGGCTCGCGCGCTGTACGAACGGCTCGGGTTCACCGCGCTGCCGCGGCCACGCGCCCGTTCGCGCCGGCTGCCCGCCGAACTCGATTCGATCCGGATGCGGTTGTCTCGCCGCGCCTGACGGCGCGAATGACAGCCCGCTGCGCTACTTGTGCCGCGGCCCGAACGGCCGCTGCTGCACATCGGCGCCCTGCGCGACGATCGCCGTGCTCTCGGGCACTTCCTCCCACGCACCCCGCAGGTCGACGAGCGGCTCGGACACGATCATGAACGCGTCGTCGCCGACTTCGGCGATGCGCGGGTTGTGCGGATACAACTCGTGCAGGTGCTTGAACGACGTGCTGTGGAACAGCGAACGCGATTGCCGTTCGCTCGAATATCGCACCGCGATGATCCGTTCGCCGTCGGTCGCGCAGATCGTCATGTTGAGCGGGTCGGCCACGCGATGCCGCGCGGCGGTTTCCTCGACCACGCCGACCATCCGCTCGAGCGCGGGCAGCGGCGTCTGCTCGAGGCCGTAGGTCAGCGCGAGGCGGAACATCAGCTCGGAGTCGGTCGAGCCTTCGAGCGTCGGGAACAGCGCGGGATCGACCGTCATCGTCAGGTCGCGGCGCAGCTTGTGGAAGTCGCGGATCAGCCCGTTGTGCGCAAACAGCCAGCGGCCGTGGCGGAACGGGTGGCAGTTGGTTTCCTGCACGGGGGTGTCGGTGGCCGAGCGGATGTGCGCGATGAACATCGGCGAGCGGATCGCGCGTGCGGCTTCGCGCAGGTTGCGGTCGTTCCACGCGGGATGCACGGAGCGGTAGCGGAACGGGAGTTCGTCGGGGCGCCCGTACCAGCCGATGCCGAAGCCGTCGCCGTTGGTGGTCGTCGCCCCCAGCTCCGAATGCAGGCTCTGGTCGATCAGCGAATGCTTCGCGCGGAACAGTACGGTTTCGAGATGAATCGGATTACCCGTATAGGCGAGCCAGCGGCACATGGAGCGCTCCTTCACGATGGATCGTTCGCGCATGGTAGCCGACTTCGCGGCGCGTCCGTGCTTGTGGGCGGCCCCGCTGGTCATTCGGGCAGGTAGGCTAGCCAATCGTCATACGTCGCCTGCCTTGCCCGGATGGGCGACGCGCAACCGGGCGGCCTTGCAGCCGGGCGCCGCCATATGCCCTACAACGGCAGCGCCGCGGCCGTCGGGCTCAGTCGCCGAGCGCGTCCATCACACGCGCCGAATAGACGAGCGCCGCACCCGCGTTCAGCGCAATCGCGACGCCGAGCGCTTCCGCCACTTCCTCCTTGGTCGCGCCATGCTTGGCCGCTTCCGCGGTATGCACGGCGATACAGCCGTCGCAGCGCGTCGTGACGGCGACCGCGAGCGCGATCAGTTCGCGCGTCTTCGCGTCGAGGTGGCCCGTCTTGGCCCCCGCGCCTGACAGCGCCTTGTAGCCGGCCAGCGTATCGGGCGACAGCTTCGCGATCTCGCCGATGCGCGTCGAGAGTTCCTTCCGGTATTCGTTCCAGTTCAGCATGATGCGTCCTTTCGAGAAGAGGTGGGGAGGGCGGCGGGCGCCGCGATCTCGGGCGATGCAGGGCTATTCTGATCGTTCGCGCTGAGGGTTTCGATACGCTAGAGTGTCAATTTTTAGCGCGATCGTCTCATGGATGCGTTGAGTCAACTGCTGTCGCTGGGCCGCAGCCATGTCGAGCTCGACGTGCGCTGCCTGCTCGACGGGCCGTTCGCGATGCCGCACGACCCGCTGCCGTCCGGCGAGGCGGCGTTTCACCTCGTGCTGGCCGGAACGTGCAGGTTGCGTACCGCGGACGGGCGCACGCTGCAGCTTGAGGATGGCGATTTCGTGCTGCTGCCCGCAGGCGGCGCGCACGACCTGCTCGACGCGGGGGCCGGCCGGTCGCGGCCGGGTGCGGCGCTGCGCGAACCGGGCGCCGCCGTCGGCGCGGTGCTGCCGGTCAAGTCGAATCTTGATCCGGCCGAACCGGGTAGCGCGAGCGTGGACCTGCTGTGCGGACGGTTCGTCTATGCGCGCGGCGCGGGCGAACTGCTGATGCGCACGCTGCCGCAGGTGCTGCATGTCGGGTTGCGCGAGGCATCGGGGTTCGCGCCGCTGCAACTGCTGACGAGCGTGCTGCGCACCGAGGCGTCGAACGGGCAGCCGGGCGCCGGCGCGATCGTGAACGCGCTCGGCCAGGCGCTGCTCGCTTACGCATTGCGCGCATACGGCCGGGGTGCGAGCGTGCCGTCCGGCTGGCTCGCGCTTGCGGCCGACGCGCGGCTCGGCCCGTCGGTCCAGGCCGTGCTGCAGGCGCCGGAGAAACCGTGGACGGTCGAGTCGCTCGGCGACGCAGCCGCGATGTCGCGAGCGACTTATGCGCGGCATTTCCGCGAGCGGGCCGGGATGAGCGTCGGCGCGTTCGTCGCGCAGATCCGGATGATGCATGCGTGCGCGCTGCTGCAGGATACGCAGCGCGGGCAGGCGGAGATCGGGCAGGCGGTCGGTTACCAGTCCGAGGCCGCCTTCGGCAAGGCGTTTCGCGCGGTGCTCGGCACGACGCCGGGGCGCTGGCGGCGGGCCCAGCGCGAATTGTAAGACTGCGAGCCCAGCCGTCTTGTCGCGTGCCAAAGCTGCTACCATGCGCGAAATGCAGTTCAACGAAAACGATTTCGAACAACAAGAAAGAGAGGGCAAAGCAATGAACCAGACCACCATCCAGCAGCCGTCGTTCGCGTTCGTGGCCGCGTCGTGGGCCGCGCTGCTCGCCGGTTTCGCGGCATTCCTGATCGGTCTCTGGAACGCCGGCATGCAGCTCAACGAGAAGGGCTACTACTTCACCGTGCTGGTGTTCGGTCTCTATGCGGCAATCTCGCTGCAGAAAAGCGTCCGCGACCGTGCGGAAGGCATTCCCGTCACCGGCATCTACTACGGCCTCAGCTGGATCGCGCTGCTGCTGTCGATCGCGCTGCTGGTCGTCGGCCTGTTCAACGCGACGCTGCAGTTGAGCGAGAAGGGCTTCTACGCAATGTCGTTCGTGCTCGCGCTGTTCGGTTCGGTGGCCGTGCAGAAGAACACGCGTGACCTGCAGAACGCGAAGCCGCGCTATACCGACGCCGAATCGGCGCCTTCCGTCCAGGAGTGACGGCACGCGAAGCGGGCGCGCCTTCCAGGCCGCCCGTCTTGCGATGACGGTCGCGGGCGACCCGCATGCGCCGATGCGCCGCGGGCTCCTCGCCCATTCGTTTCATCCATGCCGGTGCGCATGAGGATGGAGATATTCCGGATGCCAGACTTCACAGAAACCACGCGGCACACCCGTGCGGCTGCCCGCGCCGTGGCGGCGCAGACTGCGCTCGTGCTGGAGACGAACAACCTGCGCGGCGGCGCGGGGCTCGCGCAGGCCGTCGACAGCCTGAAGCGCCTCGTGTCGGCGCTGTCGAAGCAGACCGTACCGCCCGCGGCACTCGCACAATGGATCATCACGCACGACGGCCTGCCGGCCGATGCGTGCGCGGAGATCGCCGCGCTGGCTGGCTGCCCGATCGACTTCGTCGAGATCGGCGCAAGCACCGGCTACTACGATGCGAAGAACGACGGGTTCGACCGCGTCGACGCGGCCCGCTGCGACATCGTCGTGTTTGGCGATGCCGATTGCCGGCCGGCCGACGACTGGCTCGAGCACCTGCTCGCACCGTTCGCGCGTGAAGCCGGCGAGGCGCCCGTCGCGGTGGCGGGGCGCACCAGCTATGCGCCGAACGTGCTCGGCATCGCGCTGACGTCGATCGATTTCATGTATTTCCCGAGCCCGCTGCGCGACGGTACGACGCGCAACTTCTACGCGAACAACGTCGCGTTCCGGCGCGAGGTATTCGCGCGATTTCGCTACGAGCCGCTCGACGGCGTCTATCGCGCGCATTGCCAGGTGATGGGGCTGCGGATGCAGGCGGCCGGCGTGGCCGTCGAGTTCGCGCCGGCGGCCCACACCGAGCATCGGCTGCCGGACACGCATCGCGAATCGCTGAAGCTGCGCTGGATGCGCGGCGAGGATAGCGTCGGTCTGACACCGTATCTCGTGAACGCGTACCTGCCGCGCGGCTGGCAGTGGCTTGGCCGCAGCGGCCCGCTCGGCCCGTTCTGCGTGATGGCCATGCGGCTCGGCTACAGCCTGCGCGCGTTGAATCGCCAGCAGCTGCCGCAGCTCGGCGCCGTCCGCTATCTCGCGGCTGTCGGCGTCACGATCGCGGCGTCCGCCGTCGATACGCTCGGTGCGCTCGCGCGCGGTCTCGGTCTCGCGGGACGCGCATCGGCCCGGCGCGATCTCGAAGCGCTGTCCTATCACCGTCATTGAAACGGCGCCGCACTTCGCGGCGCAGTCACGACACTCCGACACCCTGCATCCCATCCCGACAACGACCATGTCTTCTCTCGCCGCCCGTGTTGCCTGCCTCGCCCTGTTTGCCGCCAGCGCCGGCGCCCATGCCGCGCCGGTCGATCATGCGGGGCGCGGAATCTACCACTTTGCGTCGCAAAGCGGCTGCCCGTTCGAGAACGCGGCCGCGACGGACTGCAATCGCGTCGCGCTCGATGCGCCGGACGTTCACGCGAGCATCGATACCGACACGCACGCGATCGTCTTCTCGAGCGATGCGACGCGCCGCACGAAGGACGTGCTCGGCGACGTGCTGCTGCAGGGCACGGGCGTCGACGGCGACGGCCGGCGCGTGCCGTTGAGCGTGCACGTGCTGTTGCGTCGCGACGGCGCGAAATGGGACCGCGACGTGTACGTCCATGCGCCCGTGCACGGCACGTTCACCGATGTCCGGATCGATCCGTATCGCGTGCGCGTGAAGGAGGGCGATGGCGAGCGCGATGTGCTCACGCCGGACGAAACGCTGGCGCTGTTCGCGCATCCGTCGCTTGCATCGCGGCTCGCGCGGCATCTCGTGAAGGTGAGTGCGACCGATCCGAAGCAGCCGTCCGCGGACGACATCACGATCGCGCTCGGCGTGGGCGGCCTGACGAAGTCGGTCGCGCGTGCGAGCTTTGCGTCGAACGCGCCGCACGATGCCGACGTCGATCGCGCACTCGCATCCGGCACGTGGACGATTCGTTTCGATGCGCTGAGCAATCACATTCCGGTGTGGGTCGCTCAGCGTGAGTTGTTCCTGTTCGGCCTCGACGGCAGCGCGCTCGTGAAGGACATCCGTGCACGCGGCTTCCGGAAGAACGACCGGATCGAATTCGGCGCGCGTGACGGCAACGGCTATCTGCGCGTCAACGGCCGCGAGGAAGCGTTTGCGGGTGCGACCGCCTCCGCGCACGCGTTCATGCAGGAAAGCTTCATCGGCCTGATCCTCGGATGGCGTCGCGATCCGGCCGCCGTTGCGGCGCCCGTGGCGAAATCCGCGTCCATTCGGGGCGTGCCGGCATGACCGCGGCTGGCGAACTGCCGGCGTCGCCGCAGGCGGCGCACGATGCACGCTTCGACTGTCTCGATGCGCCCGTGCCGCGCGGTGCGGCACGGGTGCGCGCGTACCTCGTCGATCGCATCAAGCGGGCGGCGATCCGGCAGCTGCATCGCAGCACACATGGCGAACGCTGGGTGCTGCGCATGTACCTGATCGGCGAGGAAGCGACCGAGTGCGCGTTGCACGAGGACTGGACCGGACAGCCGCCTGGCTGGCTTGCGCCGCGGATCGAGCAGCATCTCGCGGACGAGCGTCGCCACGCGGCCGCGTTCGCCGATGCGCTGCGCGAGCGTGGCGTCGCGCCGTCGACTGCACCGCATGAGCCCGACTGGCTGAGCCGGCGCAAGATCATGCGATGGCGCCGGCTCGCGCAGCGCCATGCGCCGCGTTTCTCGCAAGGCGTGCTCGTGCCGGCCTATGCGACGGGTCTGTGCGCGGAACAGATGGCGATGCGCGTGCTTGCGCGCCATTGCGAGACGATCGGCGCCGCGCATCCGCTGTATCCGTTGCTCTCGCGCGTGCTTGCCGACGAGACGCGGCATGTCCGGCTCTGCTCGGATACGCTGCGCCGCCTCGTTGCGCCGTCCGAGGCCGCGCATCTCGCTGCGTTGCTGGATGAGATCCGCGCGATCGAAGCCGGCTTCGGCGTGACGGGTGCGCTGGCGATGGTGGCGGCCGGCTGGCTCCAGTCGCTTCGTCCGCGCGCATGATGCCGCGGATCGTCTATCTCGCGACGGCCGACGCACGCGGCCACCTGATGCGCGCGCAACTGCTCGTGCACGCGCTGCGTGCGGCCGGCGCGCGGGTCGACGTGCTGACGACGTCCGACGCGGGGCAGGTGTTCCTGGCTGCGTTCGACATCGACGCGGCCGTGCTGTCCCGTCACTACGCGGTGCAGTTCGACGAACGGCAGAACATGCTGCGCGACGCGACCGATCGCAATGTCGCGCACTACGTGTTCAGGCCGTCGCGCATGCTGCGCGACATTGCGCGGCTGCGTGCGATGGTCCGCGATGCCGATCTCGTGATCAACGACTCGTTTCATCCGGCGCTGCTGTTCATGGGCGCGATGCCGGGCTGGCGGCGCCGCATCGTCCATGTCTATGGCGGAAGCCTGCGCCGTGCGTTGACCGCGAATTTCGATGCGCGGCTGCCGCGCGCACTGGCGCGTGCCTTTGCACGGATCGTCGACTGGCAGATCGATTCGGCGCGGTGCTGCATCGAGCACGATTTCGCATACGATGCCGCCGATGAAGTCCGGCGATCGTGCATGCATTACCGGCTGCCGACGCCGGTGCCGATCGTCGCCGGGCGGCCGGCGTCGGAACCGGCTGCAGCGGCGATTTATCTGAACCCGCACTTTCGCGATGTCGCGCTCGCCGATGCGTTGTCGGCCGGCATGCGCGACGCAGGAATCGCCACCCGCCGTGTGGGCGAGGGCTACGCTGGGCACGACGGCTGGACCGGTGTCGACGCCGACTGGGTGACGCACGCCGCTCATGCACCGCTGATCGTGTCGGCGCCCGGCATGGCTGCGCTGTCGATCGCGCGCGTGTATCGCCGCCCGATCCTGCTCGTGCAGTCCGATCAGCCCGAGCAGGCGAGCAACGCCGAGCGCGCCGCGCGGCTGCAACTCGTGCATCGGGTCGTCACGTGGCGCGGCGACGCGGCCGCGTTTCGGCGGGAAGTCGGGCAGGCTGCAGCTGAACTGATGCGCAATCCCGGCACGCAGGCAGGGACGATCGCCGGCCGCGAGCATGCGCGTGCTCGCGTGGACGCATGGACATCGCGCCTCCTGGCGTTGCGTCCGCGTGCGAAGGCGGCCGATACGGATACTCGATGCGAGGCGCCGGCGCCACGATGAATTCGCTGTCCTTTCGTGACGATCGCCGGCCCGATATCCGCCAGATGCTGGCCGCGACGTTCGGCATGGCAACCGGCCTCGCGATCTTCTTTTTGCTGGAGCGCAGCGTCACGCCGCGCTATGTGTTCGCCACGGCGATCGATGCGCGGATTCCGTTCATCGCGTGGTCGTGGTTCGTCTACGTCGGCTTCTTTCCGTTCGTGATTGCGCTCGCCGCGTATGCGCGGCCGCCCGCGTTCGCCGCGTTCAAGGAGGCCGTGCTGATCGCGTTCGTGCTCGGTGTCGTGTGCTTCCTGATGTTTCCGGAAGCCGTGCCGCGGCCCGACGTCGCGGAGATCGGCAACGCGTTCGTGCGCCACCGTCTCGCGCGCATGTGGCAGCTCGATCTCGCGGCCAACGGTTTTCCGAGCCTGCATGTCGCGGTGACGTGCCTTGCCTGCCGGATGCTGGCGGACCGCCGGCGGCTCGTGACAGTGGCGGTCGGCCTGCTGATCTGCGCGTCGACGCTGACGCTCAAGCAGCATACGGTGGCCGATGTGCTGGGCGGCGTGGCGCTCGCGATGGCCAGTGCGCTGTGGGTCGAGCGGCGTGCGCTGCGCAGGAGGTTCGCATGACGGATGGCCACGTTCACCACGCCGGACCGAATGTCGAGCTTGCGCGGTTCGTGCCCGATCCCGCGCTGTTTCGCGTGAGCGCGTTGCGAGTCGGCGCGGCGCTGGCGGGCGACTGGCTGATGATTGCCGCTGCGTTCGTGGCTGCGATCGCGTTTGCGCATCCGCTCGCGTACGCGTTGGCCGCGATCGTGATCGCGCGCAGCCAGCTTGCGCTCGCGGTCATGATGCACGAAGGCGCGCACGGGTTGCTGGCGCGGAACTGGCACGTCAATGACGCGCTGGGCCAACTGTTCGCGGCCGGCCCGTTGTGGCTGTCGCTGCGTACGTATCGTGCAGGCCATCTGAAGCACCATCGCGCACCGATGGAGCAGGACGATCCCGTCGCGCTGCTGTTCGGCGTGCACGACTATCCGGTAACGCGTGGGCGGCTGATCGGCCGCCTGCTCGCATACGCGTGCGGGATCGGCTACGTGACGAGTGTCGTGAAGCTCGCCCGCGGCGCATTTGCCCATGCGTTGCCGAAGGTCGGGAAATCGCGCGCGTATGCCGCGTGGGAAGTCGCGTCGATGCTGGCCGGCAACGGTGTGCTGTTCGGCGCGCTTGCATGGGCCGGACATCCGTTGCTGTACGTGACGTTGTGGATCCTGCCGTCCGTCACGCTGTTGCCGCTCGCCGGGCAGGTACGTGCGATCTTCGAGCATGCGGGGCTGCCGGCCGGTGCCGACCAGAGCCGCAACGCGCGCACCATCGCCCGGCGTTCATGGCAGACGTTCCTGTTCGGCCCGCACGCGATTCATTTTCATATCGAACATCACCTGTTCACGCGGATGCCGTTCCATAACCTGCGGGTCGTGCATCGGCAACTCGCCGAACAACAGTTGCTGCCGGTCGGCAATCTGTACGCGGGATATGGGGCGGTGCTGCGCGACGTCAGCGTGCGCTGACGCGCGGGCGGTGCATTGCCGGCCCCGTCCGGTGTGGGCGCCATGAGCGGATCGATATCGGGAAACAGGATGGCCGACGAGACCGGGAGGTGCAATTACGTGGCGCTGGCCATCGGTGTGATCCTGGCGGTGTGGAGCGCGGCATCGATCGACGAACGGTTCGCTTTCATCGAGGCGTCCGTTGCCGTGCAGGGAACGGTCGTCCGGTTGACTCACGGCGAGCATCACCCACTGATCGAGTTCGTGACGAAAGCTGGCGAGCGCGTATCGTTGCCGGGGAGCTTCGTGACGGTGGAGGTCGGTGACACGGTGCCGGTTCGCTATGATCCGGCCAGGCCGCTGGCCAGCGCGAGAGTCGACACGTTCACGAACCTGTGGCTCGAGTCGATCATCTCGATCGTTTTCACGATCGCGTTTCTGTACGCGGGCTTGAAGGGAGAGACGCTTCTGCCGAAGCCAGGGGGAGGGCGCGACTGAGTGTGTGGCGGGCATCACCGCGATGCCGCGCATCGACGCACAAGCGCCAGACGCAAAAAAGCCTCCACTTGGGAGGCTTTAATTTGCACTATCAAAGATAGTTGGTAGGGTGGGAGGGACTCGAACCCTCGACTCTCTGATTAAAAGTCAGATACTCTAACCAACTGAGTTACCACCCCACGTCCTTGAAACCTGTTGGTTCGTTGCTTCAACAACGTTGCAAGCGACCCAAAGAGCAAAAGATTATAGCGACGGGTTGTCAGGCTGTCAACAACCCGCCGCGATAATTATTTGATCGTCTCGAGCTTGCCCTGCGCGGTCTGCGCAGCGTTCGACCCGGCATACTGCGAAACGACCTGCTCGAACGTCTTCTTCGCGGCCGCCTTCTGGCCTTGCTCGAGCTGGTTCGTGCCGATCGCCACGAGGGCGTCGGCCGCGCGCGGGTGCTGCGGGAACTTGCTGACGATCCCTTGCCACGTTGCGGTCGAGCCGCGGTAGTCGCGCAGCGCGTATTGCGCATTGCCGTACCAGTACTGCGCGGTCGGCTGGTAGGGGCTCTGCGGATACTTCGCGATGAACGCGCGGAACGAAGCGGCCGCCGCCTTGAAGTTGCCGTTGCGGAACTGCTGCTGCGCCGCATTGAGCGCATCCGTTTCACCCGGCTGCACGGTGCCTTCGACACCATCGATCGTCGCCTGCTGCGGCTCGAACTTCTTGAGCCGCGTGTCGAGATCCTGGTAGTACTCCTTCTGCTGCCGCTCGAGCGTCGTCAGCCGGTTCGTCAGATCCTCGTTCTCGCCGCGCAGCGTCGCGACCTGCTGGTTCAACTGGTCGAGACGGCCGGACTGATCGAGGATCGTCCGCTGCGCCGCCGACAACTGGCTCGCCAGGTTGTCGGTTTTGCTGCGCAGATCGAGCACGGCGCGGCGCGCTTCGTTGTCGTCGAACACGCCGGCGTGCGCCGGCGCGGCCGACCACGCCGCGCCGGCGACGCAGAATGCTGCGGCAACGCGCAGCAGGGATACACGGTGCGTCATACGGCGATTCTTCCGTTACTTACTGTTGGTAGACGAGGTCGGCGCGACGGTTCTGCGCCCACGATGCTTCGTCGTGACCCGTTGCCTGCGGCTTTTCCTTGCCGAGGCTCACGGCTTCCATTTGCGAATCGTTCACGCCGAGCAGTGCCATCGCACGACGGACGGCTTCCGCACGCTTCTGGCCCAGCGCGAGGTTGTACTCGCTCGTGCCGCGTTCGTCGGTGTTGCCCTGGATCAGCACGTGGCGTTGCGGGTGGCTCTTCAGGTACTGAGCGTGCTGCTGCATCAGCGGCTGGTACTCGTCCTTCACCGAATAGCTGTCGAAGTCGAAGTAGATGCTGCGCTTCGCGAGCGGGCTGTTCGGGTCGTTCAGCGGATCGACGTTCACTTGCGCGACGTTGTCGGCGCTCGGTTGCGTGCTGACCGCACCGGCGTTGTTTGCCTTGTCGTCGAGCTTCACGCCCGACTTGCACGCTGCGAGCGCGCTGATCATCATCACGGCCAGGGCCAGACGAGCTTTATTCGACATCATGTTTACTCTCCTTGTGGTCATTGCATGAAGGGCCCCCACGACGGCTCACGAACGGAGCCGCCCTGGACGGACAGGATTTGCGGCGGCGCGCTGCCGTCGGAGGGCACTGCTGCCAGAACATTTCGACCACCCGACTGGGTAGCGTACAGAAGGTACTGGCCGTTTGCCGCGAAGCTCGGCGATTCGTCGCGATTCGTATTCGTGATGGCGTTCGCCGCGCCGGTCTGCAGATCCTGAACGTACAGCTTGAAGCCCCCGCCCGTGCGGGAGATGTAAGCGAGCAGCTTGCCGTCCGGGCTGATGCGCGGACTCGTGTTGTAGCTGCCCGTGAAGGTCACGCGCTGCGCCGCACCGGCGCTTTCGCCCTGTGCGGGCATCCGGTAGATCTGCGGCGCGCCGCCGCGATCGCTCGTGAAGTAGATCCAGCGGCCATCCGGCGAGTAGAACGGCTCGGTGTCGATCGAGCTGCTCTGCGTGAGGCGGCGCAGGCCGCCGCCCGTCGAGTTGACCGTATAGATTTGCGTATTGCCCGTCAGCGACAGCGCGACGGCCAGCGTGTTGCCGTCCGGCGACCAGGCCGGTGCGCTGTTGTTGCCCTTCTGGTCGGAGACGATGTAGCGGCGGCCGGTCGGCAGGTCGTGGATGTAGACGATCGGCTTCTTGCGCTCGAACGACACGTACGCGACCTTCGTGCCGCTCGGCGACCACGACGGCGAGATGATCGGCTCGGTGCTCGACAGCGCGATGCGCGGGTTCTGGCCGTCCGAATCCGAGATCTGCAGCTGGTAGCGGTTACCGGTCTTGATCACGTACGACAGGCGCGTGGCGAACACGCCGCGCACGCCGAGCAGTTTCTGGTAGATGTAGTCGGCGATCTTGTGGCCGGCCGTGCGCAGCGTGGTGTCGGTGGCCGTCAGCGACAGGCCGCCGAGGCTTTGCTGCTTCACGGTGTCGTACAGGATGAAGTTGACCTTGTACTGGCCGTTCGCCTCGCGGTTCACGCTGCCGGCGACGAACGCATTGGCGCCCTTGGCCTTCCATGCGCCGAGATCGACCGAGGCGGTCTCGGGCACGGGCGTGCTGCCCGCGTCGATGTTGGTGAATTTGCCGCTGCGGGCGAGGTCGGCACGGACGATCGACGTGACCTGCTGCGGCAGGTTCGCCTCGTTCGCGAAATTCGCGGTGGCGATGGGGAACTGGGTCGACCCGACCCCGGTGATCAGCACGTTGACCTGGGCGTTAGCGGCGCTGCCCGCCGTAATCAGACACGAGGCCACGAGTGCCCTGAAACCTAGCTTTGTCATCAAACTCATGCTTCTTGCTTCCCGTATGGCTTGGATCGCTGCGCAACGGCAGAGACAGTAAAAATACCCGATTCGTTCCCGTCCGACAGCGACGCCCGGAGTGTAAGCGCATTTCCTTTCACTCCGCCGCCTTGAAGGTAATCGTAATGTCCGACGGGGTACGACCGTTAGAATCGGGCGGCAACGGGATCGATGCGTGGATCGCATTGACCACGGCTTGATCCCACCCCGAATTCCCGCTGGAGCGGGAAACCGATGCGCTCAATACGTCACCGGACGGCGTGCACCGAATCTTGACGACGGTGGTCAGGCCTGCTCGCTCGCCGCCCCAAACGATGTTCGGTTTGACGCGGCGGCGCACCTTGTCGGCATAGCCGGGCGTTGCGGCATTGCCGCCTGAGCCCGTGCCCGTGCCGCTTTTCGCGAGGCCTTCGCCGCCGCCTTCACCGGCGCCGGACAGGCCCTGCATCTGTGCCAGGCGGGCGCTGCGCTCGCGGTCGAGCTTCGCGTTCGCCGCCGCATTGGCCTTCGCGCGCGCCGTGGCTTCGGCCTTCGCCTTGGCCTGGGCTTCCGCCTTTGCCTTCGCGGCCGCGTCGGCCTTCGCCTTCGCCGCCTGCTGCGCTTCGAGCTGCGCCTGCTTCTGCTGCTGGAGTTTCTGCTGTTCGGCGAGCTGCTGTTGCTTGAGCTTGTCGGCCTGCTTCTGCTTGTCGCGTTCCGCGGCCTTCTGCGCGGCGAGCGCGGCTGCCTGCGCTGCGAGCTGCGCGCGTCGGGCTTCCTCTTCCTGCTGGGCCTTCAATTGCTGCGCGCGGCGCTGCTGTTCGAGCAGCGCTTCACGCGCGGCGGCTTCCTGCTGCCGCTTCTTCTGCTGCAGCGCGATGTCGGCCTGCTCGTCGCGCACCGGGGGAGCGGGCGGCGCGACCTTCACGGGCGGTGCGGGTGTGACAACGGGCCGCGGCGCGGGGACATCGGGCACCTCGGTCCACAGCTCGGCTTCGGCGCCGGCCGGCGTGCTGTTCTGCCACTGCACGCCGTGATAGAGGAACAGCGCGAGCAGCACGTGCATCAGCGCGGCGAGCGCGAATGCGCGCCAGGTGCCCCGCTCGCGGGGAGGTCGAGGCGGGTAGGCGGAGCTGCGCGTGGATTGCTGCCGGTTCATTGCGATTTGACGAGGAGGCCGACGCGCTTGACGCCGCGCGCCTTCAGATCGGACATCACGGTCATGACTGCATCGTACTGCACGGTCTTGTCGGCCGCGATCACGACTGGCTGGTCGGGATGGTCGGCCTGCCGGGCCGAAATGAAGCTGTCGAGCTCGGCCTTCGTCATCGTGTCTTCCTGGGTCGCGCCCGAGTCGCCCTTGTACTTGACGCTCATCGTGCGATCGGCCTTGATGTTGACGACGACGGGCGGCGTCTGCTCCTGCGGCGCGGCGTTGCCGACGGTCGGCAGGTTGATGATCGACGGGGCGACGAGCGGTGCGGTGACCATGAAGATCACGAGCAGCACCAGCATCACGTCGATGTACGGCACGACGTTGATGTCGGCCATCGCGCGGCGCGAGCGGCCGCCGCGCATGCTGGATCGGATGGGACTTCCTGCCATGGCGCGCTCCTTACTGGGCCTGACGCTGCAGGATGTTCGAGAATTCTTCGATGAAGGTCTCGAAACGGATCGCGAGGCGGTCGATGTCGTGCGCGTAGCGGTTGTACGCGACCACCGCCGGAATCGCGGCGAACAGGCCGATCGCGGTGGCGACGAGCGCCTCGGCGATGCCCGGTGCGACGTTCGCGAGCGTGGCCTGCTGCACGTTCGCGAGGCCGCGGAACGAGTTCATGATCCCCCAGACCGTGCCGAACAGACCGATGTACGGGCTGACCGAGCCGACCGATGCGAGGAACGCGAGGTTCGCTTCGAGCACGTCCATTTCACGCTGGAACGACGCGCGCATCGCACGGCGTGCGCCGTCGAGCACGAGGCCCGGATCGCTGATGCGCTTTTCCTTCGCCTTCAGGAACTCGCGCATGCCCGATTCGAAGATCCGCTCGAGCGCGCCGATCGTGTGGCGGTTGTTGGCGGCGCTCTGGTACAGCGCCTGCAGGTCGCCGCCCGACCAGAAATCCTTCTCGAAGCGTTCGGTCTGCGCGCGTGCGCGGCGGATCGCGAACCACTTGCGGAAGATGAAGGTCCACGACATCAGCGACAGCAGCAGCAGCAGCCCCATCACGGCCTGGGCCAGCACGCTCGCGTTGAGGACGAGGGAAATGATCGACAGGTCTTGAGAAGTGTTCATAGAGGTTTGAGTAACGTCCCTTCGGGGCGTCTGGTATGCGTGCGGCGCGGCGCGCCGGCCATGCCTGACGCCGAACCTTGCTTAGTATCGAATCAGAAAGGCAAGTTCATGGGCTTTGTCTAAACGGGGCTCAGGCGAGCTTCGTTGACAATACAGTCTGCCCGGTTTCGATGACGGGCCCGCGCCGCAGCGCGTCGAGCACGGCCGGCGGGATGGCCGCGGGCCGGATGCCGGTACGGTCGACGCAGCCGAGACGGATGTGTCCGGCCACGAGCAGCGTGTTTCCGCACCAGGCTTCCTGTGTGAATTCCACCGATGCGCGGCCGATGCGTCCGGGCTGGCTCGTGATCGCCAGTGCGTCGTCGAGTCGCGCCGGGGCGCGGTAGTCGAGCGACGTGCTGCGGACGACGAAGATCGCGTCGGCATCGTCGGCGAGCTGACGCTGGTCGATGCCGCAGGCGCGCAGCCACTCGGTGCGGGCGCGTTCGAAGAACTTCAGGTAGTTGGCATAGAAGACGATGCCGCCTGCGTCTGTATCCTCGTAGTACACGCGCACCGGCCAGGTAAAGCCGGAGGGCACTTCCGGGGGGCGGGTAGGCTGAGTCATGGCGCGCATTCTACCGGAAGGCGGAAGCCGGATTCGTAACGGTTTCGTAACGGAATGTAGTACGGCGTAGCATGCCGCGGGCCGGCCGGAGGCGGGCCCACGGCTGCATGCGACGGCTCAGCCACGATGAATCGCGAGGCCGGCCGGTGCCTGGGCGACCGGCATCATCTCGATCGTGTTGATGTTCACGTGCGCCGGGCGCGTCGCGATCCAGTAGATCGTGTCGGCGATGTCCTCGGCCGTGAGCGGCTGGACGTTCTGGTAGACGTTCGCCGCCTTCGCGTCGTCGCCGCGGAAGCGGACGTTCGAGAATTCTGTGCCGCCGCACAGGCCCGGCTCGATGTCGGTCACGCGCAACGGCGTACCGATCAGGTCGGCGCGCAGGTTCAGGCTGAATTGTCGGACAAAAGCCTTGGTCGCGCCGTATACGTTGCCGCCCGGATACGGATAGGTGCCGGCGACCGAGCCGAGATTGAAGATATGGCCGCGGCCCCGCGCGATCATGCCGGGCAGCAGTGCGTGCGTGACCGTAACGAGGCCCGTGCAGTTCGTGTCGATCATCGTGCGCCATTCGTCGAGGCTGGCCTTTTGGGCCGGCTCGACACCGAGCGCGAGGCCGGCGTTGTTGACGAGCACGTCGAGTGCTGCGAATTCGGCGGGAAGGGCGGCCGGCACGGCCTCGACGGCCGCGCGGTCGCGGACGTCGAGCTCGAGCGGCAGAAGGGCGTCGCCGAGTTCGGCGGCGAGCGCATCGAGACGATCCTTGCGGCGCGCGGTCGCGACGACGCGGTGGCCTCCCCTGACGAAGGCACGGGCGATGGCGGCGCCGAAGCCGGCGGACGCGCCTGTGACGAACACGATCATTGCTGCTCCTGGTCGATGACAAAATAGCGGGTAAGTATCCCGCAAGCCTACTGAGATTGCCGCACCGCGGCAAGGCGGCAAAGCGTTCCCGCACGGGCGCGCAGAGTCTGGCCCCAATGGCTTGCGGCGCACCGCCGTGCGGTTGCCTATTCATGACGCATCCAATACACTAACGCGCTCATCACCCCTGCGTGACTGGCGATAGAACCCTTCGGGTTCAAGGTGGAGCATCCCACCGTGAAGCGCGGGGCGCCGTTCTTGCCGTTCGCCTGGGCAGCCGTTGTGCGCCGTTGCGTGCATTGCCGGTGGCTGTCCTGCCTCGCGTCATACGGATTCTTCCGCCACGTCGAGCTGGTCCCGCCAGCAGCGCACCGTATTCGGCCGCTCCGGTCAACCTGTACACACTTAACGGAAACCGTATGTTTGACAGAGCCCAAAGCACCATTGCGAACGTCGATCCCGAAATCTTTGCCGCGATCGAGCAGGAAAACCGCCGCCAGGAAGATCACATCGAGCTGATCGCGTCGGAAAACTACACGAGCCCGGCGGTGATGGCCGCGCAGGGTTCGCAACTCACGAACAAGTACGCGGAAGGGTATCCGGGCAAGCGCTACTACGGCGGCTGCGAATACGTCGATGTGGTCGAGCAGCTGGCGATCGATCGCGTGAAGCAGCTGTTCGGCGCGGAAGCCGCGAACGTGCAGCCGAACTCGGGTTCGCAGGCGAACCAGGGCGTGTTCTTCGCGATGCTCAAGCCGGGCGACACGATCATGGGCATGAGCCTCGCGCACGGCGGCCACCTGACGCACGGCTCGCCGGTGAACATGTCGGGCAAGTGGTTCAACGTGGTGAGCTACGGCCTGAACGAAAACGAAGACATCGACTACGAAGCAGCCGAGAAGCTGGCGCAGGAACACAAGCCGAAGCTGATCGTCGCGGGCGCGTCGGCGTTCTCGCTGAAGATCGATTTCGAACGCCTGGCGAAGATCGCGAAGTCGGTCGGCGCATACCTGATGGTCGACATGGCGCACTACGCCGGCCTGATCGCGGCAGGCGTGTATCCGAACCCGGTGCCGCACGCGGACTTCGTCACGACGACCACGCACAAGAGCCTGCGCGGCCCGCGCGGCGGCGTGATCCTGATGAAGGCGGAGTACGAGAAGCCGATCAATTCGGCGATCTTCCCGGGGATCCAGGGCGGCCCGCTGATGCATGTGATCGCGGGGAAAGCGGTGGCGTTCAAGGAAGCGCTGTCGCCGGAGTTCAAGGCGTACCAGGAGAAGGTGGTCGAGAACGCACGGGTGCTGGCGGAAACGCTGGTGAAGCGGGGGCTGCGGATCGTGTCGGGCCGTACGGAAAGCCACGTGATGCTGGTGGACCTGCGCGCGAAGCACATCACGGGCAAGGCAGCGGAAGCGGCGCTGGGCGCGGCGCACATCACGGTGAACAAGAACGCGATCCCGAACGATCCGGAAAAGCCGTTCGTGACGAGCGGTATTCGTCTGGGCTCGCCCGCGATGACGACGCGCGGCTTCGGTCCGGCGGAAGCGGAACAGGTGGGCAACCTGATCGCGGACGTGCTGGACAACCCGGAAGACGCAGCGACGATCGAGCGCGTGCGTGCGCAGGTTGCCGAGCTGACCAAGCGTTTCCCGGTCTATCGCTGATCGACGATGCGCTGCCCGTTCTGCCGGCATGACGACACGCAGGTCGTGGATTCCCGCGTGTCTGAAGATGGCGCCGCGATCCGGCGGCGCCGTCGCTGCTCGGCTTGCGACAAGCGCTTCACGACGTACGAGCGGGTCGAGTTGTCCCTGCCGTTCGTCGTGAAGAAGGACGGCAGCCGCACGGAATTCGACCGCCGCAAGATCGTCGCCAGCATGCAGCTCGCGCTGCGCAAGCGGCCCGTTGCTGCCGACGCGATCGACGCGGCGGTCGCCCGCATCGAATATCAACTGCTCGCGACAGGCGAGCGCGAAGTGCGTAGCGAGAAGCTCGGCGAACTCGTGATGAACGAGTTGCGCGGCCTCGATACGATCGCTTATGTCCGTTTCGCATCGGTGTATCGCCGGTTCGAGGACGTTTCCGAATTTGCCGACGTGATCGAAGAGTTCCGTCGCGCCTCTCCCGCCAAGACTCCGCGTAAGCGCTGACGCGCTGCGTCCGTTCATCGTCTTCTCCGTTGGGTCAGTTCGCGCCGATTGTGTCGGTCGCGATCGCATGCCGCCAGTCGGCCATTCGGCAAATGGTGCGCGTCCGCACGTGCCGCTACAGTCGTCGCATCACACCCTGGCGAAGGACGACTGCGATGGGACTGCACGCTCCCCCCCTGAAAAATCTGTTGCGACGCTCGAGCGGGTTCACGCTCGCCGAGCTGATGGTCGCCATCTCGCTGGCGGCCGGGCTGGCGCTCCATGCGGCGCCCGCATTCGACCAGTGGCGCATGCGTGAGCGTGTGGACGCACGCTCGCGTGCGTTGCTCGGTGCGCTGTCGTTTGCACGTACCGAGGCGACGCGTCTTGGCGTGCGCGTTACGCTGTGCCGGGCCGGGAGCGGCAGCACCTGCCTGCGCGCCGGCGAGCGGTGCGATTCGGCCGAATGGTCGTGCGACTGGATCGTCAGCGGGCAGGTCGACGGGCAGTCGCGCGTGCTGAGGCGCTATCCGCGCGATGCCGACGTGGCCGTCGCGGGTGCCGCGCACGATCTCGCGTTCGCACCGCCGGCCGGTCAGGCAATCGGTGGTATCCGGCGCTTCGAATTGCGTCCGCGACGCGATGTGCCGGGGGGCGACGACGCGCATGTATCGCGTTGCGTGCGGATTGCGGCCGGCGGTCGGGCACGGGTTGTCGCCGGCCGCTGCGACGCGGCGTGAGCGCCATGCGCAACGCCATGCGCGGCACGTCGCTGATCGAAGCGATGCTGGCCATCGCGCTGCTCGCGACCGTGATGCTGGCCGTGGCGGGCAGCCAGCTTGCGATGGCGCGTGCGCAGCGCGCGACGATCTGGCGCGAACGCGCGCTGTGGATGGCCGATGCGCGTATCGAGCGCCTGCGCGTGGCCGCGCAGGCCGACGATGGCCTCGCGGCGCGGGCCGCGGCGTCGCTGCCCGGCGGCGCGATGTTGCACGGTGACGGGCCGGGTGGCGTCCGCTACGCGGTTGTCGGCTGGCAAGGCGGCAATGCGGCTAGCGGGCCGCGATGCGACGCGGCGGGCAGGTCGGTGCAACCGCCATCGTGCGTCCGGATTCCGTATCGGGAGGCTGATGCCGATGCACGCTGATTGCCGCATGCGTGCGCATACGCTGCTTGAAGTGTTGATTGCGATGACCGTCGGTCTGCTCGTGCTTGCGGCGGCCGGTGCGCTGTACCACGCGCAGCTCATCGCACAGCGGCGCGCGGACGACGGGTTCCGGATGCGCGATGCGGCCGGCACCGCATTGATGCTGATTGGCCAGCAGATCCAGATGGCAGGATTCCGGCCGCTCGATGCGGAAGCGATGTCGTCGTTGCCGCCGGTGTTCGGCTGTTCGATGGCGCGCGTGAGGGGCGATGGCGCACAGGTCCGGTGCGAGCCCGTGCGCATTGCGTCGGACGCGCTGCTGATCCGCTACGTCGGCGACGCCGTGTCGACGTGGCCCACCGTTGGCGGCCAGGTGTCGGATTGCCTCGGGCAGGGTGTCGGCGTGTCCGGCGAACGTGCGCCGGTGGAGAACCGCTTCGATGTGCACACCAGTCCATCGACGGGCGAGCCTGAGCTGTATTGCGAAGGAAACGGCCGTCCGGGTACGCCGCAGCCGGCCGTGTCGGGAATCGATCAGTTGCGGGTGCGCTATCTTCGCCACGGCGGCACGCAGTTCGTCGATGCCGATGCATTGCGCGGTGACGACTGGCGCGATGTCGTGGCCGTGCATGTCTGCGTGCGGGCGCGCGGCGAACTGGCGGGCGCGCCGGTGCGGCATGTCGATTGCGACGGCCGCACTGTCGTTGCGCAAGACGGCCGCGCGCGTCTGACGCTCGATCGCATCGTCGCGCTGAGGAATGCCGTGCGCGCGTTCGACGGTCCGTCGCGCGATGCGATCGATGAACGCGAGGTGTTGCGATGAACGGAGCGGGGCAGTATGCGCGGGAGAGGTCGCGATGCGTCGCGACACGCAACAGGCATGAGCGAAGCGAAACGAGCGCTGACGATCTGCGGCAGGCTGCAGGTGCGAAAGTCCTGATGGCGAGCCGGCAAGCGCCGCACATACGATCGCGGTCAGCCGTCCGCGCTCGGCGTCGCGAAGCGGGCCTTGCATTGCCCGCGGTGATCGCGGTTGGCGCGGCGGTGGCGGCATTGACAGGCACGTGGTTCGAAGCCGCACTGACGGAATCGCGCCGCACGCGCGCGTTGTCCGACCGGCTGGTCGCATTCCACGCGGCCGATGCCGCGCTTGCGGCGTGTACCGCGCGATTGCGCCGGGGGGCGGCGGCGTACATGAGCGAAGGCGAATCGCACGCGGAGCCCGACGCGTGGCGGCGTATGCCGGCGCTGGCGGCCGCCGAAGCGTTCGCGCCGTTCGCCGGATGGCCGATGGCTGCGCAACCGCCTCGATGCCTGATCGAAGCGTGGCGCGGAGCAGGGCCGGCCGGCGGCCGCGCCTACGTCGTCACCGCGCGTGGCGTGGGTGCGCATGCATCGAGCGCCGTCTGGCTGCAGCATCAGGTCGCGATCCGCGACGGACACATCGTCGCCTTGCACTGGCGTCGCGTCGCGACGGCGCTTCGATGAGCGGTCGCACGTCCGTGTACCGCTCGGCGGGATTCACGTTGATCGAGCTGATGATCGTGCTCGCGATCGTCGCAGTGCTGGCCGCGTGGGGCATCCCGTCGTATCGCGAGCATGTTGTGCGCGTACATCGCGCGTCGGCGGTCAGCGCGTTGTACCGGGCGGCCCAATATCTCGAAACACTGGACGGTGTGCCGCCTTCGGCATTGCCGATGGCGCTCACGCAAGCGCCGCCGAACGGGCGCGCGATCTATCGATTGGCGCTCAGGCGGCCGGACGGCGGCGATTCGCCGGTGAGTTACGAACTGGAAGCAATCCCGGTCGACACGGGCCCGATGCACGACGATGCGTGCGGTGCATTCACGCTGCGCTCGGACGGGACGAAAGGCAACGTACGGAGCGATGGCGCCGACGGACAGGTCGCGGCGTGCTGGGGTGCGCGTTGAGTTCGGAGGGAAAGTGCGCACACGGCGCTTGGCCGTGTGCGCGCAGGATGCCGACGGTCAGTCGTCGTGCGTGTCGAGCCCGCGCTCGTCGCGGGACTGCTTCCAGATCCGGTAGACCTCCCATGCCGCGAAACCGAGGGTGCCCCACTTCAGCGCGGGCCCCGCGCTCGCGCGCAGCAGCGAGCGAACGGGTTTTGCGAGCACGAGCGATGCGAGCGAGCTCAGCATCGGATACTGGTTGACGAGCTGGCCGAGGCTCGCGTTCAGGTTCTTGGCAGACTGGCTGAACTTGTTGCTGGACAGGCCGGGGATGAACACCTTGAGCCAGCTGAAGCGCGTGACGGCCTGGCGCATTTCGCCGGCGGCTTCCGCGAGCTCGAGCCGCTCGACTTCGGATCGCAGGATCAGCAGTTCCTTGCGGAGCGCGCGATGCTGCGACGCGCTCCAGTTCGATCGCGACGAATGGGAGCGGGGTGAATTGCCCGTGATGTTCTGGCTCATGGCGCGTCGGCGAAGTAGGTGGGAGGGGTGAGCGCGACTGCGTTCACGGCTTGCCGCGGAACAGTTCGCGGTCTTTCTCGAGTTCGGCGAGCGTCGCCTCGAATACGGTCGGGGCGTCGCGCAGGCCGGTGCGGGCCTTCAGTGCGCACACGATCCCGCCTGCTGCATAGAGTGCAGTGATCACCGCGAGCGACTGCCAGCGATAGGTATCCCAGAACGCGATCGCGACGAGTACGGTCAGGCTGATGAGTGCCATCGTCGCAAGCATCATCGCGGCGAGCCCGAGGAACAGCACGCCCATCAGGCGCTCCTTTTCCTCGGCAAGCTCGATGCCCACCAGTTCGAGGCGCGTTTGCAGAAGTCCGATCGCGGAGCCGACGAGGCGGCGCAGCGGTCCTTGGGCGGACGGCTGCGAGGTGGTGTCTGTCGTCATGGGTGAGGTGCGTACGCGTGCAGTGTGCAGCTAGGACAAAGCCGGCCGGCGGAAACCGCCGGCTGGCTTCGACGCCCGCAGGCCGCGCGACGCGGCCAACGGGACGAAACGGCGCAGAGCGCGTTACTTGCGGTTGATCAGCAGGCCGATCAGCACGCCGACGCCGGCGGCGACGCCGATCGACGTCCACGGATGCTCGTGCACGTAATCGTCGGTCGCGCGTGCGGCCTTCTTGCCTTTCTCGACCACCACGACCTGGACGTCGGCTGCCTTTTCCTTGGCCTGCTTCAGGCGCGACATGGCTTTCTCGCGCAGCTCGGCCGCACGGTCGCCCGTGCTGCTCGCAGCTTGCTTGAGCAGGTCTTCAGCGTCCGAGAGAACGGTTTTGATATCCGACATCAGTTTCTCCTTGTTGATTTCCGACATTGCAACTCCCTTCGTGCTGTCATGCTGCAGGTTCACATCGTAACGAAACGCCTGCCTGCTGGCGAGCCGGGAACACACACGACGGCAGTGCAAGACCGCATGGTAAACGACTTGTAATCATCAACAGAGCGGCAAACGGGGTGAAAAGTTTCCCGCGTGGCCGTCCGTCCGGCACCGGCACCGGGCAAAAATGACAAAAAAGTATGAATATCAAACGGAATAATCGTTCGCTTGCCCCATTGCTTCCCGTAAGCTGACACACTTTCCCGCGCCGACCTGCGCGCGGTTTCAACCAGCATCGTTCGAGGAGGGAACATCATGAGTCTGCGTCTTGGCGACATCGCACCGGATTTCGAGCAGGAATCGAGCCTGGGCCCGATCAAGTTTCACGAGTGGCTGGGCGACGGCTGGGGTGTCCTGTTCTCCCATCCGGCCGACTACACGCCGGTGTGCACGACCGAACTCGGGCTGACCTCGAAGCTGAAGGGCGAATTCGAGAAGCGCAACGTCAAAGTGATCGCGCTGTCGGTCGACGGTGTCGAGTCGCACAAGGGCTGGATCAACGACATCAACGAAACGCAGTCGACGGTCGTCGGTTTCCCGATCATCGCCGATGCGGACCGCAAGGTTTCGCAGTTGTACGACATGATCCACCCGAACGCGAACGAAACGCTGACGGTGCGTTCGCTGTTCGTGATCGACCCGAACAAGAAGGTGCGACTCACCATCACGTACCCGGCCAGCACGGGGCGCAACTTCGACGAAGTGCTGCGCGTGATCGACTCGCTGCAGCTGACCGACAACTACAAGGTCGCGACGCCCGGCAACTGGAAGGATGGCGACGACGTCGTGATCGTCCCGTCGCTGCAGGATCCGGAAGAGCTGAAGAAGCGCTTCCCGAAGGGCTTCAACGCGGTGCGTCCGTATCTGCGTCTCACGCCGCAGCCGAACAAGTAAGCATCGGCTGCAGATGAGCGCGATACCGGGCCGGCGGCCCGGCGCGCGGATCGGATGAAAAACGGCCCGCCCGGCAGTCATGCCGGGCGGGCCGTGTCTTTTGCACGTGCGCGGCGTGGCTGCCGCGCACGCCGTATCCGGGCGATCAGAAGAATGCCTGGATGCCCGTCTGCGCGCGGCCGAGGATCAGCGCGTGGATGTCGTGCGTGCCTTCGTACGTGTTGACCACTTCGAGGTTCACGAGGTGGCGCGCGACGCCGAATTCGTCGGAGATACCGTTGCCGCCGAGCATGTCGCGCGCGAGCCGTGCGATGTCGAGTGCCTTGCCGCACGAGTTGCGCTTCATGATCGACGTGATCTCGACGGCCGCCGTGCCTTCGTCCTTCATCCGGCCGAGGCGCAGCACGCCTTGCAGGCCGAGCGTGATTTCGGTCTGCATGTCCGCGAGCTTCTTCTGGATCAGCTGGTTCGCGGCGAGCGGCCGGCCGAACTGCTGGCGGTCTAGCACGTACTGGCGCGCGGTGTGCCAGCAGGACTCGGCGGCGCCGAGTGCGCCCCATGCGATCCCGTAGCGGGCCGAGTTCAGGCACGTGAACGGGCCGCGCAGGCCGCTCACGTTCGGCATCAGGTTCTCTTCCGGCACGAACACCTCGTCGAGGACGATTTCGCCGGTGATCGATGCGCGCAGCCCGACCTTGCCGTGGATCGCGGGCGCCGACAGGCCCTTCCAGCCTTTCTCGAGGATGAAGCCGCGGATCGCGTCCTTGCCGTTCTCTTCCAGCTTCGCCCACACGACGAATACGTCGGCGATCGGCGAGTTCGTGATCCACATCTTCGCGCCGGACAGCGAGTAGCCGCCGGGCACCTTCTTTGCGCGGGTGACCATGCTGCCCGGATCGGAGCCGTGGTTCGGCTCGGTCAGCCCGAAGCAGCCGATCCATTCGCCGGTGGCGAGCTTCGGCAGGTATTTCTGCTTCTGCGCGTCGGAGCCGAATTCGTGGATCGGGACCATCACGAGCGACGACTGCACGGACATCATCGACCGGTAGCCCGAGTCGACGCGCTCGACTTCGCGCGCGATCAACCCGTAGCTCACGTAATTGAGGCCGGGGCCGCCGTATTCCTCCGGAATGGTCGGGCCGAGCAGGCCGATTTCGCCCATCTCGCGGAAGATTTCGGCGTCGGTGCGTTCGTGGCGGAACGCTTCGGTGACGCGCGGTGCGAGCTTGTCCTGCGCGTACGCCTGCGCGGCATCGCGCACCATCCGCTCTTCTTCGGTCAGTTGCTGGTCGAGCAGCAGCGGATCGTCCCAATGAAAAGTAGCAGCACTCATCGTCTCATCTCCTGTCGACCCGAGTTGGCGCTTCAGCGCTTACTCGGGCCCCATGCTTTGCGGTCGATCCGAGTTGGCGCTTCAGCGCTTGCCCGGATCCCATGCCTTGCGGTCGGTCCCTGATTCAGCCGGGTTCCATGCCTGAGAGTTTGCTTGACTGAAGTTCCGCTGTGCGGAACAATGTTTTGCAAATCGAACCCAGTGTAGCACCAGATGACACTTTCAACCATCGACGAAACCACGATTGACGAACGCAAGTTCGTCGTCGCGCTCGCGCGCGGGCTCGACCTGCTGCGTGCATTCCGGCCCGGGGAGACGATGCTCGGCAACCGCGACTTCGCGGAGCGCACCGGACTGCCGAAGGCGACCGTGAACCGGCTCGCCTATACGCTGACCGTGCTCGGCTACCTGCGCTACGACGAGACACTTGGAAAGTATGCGCTCGACGCCGGCGTGCTATCGCTCGGCTACGCGCTGCTGTCGGGCTCGGGGACGATCGACCTCGCGCGGCCGCACATGCAGGCGCTCGCGCGCGACATCGGCGCGGCCGTGTCGCTCGGCTGCCGCGACGGGCTCGACATGATCTATCTGGAGACGATCCGCAGCGAGACCGCGCTGACGCTCGGGCTCGCGCCCGGCTCGCGGCTGTCGATGCTGACGAGCTCGATGGGGCGCGCGTACCTGGCCGTGCAACCGGAGGACGTGCGCCGCGCGCTTTATGCGGAGCTGCATCGGGCGGCCGGCGGCGCGGCCGATGCCGATGCGCTCGTCGTCGCCGCGCAGCAGGCGGTGGCCGAGTTCTCGGCGGGCGGCTGTTGCTATTCGTTCCGGGCGTGGCACATGGACGTCAACGCGGCGGCCGTACCGTTTCGCGAGCCGCGCGAGGGGCGCTGGCTGATCCTGAGCTGCAGCGGCCCGGCATCGTCGATGGACGAGGACGTGTTCCGGACGCAGGTCGGGCCGAAACTGAAGGCGCTCGCGCAGCGCCTCGGGCAGACGGCCTGAGCCACGCGGCGGGCGCTACGGGCTCGGTTGCCGGTAGCAGGGGCGGGCGGTAGCGGACGAGGTGGCACCGCCACCGCGGGTTGTGCCGCGGGCGAACCGCGCGCATGATCGTTCGCCAGCTCATTCACGCAGAGGATGGCCATGTCTCACGCAGAACCGATGGAAGGCGGATGCGCATGTGGGGCGATCCGGTACCGGATCACCCATGTTCCGGCCGACGCCGGCTTTTGCCACTGCCGGCTCTGCCAGCGCACGACCGGCGCGGCGGTCGTCGCATCGGCGTCGGTGCCGATCGACGCTTTCACGTACCTGCATGGCGAGCCGACGGTCTATGCGTCGAGCGCGTGGGGCGAGCGGCGTTTCTGCAATCGGTGCGGCGCGCAGCTCGAATACCGGCTTACCGAGGCACCCAGAACGGTCGAGATCAATTACGCGACGCTCGACGAGCCGTCGCGGCTGCGCCCTGGCTGGCACGTCTGGTACGGGGATCGCTTTCCGGGCATCGAGATCGACGACGATCTGCCGAAGTACGACGATGGCGGGCGGGACTAGGCGCGCCCGTCCGTATCGACTCCCCGATATTGGACGCGCGGGCAGTTCCAACGCGTTCCGTCTTTCGGCACCGCGGATAACGCGCCGCCCGGCCTCGCGCGACGGGCCGCGCAAGCGTTCCGGTTCCGCATACACCTGCCGAAACGTGCCGGGCGAATCTACCCGCCGGCACGCGGCTTCTCCCGCGCACGACGCGGTGCGTTGACGCCCGATCGTCGGGCCCGCTGTCAGGCGAACGGTCATACCCGTCTTCAGGCCGTCACGACCTTCGCAAACACGGGCCCCTGCATGAACCGCACGTCGTGCTGGCGCAGCAGCTCGCACTGCGTTTCGTCGACGACGCCGTCGAAGATCAGCGGAATCCGCACGCGCTGCGCATAGGCGACGAGCGCCTTGACCATCCCGTCGCGCAACGCGATGCCCGCATCCATCTTGATGTAGTCCGGGCGCGCCATCTCCGATTCGACCGCGAGGATGCGGCCCGGGTCCGGCAGCTTGTCCGCGACCTTGAAACCGTGATGCTGGTAGCTGCGCGTCAGGTAGCCGAGGAAGGTCTTGTGCGCGACGGCGACCGCCGGCAGCTCGATCACGATCCGCTCGGCCGGCAGCCCGAAGCGCTGCAGCACCGACGAGAAATGCTTGCCGTGGTCGTACTTCACGCTTTTCAGCAGCCGTTCGTGCACGCGCAGGAACAGCAGCCCATGGCGCTGTGCGCCAAAGAAATTGATCGCGTGCAGCGCGCGCGACAGGCGGTCGATCGCGACGAGCGTCTGGTCGTCGACGGCCGAGTCGACCGGATCGTGCGGCGCGCCCGTGACGACCGTGACGGCCTGGAAGCCGAGCTCGTCGCCGTAGCGCTCGATTGCGTCGGCGAACGACGTCGATTGCGGCGCACCGGGCATCGTCACGTCGTAGATCGGTTCGTAGGCGCTGCCGAGCGTGCGCTCGGGCAGGTTCGCGCTGGCGGTGCCGCCATCGGCGAGCGCGAGGTGATCCCGCAGATACGGCAGTTGCCCGGCACGGGCGACCAGCTCGGGAATGGTGGGCGGAATCATCGGCGTAAGAAGGAAAAACGGCGGCCGAACGGGCCGCCTCGTAGCTTGATATTAGCAGTGCCGGCCAAGCTCGGCTCGGCGTTTCGTTCATATGGTTATCCCGTCCTCGACGCGCCGCCTAGGGTTTACATTAATTTCACTATTCGTAATTGATTTTACTATTCGTAAATCCAGGATTTGTCGCCGATCAAGAAATGCGACATGCGGGCGCCGCGAAACGGCGCCGTTCACGAATCAACAGGAAGCAAGGAGCGAGACGTGGCGGTTGACAGGCATTGCACGCGGGAGAGCGGCGCGACGCGCCGGCTGGCGACGAGCGGGATGACGGGCGTGCCGGCGAGCGCCCGGCAGGGCTGAGGGGCGGATGGCGACCATGAGCATCGATTACCAGACGCTGAAGTTCGAATACCGTCCGCGCGCGCAGGACACGACCGTTCACCCGGTGATCGTCGTCGGCGCGGGCCCGGTGGGCCTCGCGGCCGCGATCGACCTCGCGCAGCAGGGCGTGCCCGTCGTGCTGCTCGACGACGACGACACGCTGTCGACCGGCTCGCGCGCGATCTGCTTCGCGAAGCGCACGCTCGAGATCTTCGACCGGCTCGGCTGCGGCGAGCGCTTCGTCGACAAGGGCGTGAGCTGGCACGTCGGCAAGGTGTTCCTGCAGGACGAACAGCTGTACGCGTTCGACCTGTTGCCCGAGGAAGGGCATGCGCGCCCCGCGTTCATCAACCTGCAGCAGTACTACGTCGAAGGCTACCTGGCCGACCGTGCGTTCGAGCTGCCGAACATCGACATCCGCTGGAAGCACAAGGTGACGGGCATCGACCAGTCGGCCGAACACGCGGTGCTGACGATCGAGACGCCGGACGGCGTCGCGACGCTGCGCGCGCAGTACGTGATCGCGGCCGACGGCTCGCGCAGCCCGATGCGCACGATGATGGGCCTCGAAAGCCACGGCCGCACGTTCAAGGACCGCTTCCTGATCGCCGACGTGAAGATGAAGGCGGAGTTTCCGACCGAGCGCTGGTTCTGGTTCGACCCGCCGTTCCACCCCAATCAATCGGTGCTGCTGCATCGCCAGCCCGACAACGTATGGCGCATCGACTTCCAGCTCGGCTGGGATGCCGACCCCGTCGCCGAGAAGCAGCCGGAGCGCGTGATCCCGCGCGTGCGCGCGCTGCTCGGGCCGGACGTCGAGTTCGAGCTCGAATGGGTGAGCGTCTATACGTTCCGTTGCCAGCGGATGGCGTCGTTCCGTCATGGCCGCGTGCTGTTCGCGGGCGATTCCGCGCACGGCGTGTCGCCGTTCGGCGCGCGCGGCGCGAACAGCGGCGTGCAGGACGCCGACAACCTCGCATGGAAGCTGAAGCTCGTGCTCGACGGCCGTTCGGCCGATCGCCTGCTCGACACGTATGCGAGCGAGCGCGAGTTCGCGGCCGACGAGAACATCCGCAACTCGACGCGCTCGACCGACTTCATCACGCCGAAGAGCCCGGTGTCGCGCGTGTTCCGCGACGCGACGCTGAAGCTTGCGCGCGACTGCGAGTTCGCGCGCAAGCTCGTGAACAGCGGCCGTCTGTCGGTACCGGCGGTGCTGGCCGATTCGCCGCTCAATACGCCGGATCGCAACGGCGACGCCTTCGCAGGCGCGATGCGGCCGGGTGCCGCGGCGGCCGATGCGCCGGTGCGTGCGCAGGGCGTGTCGGGCTGGCTGCTGCAGCACCTGGGCGGCGGCTTCACCGGCGTGCTGTTCGGGTTGCCGGGCGATGCGGCCGCGCTCGCGCAGGCCGTCGACGGCCTCGCGCCGCCGGTGCGGCCCGTACTTGTCGTGCCGGCCGGGCACGCGCAGCCGGTCGCGGGTGTCGACGTCGTGGAGGACGTCGACGGTTTTGCCTCGCAACGCTATGACGCGAAGCCCGGCACGTTCTATCTGCTGCGTCCCGACCAGCATGTCTGCGCCCGCACGCGCACGCTCGACCGTCAGGCGCTTGCCGACGCACTGGCGCGCGCGACCTGCGCACGCTGAATACCGCATTGGACACGATAACGACATCGGAGACCCCGTCATGCCCCCACTCGACACCCGCCCGCGCCTGGCTGACCCCGACGCGTTCTACGAAGCGCTGATCGACATGCATCGCGATCTGTCCGACGCCGACAGCCAGCTCGTCAACGCGAAGCTGATCCTGCTGCTCGCGAACCAGATCGGCGACGCCGACGTGCTGCGCGAAGCGATGGCGCTCGCGCGCCAGGGCGTGACGCCGCCCGTGCATCCGGCCGCCGAGGTGGCGCAATGAGTGCGGCGCCGGCAGGCGCGCGCGTGCTCGAAGTCGAGCGCGTGATCGACGAGACCCGTCGCCCGGGCTTTCACTGGATGCTGCTCGCGTTGTGCGGCCTGTGCCTCGTGATCGACGGTTTCGATGCGCAGGCGATGGGCTACGTCGCGCCGAGCGTGATCGCCGAATGGGGCGTGCCGAAGCAGGCGCTTGGCCCCGTGTTCAGCGCGAGCCTGTTCGGGATGCTGCTCGGCGCGCTTGGGCTGTCGGTGCTGGCCGACCGGATCGGGCGGCGCCCGGTGCTGATCGGCTCGACGCTGTTCTTCGCGGTGACGATGCTCGCGACGCCGTTCGCAACCTCGATTCCCGTGCTGATGGCGCTGCGCTTCGTCACGGGCCTCGGCCTCGGCTGCATCATGCCGAACGCGATGGCGCTGGTCGGCGAGTTCAGCCCGGCCGCGCATCGCGTGAAGCGGATGATGATGGTGTCGTGCGGCTTCACGCTCGGTGCGGCGATCGGCGGGTTCATCAGCGCCGCGCTGATTCCGGCGCTCGGCTGGCGGTCGGTGTTCTTCGTCGGCGGCGCGGTGCCGCTCGTGCTGACCGTCGCGATGGTCGCGCGGCTGCCCGAGTCGCTGCAGTTCCTGGTGCTGAAAGGGCGCGTCGCGCAGGCGCGCGACTGGCTCGCGCATTTCGCGCCGCAGGCGGGCATCGACGCGAACACGCGGCTCGTGGTGCGCGAGCGCGCCGCGACCGGTGCGCCGGTCGCCGAGCTGTTCAGCCACGGCCGCCTGCCGGTCACGTTGCTGCTGTGGGCGATCAGCTTCATGAACCTGATCGATCTGTACTTCCTGTCGAACTGGCTGCCGACCGTGATGCGCGACGCGGGCTATTCGCCGGGCACGGCGGTGATCGTCGGCACGGTGCTGCAGACGGGCGGCGTGATCGGCACGCTGTCGCTCGGCTGGTTCATCGAACGCTACGGCTTCGTGCGCGTGCTGTTCGCCTGCTTCGCGTGCGCGGCCGTGTCGGTCGGGCTGATCGGCTCGGTCGCGCATGCGCTGCCGTGGCTGCTGATGGTCGTGTTCGCGGGCGGCTTCTGCGTGGTCGGCGGGCAGCCGGCCGTGAACGCGCTCGCGGGCCAGTATTACCCGACGTCGCTGCGCTCGACGGGCATCGGCTGGAGCCTCGGCATCGGCCGGATCGGCTCGGTGCTCGGGCCGCTCGTCGGCGGACAACTGATTGCGCTCAACTGGTCGAACGGTGCGCTGTTCCATGCGGCCGCAGTGCCCGTGCTGTGCTCGGCGCTGTTCGTCCTCGGACTGGCCGGAGTAACGCGGCGCAACGGCGCGCAGGCGCCGAACGCCGCGATGAATTGAGGGAGAAAGGAAACGATGACGCTTGACCTGTCGAAACCGGCTGCCGCCGGCTACCAGAGCGGTTTTGCGAACGAATTCGCGACCGAGGCACTGCCCGGCGCGCTGCCGCACGGCCGCAACTCGCCGCAGCGCGCGCCGTACGGGCTGTATGCGGAGCAACTGTCGGGCACCGCATTTACCGCGCCGCGCGGCCACAACCGCCGCTCGTGGCTGTACCGCATCCGCCCGGCGGCCGTGCACCGGCCGTTCGAGCCGTATGCGGGCCCGCAGCGCCTCGTGTCGGAATTCGGCGACTCGGCTGACGTGCCGCCGACACCGCCGAACCAGCTGCGCTGGGATCCGCTGCCGATGCCGGTCGAACCGACCGATTTCGTCGACGGGCTGGTGACGATGGCCGGCAACGGTTCGGCCGCCGCGATGAACGGCTGTGCGATCCACCTGTATGCGGCGAACCGCTCGATGCAGGACCGCTTCTTCTACAGCGCGGACGGCGAACTGCTGATCGTGCCGCAGCAGGGGCGGCTGTTCATCGCGACCGAATTCGGCCGGGTCGACGTCGAGCCGTTCGAGATCGCGGTGATCCCGCGTGGCGTGCGGTTTGCCGTCACGCTGCCGGACGGCGACGCGCGCGGCTACATCTGCGAAAACTTCGGCGCGCAACTGCGCCTGCCGGATCTCGGCCCGATCGGCTCGAACGGACTCGCGAACCCGCGCGATTTCCTGACGCCGCAAGCCGCGTACGAAGACCGCGAAGGCGCGTTCGACCTGATCGCGAAGCTGAACGGCCGCCTGTGGCGCGCGGACATCGGCCATTCGCCGCTCGACGTCGTCGCGTGGCACGGCAACTACGCGCCTTACAAGTACGACCTGCGCCTGTTCAACACGATCGGCTCGATCAGCTACGACCATCCCGATCCGTCGATCTTCCTGGTGCTGCAGTCGCAGAGCGACACGCCGGGCGTCGACACGATCGACTTCGTGATCTTCCCGCCGCGCTGGCTCGCGGCCGAGGATACGTTCCGTCCGCCCTGGTTCCACCGCAACGTCGCGAGCGAATTCATGGGCCTCGTGTACGGCGCGTACGACGCGAAGGCCGAAGGCTTCGTACCGGGCGGCGCGAGCCTGCACAACTGCATGTCGGGCCACGGGCCCGACGCGGACACGTTCGAGAAGGCGTCGGCGAGCGACACGACGAAGCCGCACAAGGTCGACGCGACGATGGCGTTCATGTTCGAAACCCGCACGCTGATCCGGCCGACGCGCTACGCGCTCGACACCGCGCAGCTGCAGGCGGACTACTTCGAATGCTGGCAAGGCATCAGGAAACACTTCAACCCGGAGCAACGATGAGCGATACCCAAGACTGGCGCGCGACGCTCGACCCGGCCCGCAAGAGCTGGGTCGAGACGGCGAACGATCCCGCCTGCGATTTCCCGATCCAGAACCTGCCGTTCGGGATCTTCAGCGATGCGAAGCAGGCGTCGCGCCGTGCAGGCGTGGCGCTCGGCGACCAGATCGTCGACCTCGCGGCGCTCGCCCGCGCGGGCCTCGTGACGCTGCCGCCCGGCGCCGAGGTGTTCGCCGCACCGACGCTGAACGCGTTCATCGCGCTCGGCCGCGACGCATGGCGCGGCGTGCGCGTGCAACTGTCGGATCTCTTCTCGCGCGACAACGCGCGGCTGCGCGACGATGCGGCGCTGCGCGCACAGGTGCTCGTCGCGCAGCGCGACGCGACGCTGCATCTGCCGGTCGAGATTCCCGGCTATACCGATTTCTATTCGTCGAAGGAGCACGCGACCAACGTCGGTTCGATGTTCCGCGATCCGAAGAATGCGCTGCTGCCGAACTGGTCGGAGATGCCGATCGGCTACAACGGCCGCGCGTCGTCGGTGATCGTGAGCGGTACGCCGGTGCGGCGTCCGAACGGGCAACTGAAGCTGCCCGACCAGGAGCGTCCGGTGTTCGGCGCATGCCGCAAGCTCGACATCGAACTGGAGACGGGCTTCATCGTCGGCCGGGGCAACGCGCTCGGCGAGCCGATCCCGTGCGAGGACGCGGAAGCGCACATCTTCGGGATGGTGCTGCTGAACGACTGGAGCGCGCGCGACATCCAGCAATGGGAATACGTGCCGCTCGGCCCGTTCAACGCGAAGACCTTCGCGACGACGATCTCGCCGTGGATCGTCACGCTCGACGCGCTCGAACCGTTCCGCGTCGCGCAGCCGGCGCAGTCGCCGCAGCCGCTCGCGTATCTGCGGCACGCGGGCAAGCATGCGTTCGACATCGCGCTCGAAGTGACGCTGCGCGCGGAAGGGGCGGCCGAAGCGACGACGATCAGCCGTACGAACTTCAAGCACATGTACTGGACGATGGCGCAGCAGCTCGCGCATCACACGGTGGCGGGCTGCAACACGCGCGTGGGCGACCTGATGGGTTCGGGCACGATCAGCGGGCCGACGAAGGATTCGTTCGGCAGCCTGCTCGAGCTGACGTGGAACGGCAAGGAGCCGGTTGCGCTGAACGGCGGCGGCAGCCGCGCGTTCATCGAGGACGGCGACGAGCTCACGCTCGCCGGATGGGGCCAGGGCGACGGCTATCGCGTCGGCTTCGGCGCGTGTGTCGGCAAGATCCTGCCGGCGTTGAAGGCGTAACGCGCAACGGTGCGCGTCCGTGAGCACGACGGCCCGCATTGCGCGGGCCGTCGTCGTTTTTGCGGTGCGATCGGCGTATCGGTGGCCGGGCGGCGCGTGTTGGCGCCGCCGTCGCTTGGGCGGAGCGCCATGGTGGGCTCGCGCGCCGGCATCAGACGGCGCGCTGCAGCGCAGTGCGTCGCTCCCACAGCGCGGCGGCGACGAATGCCGCGACGCAGACGACCAGCACGCCGACCAGCGCGTTGCTGCCCAGTTGCTCCATCAACGCGCCCGCGACCAGCGGGCCGCCGAAGCTCGCGGCGCTCCACGACGCCGACACGAGCGAACTCGCGGTGACGAGCGCCGCGCCGCGGAAGCGTTCGCCGCACGCGACGAGCGACAGCGTGTAGATGCTGCCGGCCGCCGCGCCGAGCACGAACAGCAGCGGCCAGCACAGCCACGGATTGGCGATCACGAGCGGCAGCAGCGGCAGGCCGGCGAGCACGATCCAGCCCGCGCCGAGGTGCACGCGTTCGCGGCCGAGCTTGTCCGCGAGCCAGCCGATCGGAAACTGCATCGCGGTATCGCCGAACAGCATGATCGACGCGAGCAGCACGGCGGTAGCGCTCGCGACGCCGTGATCCATCGCGTAGAGCGGCAGCAGCGACAGCGCGAGCGTGTCGAACAGTGCGAAGAAGCCGGTGCCGATGATCAGCGCGGGCATGCGCGGCAGTACGTCGAGCCAGCGGCCGTGCGCTTCGTGATGCGCGTCGTCGCCGGCGAGCGGCGCGCGCCGGATCGTCGCGAGCGTCGGCAGCGCGAGCAGGAACAGCGCGCCGCACAGCGCGAAGCGGATGCTCGTCGCACCGGCGATCTGGCTGACGAGCACCGGGCCCGCCATCTGGAACAGCGTGAAATTGGTCGCGTAGATCGCGACGACGCGGCCGCGCGTCGAATCGTCGGCGAGCTGGTTGACCCACGCTTCGCCGATCGTGAACAGCAACATGAGCGCGGCGCCGCACAGCACGCGCAGCGCGCCCCACAGGATCAGGTTCGACGTGAACTGCATCAGCGCGGTGGCTGCGGCAAGCAGTACGACCGACACGACGATCGCGCGGCGCGAGCCGATGTGTCGCGCGAGCGCGGTGACGAACGGGACGATCGCGAGACCGCCGAGGGCCTGCGCGGCCGTCAGCATGCCGACGACGTTGGTGCCGTGTCCGGCCTCGGTCAGCGCGAGCGCGGTGAGCGGCAGTGTGGCGCCGGTGCCGAGACCGACGACCGCGACGCTCAGGATCAGCGCAAGGAAATCACGATTGAGAATGGCTTTCATCGGCGGGGATGCTACACCGCGGACCTTGAAAGGTCCATGAAGGCCATCAGGTCCGCGTGGCGTTGTGCGCGCAACGATTCCGGCAGGGTTGCGTTACACGTACTCGGTCGGCACGGCCACCGGCCGGCGCTCGAGCGACGCCGACCACAGCGTGAGCGCGAGCGCCGCGACGGCCATCGCGACGCCGACCCACGGCAGGTTCACGAGCGACACGCCGGAGCCGATCGCCATCCCGCCGAGCCATGCGCCGGTCGCGTTGCCGAGGTTGAACGCGCCCTGGTTCAGCGTCGACGCGAGGTTCGGCGCGTCGCTGGCGCGGTCGACGATCAGGATCTGCAGCGGCGGCACGATCGCGAACGCGAGGATGCCCCACACGAAGATCGTCGCGAGCGCGGCGAACGGCACGTGCATCGTGCCTGCGAACAGCGCGAGGACGATGCCGATCAGCGCGAGCGTCGCGATCAGCGACGGCATCCGGCGCCAGTCGGCGAGCTTGCCGCCGAGCGTGCCGCCAACCGTCAGCCCGAGGCCGAACAGCAGCAGCACGTAAGTGACCTGGCGCGGCGAGAAGCCCGTGACGTCTTCGAGGATCGGCGTGATGTACGTGAACACGCTGAACAGGCTGGCCGATGCGAGCACGCTGATGCCGAGCACCATCAGCACCTGCGGATGTTTCAGCACGCCGAATTCGCGCGTGATGCTGGTGTCGGGCATCGCGAGGTTCTTCGGCAGGCAGACGGCGAGCGCGGCGGCCGCGGCGATACCGATGCCGGTGACGGCCCAGAACGTGGCGCGCCAGCCGTACGCCTGGCCGAGCGCGGTGCCGAGCGGCACGCCGAGCACGTTCGCGAGGGTGAGGCCGGTGAACATCAGCGCGATCGCCTGCGCGCGACGGTTCGGTGCGACCAGGTTGCTCGCGACCACCGAGCCGATCCCGAAGAACGCGCCGTGGCAGAACGCGGTGACGACGCGCGCGGCCATCAGCACCGCATAGCCCGGCGCGATCGCGCAGAACAGGTTGCCCGCGATGAACAGGCCGATCAGGCCCATCAGCGCGCGCTTGCGCGGCATCTTCGCGGTGACGATCGCGAGGATCGGCGCGCCGATCGTCACGCCGAGCGCATAGCCCGACACGAGCATGCCGGCGGCCGGGATCGACACGCCGAGGTCGCGGGCGACATTGGGCAGCAGGCCCATGATCACGAACTCGGTGGTACCGATTCCAAACGCGGCGACGGCGAGGGCGAAAAGAGGTAGGGGCATCGCGGTAGGCTCGGGAAAAGCCGCCGCTCGGGCGGGCGCAGGATGCGCGGGACGGGCGGACGGTAAGGCGAACGACAGCCGCGATTCTACTTCAGTGAAAACCCCTATGCTTGGGGCCAAAACGGGTGTTGCCGGCGTGCGACGGGGCCGTGTGCGTGAAGCTCACAGTGTGGGATTCGGCGGGGATTGCGGCGCTGAATGTGTGGGGGCGCAACGGTGGCGGCGGCGAGGTGCGCGTCACGCGATGCGTTCGGGCGAACCGTCGACGCTTGTGGCCGATGCGCTTGCCGGGTTGGCGCCGGTTGCCATTGCCGCGTTCGCGTCCGCCACGTCCGCGCGCGCCGACGGCGAGCCTGCAGCATCGATCGCGGCCGGATCGTCCCAGCCGTTTTCGAACAGGCACGCGTCGATCGGTATCCGCGCCGCCCAACGCTCCTGCTCGAGCATCGGCTTCGCGTAGAACGCGTCGACGTGCCCGACGCACAGCACGGCGATCGGCTTCGCGCCGTCGGGCATCCGCAGCAGCGCGCGCAGCGCGTCGACGTCGAACAGCGATACCCAGCCCATCCCGAGCCCTTCGGCGCGGGCCGCGAGCCACATGTTCTGGATCGCGCACGCGGCGGACGCGAGATCCATCTCCGGCAGCGTGCGACGGCCGAACACGTGGCGCTCGCGGCCGTCGGCGAGCGCGACGACCAGCAGCTCGCCGCATTCGCGCACGCCTTCGACCTTCAGCCGCATGAATTCGTCCTGGCGCTCGCCGAGCGCGTCGGCGGTCGCGCGGCGCTCGGCCTCGACCAGCGCATGGATCGCGGTGCGCAGCGCCGGATCGGTGATGCGGATGAAGCGCCACGGCTGCATGAAGCCGACGCTCGGCGCGTGATGCGCCGCGCGCAGCAGGCGTGCGAGCACGGCAGGATCGACGGGCGCCGGCGTGAAGTGGCGCATGTCGCGCCGTTCGAAAATGGCGCGGTACACGGCGGCGATGTCGGAGTCGTCGAAACGCATGGGCGGCACAAGCAGGGGATGACGTCGGCGCAACGATATCAGACGGCGCGCGGGCCGCGTTACATCATTCGAAACAAAATGCGGAATTGTTGACGGAAAAGATCGCGTTTTCAGCGCTGATCAAAAGCAAACGATTGCGGTCGCGCCGGCAACCATGAAATGAGCCGGTTTCGTCGATTTCTCAGCGATTCGCCGTCACGACGTTCTGCGGCGTGCCGGCATGCCACGCCTCGATGTTCAGCAGGGTGGTGTGCGCGATCTCGGCGAGCGCCTCGCGCGTGAAGAACGCCTGGTGCGACGTGACGATCACGTTCGGGAACGTCAGCAGGCGGGCGAGCACGTCGTCCTGCAGCGGCAGGTCGGAGTGATCCTCGAAGAAGAGCCCGCTTTCCTCTTCGTACACGTCGAGCCCGAGGTGGCCGAGCTGGCCGCTCTTGAGCGCGTCGACCAGCGCCTGCGCATCGACGAGGCCGCCGCGCCCGGTGTTGATCAGCATCGCGCCGTGCTTCATCCGCGCGAGCGTCCGTTCGTTGATCAGATGGTGCGTCGACGGCAGCAGCGGGCAGTGAGGCTGACGATGTCGGCGTGGTGCAGCAACGCGTCGAGCTCGACATAGCGCGCGCCGAACGCGATCAGCTCGTCGCTGTACGGCGGTACCGAGTGCGCGAGCACGTGCATCCCGAAGCCCATCATGATCTTCGCGAACACGCTGCCGATGATGCCGGTGCCGATCACGCCGACGGTCTTGCCGTGCAGGTCGAAGCCGAGCAGGCCGTTCAGCGAGAAGTCGCCTTCGCGGGTGCGCGCGACGGCGCGCGGCAGGCGGCGGTTGAGTGCGAGGATCAGCGCGACCGCGTGCTCGGCAACCGCGTGCGGTGAATAGGCGGGCACGCGCACGACCGTCATGCCGAGCCGCTCGGCGGCGGCCAGGTCGACATGGTTGAAGCCCGCCGAGCGCAGCGCGATCAGGCGCGTGCCGCCGTCCGCCAGCCGTTCGAGCACGGCCGCATCGACGGTGTCGTTGACGAACGGGCAGACGACGTCATAGCCATGCGCGAGGATCGCGGTTTCCGCGTCGAGGTGCGACGGCTGGAAGTGCAGCCGATAGCCGAACTGCCGGTTGGCGGCGGCAAACGAATCGTCGTCGTACTGCCGGCTGCTGAACAGGATCACGCGCACGCTGCACCTCCGAAGGCTGACGCGCGCAGTTTACTGCAGCCCCGTGACGATGTCGGAGCGGTCGGGCCCGCGCGGCGGCCGCAGGAAGCCGTAGTCGGTGCGTTCGCGGGGCGGCTGCGCGCTGAAGTGATCGAGCGCGTGCTCGACGAAGCTGCGCGTGCGGGCCGGCACGTACTGGCGATTCGGGTAGACGAGCGACAGCTGCGTGTCGGGATCGTCGATCCGGTAGCCGGCCATCAGCCGCACGAGCGTGCCGCTGGCGAGCGCGTTGGCGACGCACGGCTCGGGCAGCACCGCGATGCCCGCGCCGGCCACGGCGGCCGCATGGACGAGCGCGAGCTGGTTGACCGTGCAGGCCGGGCGCACCGTGACGGAATGCGCGACGCCGTCGTGGCCGACCAGTTGCCACGCCGGCGCATGCTGGTGCGGCGCGAGCGTGACCCAGTCGTGGCCCGGCAGGTCGTCGGGCAGGCGCGGCTCGCCGCGTCGCTCGAGATAGGCCGGCGCCGCGACCGCGACGAACGGGTTCGGCGCGAGCGCGTGGCCGATCAGCGTCGGGTTGCCGTCGAGCCGGTTGCCCGTGACGATGCCCACGTCGTAGCCCGAATCGAGCACGTCGAGCGGCGCCTCGGCGACGGTCAGCTGCACGCGCAACTCCGGGTAGCGGTGCCGGAAGCTGCTGACGAGCGGCGTCAGCGCAAGCGGCGACAGCAGGCCCGACGCGACGACGCGCAGCGTGCCGGCCGGTTCGCGCACGGCATGCGCGACGGACGACTCGAGGTGGTCGAACTCCTCGAGCAGCGCCCGGCACCCGTCGAGGTAGCGCACGCCGGCCTCGGTAAGCGACAGGTTCCGCGTGGTGCGGTGGATCAGCCGGGTGTTCAGGTGGCCCTCGAGCATCGCGATCGAACGCGTGACGAGTGCATTGGACACGCCGAGATGGTGCGCCGCGCGCCGGAAGCTCTGTTGCTCGGCGACGCAGACGAATACACGCATGGTCTGAATCTGGTTCATGGCTTGCGTATTTCTGGCCCGGTTGATTGATTATGGTTGTGGTTTTACGCCGCGCACCTTCGAAAGCGCATCGCGCGGCCCCAAGTTTTTCCGTCGTATCGAAAAATCGTTTTTCTCGATTCCACAGAGGATTGTTGAATACAGAAGCGATATCCGTCAACCTGTGAAAATGGGCGGGTTGCGAAAAATCTAAATCAGGGGTAACGCGCTAAACGTTGCGCTGTCTCGCATGCCTGCCGTTCAAAGACGGTGCAGTATTAGAATAAGTTTGGATGATGCGAGTATTTCCAATGGTAATCAATGGGTTGCGAACTATTCGAGCAGGCTTGTTCCGGTATTTAAGGGAAGCGTACCCCAATACATGCTGAAATAATGGATGTTTTTTTGGCGGTGCGGGAATTTTGCGTATCCGATTCCGCGCGGCGATTTTTAGGGCGGATCCGGTCTTTTTCGTTCGATACAGAAGTCACGCTGAAGCGGCGATGTCGGCGAATCGCGGTGTTATTGACGGAGAAAATCGTGTGCTTGACGCATGAATGGAACCGTTTCACAACCTGGGCGGCAATCCTTTCTCAATCCGGATGACTGGCGTGCGACCCGCGCACGGCTGGCTGGCCCGGTCCGGCGGCCGGGCCACCATCGCGCTGTCCGGCCGCGCGTGCCTCTTGCGCGAGGCGGCGGAACACGGAATGATCGTTCAGTTCGCCATGCAGCGCGGCGGGCGTCCGTGCACTTCCTTTCCTCACCTTTTACCAGCCATGTCCATCGATTACTCGCCGATTCCCTGTCCCGTCGTCGTGCCGCTCGACGCGATCCTGCCCGAAGAACCGCTGCTGATGATGGGGGCCGGCCCGGTTCCGATCCCGGCCGCCGTCGCGAAGGCGAACACGATCGTGATCAACCACCTCGGCGCGACGATGGCGAAGATCATCGAGCAGGTGAAGGAGATGGCGCGCTACGTGTTCCAGACCCGCACGAAGTGGGTGCTCGGCGTCGCGGGCCCCGGCTCGGCCGCGATGGAAATGGCCATCTCGAACCTCGCGTGGCGCGGTACGCGCGTGCTGTCGATCCGCAACGGCTTCTTCAGCGCGCGGATGGCCGAAATGGCCACGCGTGTCGGCGCCGACGTCGCGATGCTCGAAGTGGCCGACCGCGCGGTCGCGAGCCTCGACGAGATCGCGGACGCGATCGCGCGCGAGCGGCCCGAGATCGTCACGATCGTGCAGGGCGAGACGTCGAACACCGTATGGAACCGCGACCTGCGCGACATCGCGGCGCTCGCGAAGGCGGCCGGCGCGCTGGTCGTGGTCGACGCGGTGTGCACGCTGTCGACGATGCCGCTCGAGATGGACGCGTGGGGCATCGACGCGGTGATCACCGGCGGCCAGAAGGGGCTGTCGTCGATCCCGGGCGTGTCGCTGATCGCGTTTTCCGACGCCGCGTGGGATCGCATGAAGCGGCGCCCGGAGCCGAATGCGCACTGGTGCCTCGACATGGCGCTCGCCGAGAACTTCTGGCACAACGCGGGCTATCACTACACGGCGCCCGTGTCGGGCGTGCTCGCGCTGCACGAGGCGCTGCGGCTCGTCTGCGCGGAGACGCTCGAAAGCCGCTTCGCGCGCCACCTGCGCTGCTCGCTCGCGCTGCAGGCGGGCGTCGAGTCGATGGGGCTCAAGCTCTATGCGCCGAAGGACTGCCGGCTGAATTCGGTGGTCGGGATCGAGACGCCGGAAGGGCTCACGCCGGGGATGGTCTGCGGCCATATCTCGAAGCACTACCAGGTCGAGATTTCGGGCTCGTTCGGCTTGCCGATCGTACGGATCGGACAGATGGGCGAGCAGTGCCGCGAACACAACCTGTTCCGCACGCTGCATGCGTTCGGCCGCACGATGGTCGACCTGAAGGTGCCGGTCGACCTGCCGGCCGGCGTCGCGGCGCTCGAACAGGAACTGTCGCAGCGCGGCGCGTAAGCGGGAAGACGAGGAAAGGGGCCGCGCTCAGCGGCCCTGCATCGCGCGCCGGTACGTATTCGGCGTCGTGCCGTGTGCGTCGCGAAAGCGATGGCTGAAATGGCCGGCGTTCGCATAGCCGCAGTCGGCCGCGATCTGCGCGAGCGGCAGCGGCGTCGTGCGCAGCAGCTCGCGCGCCCGCGCCAGCCGTTGCTCGGCCACCCACGCGTGCGGCGCGCGGCCGAACGACAGCCGGAACATCCGCGAGAAGTGATACTCGGACAGCGCGGCGACGTCGGCGAGTTCGCCGAGCGTCAGCGGTTGCGTCAGGTACGTGTCGATGTAGTCGCGCACACGGCGGCGCACGGCCGGCGCGAGGCCGCCGCGGAACGTCGTGTCGGTGCGGGTCGTGCTCTGCCCGCGCAGCAGCAGGCTCAGCACCTCGTGCGCGGTCTCGTTCACGCGTAGCCGCTCGTCGGCATCGTCCCAGCCGTCCAGCGCGAGCGAGCGCAGCAGCGCGGCGACGCGCGCATCCTCGAAATAGGTGCGGTCGGCAAGCTTCAGCTCGCGCGGCTCGCGGTCGAGTTCGCGGATCGCGCGCTGCGTGAAGTGCTCGGGCAGGAAATACAGGTGGATGAAATGCATCTCGCCGCGCACCCACCAGCGCGATTCATGGTCGCCCGGCAGCGCGCACAGCAGGCTCGGCGCGCCGTAGCGCGGCACGCGCTGGCGTTCCGTGCGGTAGCCGCCGTCGAGGTAGCACGACAGCGTGTGGTGGCCCGGCTGTTCGTAGACCGTCTCGCTTTCGTCGGTGATCCGCGTCCATTCGGCGATCGCCAGATGGTCGCCGAGCCATGCGAAGCGCTCGAGCGTCGCGTTCGCGTCGGCGAGCGTGCGGCAGACCGACTGCAGGCCGAACGGCAGATCGCCGCCGGCCAGGGCGGCGGGGTGGTCGACGGGGGGCGCGGAAAGGGAGCGGCTCATGATGGGCCGAGTATAAGGCGGGCGCACGGCGCCGCGCGCGGCGGCCCGAAAAAGACCGCAATTCCGGACAATCGGCGCGCGCCGGGCGGCGGCATAGTCGGGATCCCGTTTCACCCGTTCTTTCGGATCGTTGCCGCCATGAACCTGTCGCTTTATTTCGTCACCGTGCTGATCTGGGGCACCACCTGGATCGCGATCAAGTGGCAGCTCGGCTCCGTGCCGCCGCCCGTGTCGATCGCATGGCGCTTCTGGCTCGCGGCCGCCGTGCTGTTCGCGCTGCTGCGCGCGATGCGCCGGCCGGTGCGCCCGCCGCGCGAAGCGTGGCGCTTTCTCCTGGCGCAGGGCTTCGCGCTGTTCTGCCTGAACTTCCTGTGCTTCTACTATTCGGAGCAGGTCGTGCCGAGCGGCCTCGTCGCGGTGATCTTCTCGACCGCGCCGCTGTTGAACTCGATCAACGGCCGGCTGTTCATGGGCCGTCCGCTGCGGCCGTCGGCGATCGCCGGTGCGCTGCTGGGGCTGGCCGGCATCGCGTGCCTGTTCTGGCAGCAGATGGCGGGCCACCTCGACGACCACGCGACTTGGACCGGGCTCGCGATCGCGTTCGCGGGCACGATGTGCTTCTCGGCCGGCAACCTGCTGTCGAGCCGGATGCAGTCGATGGGGCTGCACCCGCTCGTGACCAACGGCTGGGCGATGCTGATCGGCGCGACGATCCTGACCGTCGGCAGCGCCGTGGCCGGATTGCCGTTTACGCTCGACACGAGCCCGCGCTATCTCGGCGCGCTCGTCTACCTGGCCGTGCCGGGCTCGGTGATCGGCTTTACCGCGTATCTGACCCTCGTCGGCCGGATCGGGCCGGAGCGCGCCGCGTACTGCACGGTGCTGTTCCCGATCGTCGCGCTGGCCGTGTCGACGGTGTTCGAGGGCTACCAGTGGTCGCCGCTCGCGGTGGTCGGGCTGCTGCTGGTGGTCGCCGGCAACCTGGTTGCGTTCGACCTGACGCGGCGGTTGTTTCTGCGGGCCGCGTGACCGGCTGGCCCGCCGCACCCGAATACAAAAACGCCCGCGCGATGCGGGCGTTTTCTCGTTTTCCTTTGGGTGGCCGGCGGCGTGATGCCTGCGACCGGCTTGCTCGCAACGCGCCGCGCGCTCAGGCCGTCGCGCCGCTCCCTGTCACCCGCGCCTGCCGCTGGTACAGCACTATCGACAGCGCGACGCCCGCGGCAGCCGCCACCGCCGCGAACAGGAACACCTGCGGATAGCCGAACGCACCCGCGACATAGCCGGCGAGCGGGCCCGTGATGCCGAGCGACAGGTCGAGGAACACCGAGTACGCGGACAGCGCCGCGCCGCGGCTCGCGGGTGGCACGAGCGCGACGGCCTCGACGCCGAGCGCCGGGAAGATCAGCGCGAAGCCGAAGCCCGTCAGCGCGGCGCCGACGAGCGCGACGTGGGGCACGGGCGCGAGCCACAGCAGCACGAGGCCCGAGCATTCGAACGCGAACGACACGATCGCGACGCGGAAGCCGCCGTAGGTCTTGATCGTGTTCGCGAACAGCAGGCGTGCACCGATGAACAGCGTGCCGAACACGGTCAGCGACAGCGCGGCGTTCGGCCAGTGGCGCGCCGCGTAGTACAGCGTGACGAAGGTCGCGATCGAGCCGAAGCCGGCCGAGCCGAGCGCGAGGCCGAGGCCGTGCGGCAGCACGCGCGTGAACACGCTCGCATACGACATCCGTTCGCCGTGCACGAGCGGCACGGCAGCGATCAGGCGCGCGAGGTAGAAGCCGGTCGCGGCGAGCGCGATCACGATCACGCCGATCAGCGCGGGATTCAGCGTATGCGCGATCGCGACGCCGACCGGTGCGCCGATCGCGAGCGCGCCGTAGGTCGCGATGCCGTTCCACGAGATCACCTTCGCGTTGTGCGTGACGCCGACCCGGCCGATGCCCCACAGGATCGCGCCGGTGCCGCACAGGCTTTCGCCGACGCCGAGCACGAGCCGGCTCGCGACCAGCAGCACGAGGCTCGCGACCGGCCAGTGCGCGAGCAGCAGCGCGACGAGCAGCAGCACGCCCGACACACCGCAACCGACCAGCCCGCGCAGCACCGTCTGCTTCGGCCCGAGCGTATCGGCCAGGCGCCCGGCGAGCGGACGCGACGCGAGCGTCGCGAAATACTGGACGCTGATCGCGCCGCCCGCGACGATCGCGGAAAAACCGAGGTCGTCGTGGACGAAGCCCGGCAGCACCGCGAGCGGTAGGCCGATGGTCAGGTAGCAGATGAACGTGAAGCAGACGACGGACACGATTTGCAGCGTGACCGCGAACCCGCTGCGCGGCGGTGTGGCGGAATCGGTGGACATGGGGACGGAACGGATGAACGAAACGAACGGAAGACGGCGAAAAAGGGAATCGGGATTTTCCCATGGAACCGGTTTTCACGCAGGTACCGTTTAGTTAATCGCGCCCTGTTTTCGACGCCGGGGGACGGTTGCGGGGGCGCCGGAAACGGGCCGGGAGCCCCGTGCGGAAAGGCCGCCGGGCGGCCCCGGCACTCATATCGCGGCAGTTATATGGGCCCCATGCGTGATGGGCTATGGGTTGAGGAATTTGATGGTGATAGCGTGCAAACTGTCAGAAAAACGTCGGTCAAGCGCACTGCGCACGCCGCCTTGCCCCCATTTGAAGAAACATCGAGACATGAGTGAGCCGATCCGCTTCTACCATCGTCACGCGATCCGCGAAGTCAGCGGCGCGGACGTTACCCGCACCGTGCTGCAATACCTGCGCGAGGACGCGCATTGCACCGGCACCAAGGAAGGCTGCGCGGAAGGCGACTGCGGCGCGTGCACGGTCGTCGTCGGCGAGCTGACCGACGCCGGCGCGGTCGAGTTCAAGGCCGTCAACGCATGCATCCAGTTCCTGCCGACGCTGGACGGCAAGGCGCTGCTGACGGTCGAGGACCTGCGTCAGCCGGACGGCGCGCTGCATCCGGTGCAGCAGGCGATGGTCGACTGCCATGGTTCGCAATGCGGGTTCTGCACGCCCGGTTTCGTGATGTCGATGTGGGCGCTGTACGAGAAGCACGGCCACGAAGGCTGCGGCAGCGCCGGCACGTGCGCGAAGGCGAAGGACGTGCCGACGCGTACCGAGATCGCCGATGCGCTGACCGGCAACCTGTGCCGCTGCACCGGCTATCGCCCGATCGTCGATGCGGCCGTGCAGATGTTCGACGCGGCCGGCGAAGGTGCCCCGCCGCCGTCGGCGCCGGTCGACACGGCCGCGCTGGCCCGCACGCTCGCGTCGCTCAAGCGCGACGAGACGTTCGACTACACGACGCCCAACGGCGCGCGCTTCGCGGCGCCGCGCACGCTCGACGCGCTGGCCGCGCTGAAGGCCGAGCGGCCCGACGCGCGCATTCTCGCGGGCAGCACCGACATCGGCCTGTGGGTCACGAAGCAGATGCGCCGGCTCGACGACCTGATCTACGTCGGCCAGATCGCCGAACTGCAGCGCATCGTGGAGCGCGGCGACTGGATCGAGATCGGCGCGGGCGTGACGGTCGAGAACGCGTATGCGGCGCTGGCCGGCACGTATCCGGAACTGACCGAGATGTGGAAGCGCTTCGCGTCGCTGCCGATCCGCAACGCGGGCACGCTCGGCGGCAACGTCGCGAACGGCTCGCCGATCGGCGATTCGATGCCGGGCCTGATCGCGCTCGGCGCGCGCGTGGTGTTGCGCGGCGGCGACACGGTGCGCGAGCTGCCGCTCGAGGCGCTGTACACGGGCTACCAGCAGAAGGACATGGCGCCGCACGAATTCGTCGTCGGCTTGAAGGTGCCGACCCGCACCGGCGCGCGCGAGAAGCTGCAGTTCCGCACGTACAAGCTGTCGAAGCGGTTCGACTCCGACATCTCGGCCGTGTGCGCGGCGTTCGCTTTCATTGCGGACGGCGACACGATCCGCGAGCCGCGCGTCGCGTTCGGCGGGATGGCCGCGACGCCGAAGCGTGCGACGCACACGGAAGCCGTGCTCGACGGCGCGCAGTGGCATGAAGCCACCGCGCAGGCCGCGATGCAGGCGCTCGAGCGCGACTACCAGCCGCTGTCCGACATGCGCGCGACGAGCGCGTACCGCCTCGATACCGCGAAGAACCTGATGGTTCGATTCTGGCTGGAGACGCGCGCGCACGACCCGTTGCCGCCGCAAGCCCTGAATGTGCGTGAAGTGGCCGCCGAACCCGGCACCGACGCGGCGCGCGTCTGAAGACGGAGAACACCGAACATGAACCAGCAAGCAGAACCGTTCCTGAGCACCCTCGACCCGCAAGCCGACGCCGCGCAGGTCCACGTATCGCGTGCGCACGAATCCGCGCATCTGCACGTGAGCGGGCGTGCCACCTACACGGACGACATCCCGATCGTCGCGGGCACGCTGCACGCGGCGCTCGGCCTGTCGGCGAAGCCGCACGCGAAGATCGTGTCGATGAACTTCGACGCGGTGCGCGCGACGCCGGGCGTGGTCGCCGTGTTCACGGCCGACGACATCCCGGGCGTCAACGATTGCGGCCCGATCGTCCACGACGACCCGGTGCTCGCCAAGGGCATCGTGCAGTTCGTCGGCCAGCCGATGTTCATCGTCGTCGCGACGTCGCATGAAACCGCGCGGCTCGCCGCGCGCCGCGCACAGGTCGACTACGAGGAGCTGCCGGCGATCCTCACCGCGCAGGAAGCGCGTGCGGCCGAAACCTACGTGATCCCGCCGCTGAAGCTCGCTCGCGGAGACGCGGCCGCGCGGCTCGCCGTCGCTGCGCACCGCGAGTCGGGCGGAATGCTGCTCGGCGGCCAGGAGCAGTTCTACCTCGAAGGGCAGATCGCGTACGCGGTGCCGAAGGACGACGACGGGATGCACGTGTACTGCTCGACGCAGCACCCGAGCGAGATGCAGCACCTCGTCGCGCACGTGCTCGGCGTCGCGTCGCACAACGTGCTCGTCGAATGCCGCCGGATGGGCGGCGGGTTCGGCGGCAAGGAATCGCAGTCGGGCCTGTTCGCGTGCTGCGCGGCGCTCGCGGCGTGGAAGCTGCTGTGCCCGGTGAAGCTGCGTCCGGACCGTGACGACGACATGATGATCACCGGCAAGCGGCACGACTTCCATTACCGCTTCGACGTCGGCTACGACGACGACGGCCGCATCGACGGCGTGGCGCTCGAGATGACGTCGCGCTGCGGTTTCTCGGCCGACCTGTCGGGCCCGGTGATGACGCGCGCGGTATGCCACTTCGACAACGCGTATTGGCTGGGCGACGTCGATATCGCCGGTTATTGCGGCAAGACCAACACGCAGTCGAACACCGCGTTCCGCGGCTTCGGCGGCCCGCAGGGCGCGTTCGCGATCGAGTACATCCTCGACGACATCGCGCGTTCGCTCGATCGCGATCCGCTCGACGTCCGTTATGCGAACCTGTACGGCAAGACCGAACGCAACGTCACGCCATACGGGCAGACGGTCGAGGACAACGTGCTGCCCGAGCTGCTCGGCGAACTCGAAGCGACGAGCGATTACCGCGCGCGGCGTGCGGGCGTGCGCGCATTCAACGCACGCAACACGGTGCTGAAGAAGGGCATCGCGATCACGCCGGTGAAGTTCGGCATTGCGTTCAACGTCACGCACTTCAACCAGGCCGGCGCGCTGGTGCATATCTACACCGACGGCTCGGTGCTCGTGAACCACGGCGGCACGGAGATGGGGCAGGGGCTCAACACGAAGGTCGCGCAGGTCGTCGCGCACGAGCTCGGCATCCGCTTCGGCCGGATCCGCGTGACGGCGACCGACACCAGCAAGGTCGCGAACACGTCCGCGACCGCCGCATCGACGGGCTCGGACCTGAACGGCAAGGCCGCGCAGGACGCGGCGCGGCAGTTGCGCGAGCGGCTCGCGGTGTTCGCGGCGAAGCAGTTCGGCGACGGCACGGTCGATGCGGCCGACGTGAAGTTCGGCAACGACTTCGTGTGGGTCGGTGGCAACGGTATTCCGTTCGGCGAAGTGATCGCGAAGGCGTACCTCGCGCGCGTGCAGCTGTGGTCCGACGGCTTCTACGCGACGCCGAAGCTGTACTGGGACCAGTCGAAGCTGCAAGGCCGGCCGTTCTACTATTACTCGTACGGCGCGGCCGTGTCGGAAGTCGTGATCGATACGCTCACGGGCGAGATGCGCACGCTGCGCGTCGATGCGCTGCACGACGTGGGCGCGTCGCTGAACCCGGCGCTCGACATCGGCCAGGTCGAAGGCGCGTTCATCCAGGGGATGGGCTGGCTCACGACCGAGGAGCTGTGGTGGAACAAGGGCGGCAAGCTGATGACGCATGCGCCGTCCACGTACAAGATCCCGACGGTGAACGACACGCCGCCCGAATTCAACGTGCAACTGTTCAAGAACCGCAACGTCGAGGACAGCATCCACCGCTCGAAGGCGGTCGGCGAGCCGCCGCTGCTGCTGCCGTTCTCAGTGTTCTTCGCGGTGCGCGACGCGATCGCGGCGGTCGGCGACTACCAGGTGAACCCGCCGCTCGACGCGCCGGCCACCGGCGAGTCGATCCTGCGCGCGATCGGCGCGGTGCGAGCGGCGCGCGCCGCGCAGGCTGTCTGAGATGAAACGGCTCCCACGTTCGCTTCGTTCGCTGTCGACCGGAATTGGCGCTTCAGCGCGTACTCCGGTCCCGTGCACGGCTCCCGCCGCGGGGGCGGTCGGCCGCCTTCGGGCGGCCCGGCGGAGGCTGACATGAACGGCCCCGCACGCACGCTCCGCACCGCGTCGCCCCCGGCGTTCGCGCAGGGCACCGGCCAGCGCAACCGCGCGACCGGCACGCCGGCGCCGATGCACATCGTGCTGTTCGGCGCCGGGCACGTCGGTCACGCGCTGGTCACGCTGCTCGGCGCGCTGCCGTGCGTCGTGCAGTGGGTCGACACGCGCGACGAGCTGTTCCCGGACGAGTGTCCGCCGAACGTGCAGCCGGAGCCGACCGACACGCCGGAGGCCGTCGTCGACGCCGCGCCGCCCGGCGCGTACTTCCTCGTGATGACGCACAACCACGCGCTCGACTTCTCGCTCGCCGCGCAGATCATGCGGCGGCGCGACTACGCGTACTTCGGGATGATCGGCTCGCGCACCAAGCGCGTGAAGTTCGAGCGCCGGCTCGCCGCGCGCGGCGTCGATCCGGCGCGGCTCGTGGAGATGGTGTGCCCGATCGGCGTCGCGGGCATCGTCGACAAGGCGCCGGGCGCGATCGCGGTGGCCGTGTGCGCGGAGTTGCTGCAGGCGCGCTCGGGCATGCGGGTGGCCGATGCGAAGGCCGCCGCATCGGGGCGTGCGCGCGACGACGTGTCCTGCGCGCGGTAACGCGGAGTGGGCAGGGCACGTTCCCACGTTTGGAGAAAATCATGCGTGGGGCCGGCGCAAGCCCGTGATTAGCTGGATCCGCCCCTGGGGGCACGGCCGCGCGTTTTTGCATACACTGCACGACGACGCGCGGCACCGGGCCGCGCCTTACCGTGCACACCGCCATGTCCGATCACCAGGTTTATCTCGACGCGCTGGATGCCAGCCTCGTCGCCATCGAGCGCTGGCTGTCCGGCGTCGATACCGCGCCCGAGGCGCTTGATGCGCTGCTCGCCGCGTTTTCCGCTGAATTCACGATGATCCTGACCGACGGCCGCGTAGTCGATCGTGACGGTACGCGCGCGCTGTTCGCGAAGCTCGCCGGCGCGAAGCCGGGACTGCGCATCTCGTTGTCGGACACCCGTGTGCTCGCGGCCGGCGCGTCGCATGCGACGCTCACCTATCTCGAAGCGCAGCACGCGGCTTCGGGCGAGCTGCCCGCGCGCCGTGCAACGGCCGTGTTCGAGCGCGACGCGGCGGACATCGTGCGCTGGACCCATCTGCAGGAAACCTTCTGCACGGCCTGAGCGGCCGCGCCCCGTTGTGTGCCGCGGCTCAGTGCTTGCGGCTGCGGGGAACCGTCAACTCGTCGGACACGCTCTGCATCAGCGCGCACAGCCACGCGATGTCGGTCGGGCGGTCGGGCTGCGGATGCGTGAGCAGGTAGCTCTTGATGCGCGGGAACGGCACGGGCGGCGCGACGACCACGAGCGGCAGCAACTGCGCATAGTGCGTCGCGAAGCGGCGCGTCGTCGTGAAGATCAGGTCCGACTGCAGCAGCACCTGCGGCACGATCCCGAAGTACGGCAGCGTCGTCACGATGCGCCGTGTGAGGTGCGCGCGCGCCAGGCCGATCTCGATCGCATTGCGCTTGTCGCCGGTGTACGGCGTCGGCGCGACGTGCGCGGCCGACGCGTACGCTTCGCGCGTGAGCGGCACGCGTGCGAGCGGGTGCGCATCGCGCATCAGGCATACGATCGTGTCGGAGAACAGGTCCTGGCGCGCGAACTGCGGATCGGGCTTCGGCCAGTTGCCGATCACGAGATCGAGCGCGCCCGATTCGAGCGCGCCCGCGTGATCGAGTGCGGGATTCAGCGAATCGATTTCCAGATGGGCATGCGGCGCCGCGTCGCGAAAGCGCTCGATCAGCGTCGGCATGAAGAAATCGTTCAGGTAGTCGGGGGCGGCGACGCGGAACGTGCGCCGTGCGGACGACGGATCGAAGTCGCCGTGCGGCGTCGCGATGAAGTCGACCTCGCGCAGCGCGCGCTGCGCGGCCTCGAGCAGCGACGCGCCGTATTCGGTCGGCACCATCCCGGATTTGCCGCGCACGAGGATCGGGTCGTTCAGCGTCTCGCGCAGCTTGCGCAGCGCGGTGCTGATCGCGGGCTGGGTCTGGTTCAGCCGCAGCGCGGCCTGCGTGACGCTGCGCTCGAGCAGCAGCGTGCGCAACACGCGCACGAGCCAGATATCGAGCGAGGCGGTACGGTCGTCTTCTTCCATCGTCGGGGGGATTCGGGTGAAGCGTAACCTTACCGCAGCCGCGCGCTGGCGTGCGTGATACCGGCCATCACACACGGCCCTTCGGCAGCGTGCTGATCCGCTTGACCTCGCGCGATTCGAGCCAGTTCGGCGTGCGGGCGCAATACAGCACCATCGGCAGCGCGTCCTCGCCCCAGAACAGCTGCTGGTTCATCCAGAACGTCGGCACGCCGAACACACCGAGCGCGATCGCGTCGGCGTTGTTGCGGGCCAGTTGCGCGGTGGTCTCCTCGAATTCGATCAGCTCGTCGCCATGGCCGACGCCGACGCGCTCGCACAGCGCCGCGAAACCTTCCGGCGTCGACGGATCGTTGCCGTCGCGCCAGATGAAGCGGTACATCTCCAGCACCGTCGCGATATCGGCGCGCAGCGCGATCGCGAGGCGCAACACCTTGTCGGAATCGAACGGGTGCGCGGGCGGCATCTTGAAGCGGATGCCGAGCTGCTCCGCGCGAAACAGCGCGTGACGGTACGTGAACACGCGCTTGGCCGGCACGTCCGCGCCAGGGCGTTGCCCCCAGTGGCGCTGCAGGTCGAGCAACGATACGGCGATGGGCTCGAATGGCACGTCCGGCCACTTGTCGTGCTGTTCGAGGAGCAGATAGGAGAACGGCGACACGAAGTCGAAGAACCAGGCAGGCTGGGCGGTGTCGAGGCCGGTTGTCATGACGATCTCCAGAGGGTGGGGCGTGCGGCGCCTGGCGGCGGCCTTCATGTTACGCGGCGGCGCGCGCATGCGGCAATGATCGCGGATCGTCCGCTCACGCGGAACCGGGAGTCGCCCGGGGGGGATCGCCGGCCGGTGCCGGTGCCGGTGCCGCGTCGGCGCGTGCCTGCGGCTGGCCGCCGGCGCCAGGCGGGGCCGCCGGCGTGTCCTGGTCGTGCGCGGTGAGCCGTTCGCGCACGAAGCCGATGTGCTCGCGCAGCACGTAGAATTGCCCGGCATAGGCCAGCGGCATCTTCATCCGGTTCACGGCTTCCTCGATGTCGTCGAGCTCGTCGAGCAACTGCACGCGTTCCTCGGCCGTGTGTTCGCCGAGCGCGCTGCGCTCGAGCGCGATCAGCGCGCCGTACCAGCGGTAGATGCGCGAACGGACGCGCCAGCCGTACAGCGACGGCACGAGCCGCAGCCCGGGGATCAGCACGACGATCAGCGGCACGACCACGACGAGCAGCCGGTCGACGAGGCTCGCGACCCAGAACGGCAGCCGCCGGTACAGGAAGGTCTTGCCTGATTTGTAGTAGCGCGCGGCATCGTCGGACAGCGGGAACCCGCGGGTGACGGACGACGGGAATTCGCCCGCGTGCTGCAGGATCGTCGCATGGCCGTGCACCTCGCGCGCGGCCTCGATCAGCAGGTCGGACAGCGCGGGGTGCAGCGAATCGCGCGCGACGAGCTCGATGGTCGGCGCAACCGTGTGGATGTCGGCCGGCGGCAGGTTGCGGCCGAGATCGTAGACCCCCATCGGCAGCGTGATCGCGGTCAGGTACGGAAAGCGCCGCGCGTACGCCTCGGCCTGCGTGAACGAATACACGTGCACGCCCGGCGCGCGGAACAGCTTCGCCATCACCGGGATCTGCGTCGAGTCGCCGGACAGGAAGGCCGCGTCGATCTTGCCGTCGAGCAGCGCGGTGGCCGCGTCCTCGCCGGCGGTCGGCAGCAGCTCGGTCGAGCCGCCCGGCACGATGCCGTTCATCTTCAGCAGCGCGAGGCTCAGCTCGCGCGCGCCGCTGCCTTCCGCGCCGAGCGCGAGCCGCTTGCCCTTGAAGTCGGACAGGCGCGCGACGACCGGGCCGCGATACATGATCGCGAGCGGCACGTAGCCGATGCTGCCGAGCGACACGAGGTGTTCGTCGCGCTCCTTCGGCCCGATGCCGCTCTGCACGAAGCCGACGTCGACCGGCGCATTCGGGTTCGACAGCCGCGCGAGGTTCTGGGCGGACCCTTCGGATGACTGGACGTCGAGCGTGACGCCGTTCTTCGCGAGGATCGTCTTGTATTTCTGCGCGGCGTTCCAGTATGTGCTGCCGGGCGGCCCGGCCGAGATCACGAGCGTGGACGGCGGTGCCGGCTGGATCAGCTTGACCGCGAGCCAGACGGCCGCGACCGCGAGCAGCACGGTGGGGCCGATCGACAGCGCGAGGTCGCGCCACGACACCGCGACGAAGCGGGCGAGGATGCGGCGGGGCGGGCGAGGGCGGACTGGCTTCATGGGGGCGGCGGATGACGCTGGCGTGACGTATCGGCGACGGCCGGACGGTTGTCGTGGACGATGCCAATGCTCGCGGCGATGGTACCCGGTTTCGCCGTGCGTGCGCGAGTGGGGCGGCCCGGCGCGGCCCTGCGGCGACAGCGGCGGGCGGCCCCGCGTCAAAAACTTTGCGCTTCCGCGGGCGCTGGATTACATTGTGCGACGCAGCCGCGCCCGATTTGCGCGCGACCCGGCACGCAATCAGACCGGGCGCGTCCGGCCGGCGGCTGTCCGGCCCGGCCGGCCCGCTTTCGCGTGCGCCGGCCGCCAGCCCGCCTTGCCTCTCTCGTATCGCCGTGGAAAACACCGGCTGTCCCGCCCGTTCGCGCGCGGGCCGGCTGTTTTTGGGGGTATTCGGCCGTACTGTGCACGGCCGTTCCGGAGTGATAAGGAGATAGCATGAAGTCGATCGTGTTGAGAGCGTTGGGCGTCGCCGCCGTGGCGGCCTGTCTGTCGGGCAGCGTGTATGCGCAGTCGAGCGATGCCGCGGCAATGGAAGCGCCCGCGGCCGCGACCAGCGCGCCGAAGGCCGCCGCGAAAACCGCGAAGAAGGCGAACCGCAAGCTCGGCTACGCGGTGCGCAAGGCGATTTCGAAGGAATCCGGCGTGAACGTGTCGAACCTCGTCGTGCGCTCGAAGGGTGGCGCGATCACGCTGGAAGGCACGATGCCGGCCCAGGATCAGATCGACAAGGCCGAAGCCGCAGCCAAGGGCGTGAAGGGCGTGACGTCGGTCACGAACAAGCTGACGGTTCAGCAGCAGTGATGCCGGGCAGCGGCGCGTGAGCGCCGCATGCGCCCGTTTTCAGGCGGGCCCCGGTACGCCGGGGCCCGTTTGCGCTTGAGAGGCCGCAAGCCGCACGAAGCGGTGGCGGACCGATAACGATATCGAGAGGGCGGCGATGACGAGGCTCGGGTGGGGCAGGCGGATGGTTTTCGGCGCGGCGCTGGCCGCGGTCGCGATACTCGGCGCCTGCAATGGCGACGAGTCGGCCGAGCGCAACCGGTTGCCCGGTTTCGTGTCCGGCAACGTGCGCACGACGGCCTATGACGGCACGAGCGACGACCTGCTGACGGCCGGCCTCGGCAAGACGGGCCTCGGCTCGGCGAGCGCCCCCGGCTTTGCGAATGCCGCCCGGCCGACGAGCGCCGAGCTGCGCCGTCTCGCGATCTGGTCGAACTACCGCGCGCTCGTCGACATGAGCGCGAACGGCGGCTACGGTCGCTTCTGGGGGCCGAACGTCGACCTCGACGGCAACGACACGCTCGGCGAAGGCAAGATCCCCGGCACCGAATATCTCGCGTATTCCGACGATGGCAGCGGCAGCAAGAACGTCACGCTGCTCGTGCAGGTGCCCGCCAGCTTCGATCCCGCGCAGCCGTGCATCGTCACCGCGACGTCGTCGGGCTCGCGCGGCGTGTACGGCGCGATTTCCGCGGCCGGCGAATGGGCGCTCAAGCGCGGCTGCGCGGTCGCCTACAACGACAAGGGCGGCGGCAATGGCGCGCACGAACTCATGTCGGACACCATCACGCTGATCGACGGCACGCTCGCCAACGCGGTGCTGGCCGGCACCGCGAGCCTGTTCACCGCGAACGTCACCAGCGGCGATCTCGCCACGTTCAATGCCCGCTTCCCGAACCGCTATGCGTTCAAGCACGCGCATTCGCAGCAGAATCCCGAGCGGGACTGGGGGCGCGTGACGCTGCAGTCGGTCGAGTTCGCGTACTGGGCGCTCAACGAGCAGTTCGGACCGCTGATCGACGGCTCGCATCGCGGCGTGCGCTATCGCGCGGGCGACATCACGACGATCGCCGCGTCGGTCAGCAACGGCGGCGGCGCGTCGCTCGCGGCGGCCGAGCAGGACAACCGCGGCTGGATCACCGCGGTCGTGGTCGGCGAGCCGCAGATCAACGTGCGGATGGCGCCGAACGCGGTCGTGCGCTCGGGCGGCCTGCCGGTGCCGTCGTTCGGCCGGCCGCTGGCCGACTACGCGACGCTCGCGCTCCTGCTGGAGCCGTGCGCGGCGGCATCGGCGTCGCTCGCCGGCGCGCCGTACCTGAGCGCGCTGCCGGCGGCGACCACGCAGTCGATCCGCATCCAGCGCTGCGCGACGCTCGCCGCGGCCGGGCTCGTGTCGGGCGCCGATACGCAAAGCCAGGCCGCCGACGCGCTCGCGCAGCTTCACGCGGCCGGCTACCTCGCCGATTCCGACCTGCTGCAGGCGCCGATGTGGGATTCGCAGGCGATTCCGGCGATCGCGGTGACCTATGCGAACGCGTACACGCGCTCGCGCGTGACCGACAACCTGTGCAATTTCAGCTTCGCGACGACGAACCCGGCGACGGGTGCCGTGGCCGCGCCCGCCACGTCGCCGATGCCGGCCGTGTTCGGCGTCGGCAACGGCGTGCCCCCGACGGCCGGCATCGACCTCGTGTTCAACACGGGCGCGGGTGTCGACCACCGGCTCGCGACGCCCGATGCGAGCTTTGCGGGTGCGCTGTGCCTGCGCCAGCTCTGGACGAACGGGATGCTCGGAATGCCCGCGAACGTCGACGCGGTGCGCGTGAACGCGAACCTGCAGGGCAAGCCGGCGATCATCGTGCAGGGCCGCAGCGACGCGCTCGTGCCCGTGAACCACGCTTCGCGCGCGTACGTCGCGCAGAATGGCATCAGCGAAGGCGGACGCAGCCAGCTCGTGTTCTACGAGGTGACGAACGGCCAGCACTTCGACGCGTTCCTGCCGGTGCCGGGCTTCGACACGCGCTTCGTGCCGGTTCACTACTACAACCTGCAGGCGCTGAACCTGATGTGGAAGCACCTGAAGAACGGCGCGCCGCTGCCGCCGTCGCAGGTGATCCGAACGGTGCCGCGCGGCGGCACGCCGGGCGCCGCGCCCGCGCTGACGAGCGCGAACCTGCCGTCGATCTCGGCCGCGCCGGGCGCGAACGCGATCACCGTCGGCGCCGGCGCGATCGACGTGCCGCTCTGACGGCACCCGCCGCGCCGCCCTCACGAAGCCGGACAGTCGTCCGGCTTTTTCTTTTTCGGTGCCGTGGAATCGGTCCCGTGGCGCCTTTTTTTCGAATGGCGAGCGCTGTAACAAATTATTACTTTACGGCGGTAAATCAGGACCCTAATATGCGCCGGTATTTTCACTTAATTTAATAAATTCCAGATACGAGATATTCCTTTCCGTTTTATTAATCGATCCTTTCGGTTTTATTAAATCGGCTCGAGTCGCGATTGATCGTCGTTTTGCGATTAATCGGCATCTCGCCGAGGGGGATTGTTCGTCTGTTCGAAGCGAGGCGCCCTGGTCGGGCGGGCCTGGCGGGGCATGTTTTTGCCGTCGATTTTGTGCGGATGCAAATTCGCGCAATGAATTCGTCTGGCTGCGGATTATTGAATTGTCGTTCGCAATGGAATTGATTCCATTGTGCAGTCGCAAAAAATATGGGTGGGGTAAATCATGCCGATCGGTATTCGCCGATTCGGTAAAAAACTCGGAGTGCGTCGCATAACGAATGCATTCCTGGTGCGGAGCGCCGGCGCAAATGATCCTTTGCGGCCGGCGGTATTTATCGTTCTGTTCGAGAGGCAATAATGACGACACGGAAGTCCTTGAAAGACGGTTTCGCGCTATTCGGAACGACACTGAGCGTGCCGCTCGCTGCAGCCGCGGCTGCGGCGCTGCTCGTCACGGGGTGCGGCGGCGACGACGGGGCGAGCCCTGCCGCGTCGGCCGCCGCCGCGGCCGCGACGTCGGCCGGCGCCAGCACGTCGGCCAACACCAGTACCACGGCCGCAGCGGCCGACCAGCCGTACGTCGATACCGACGTGTACGGCACCGGGCCGAACGACGCGGTCACGGATGCCACGGAAGGGGCAGCCGTCGTGCACCGTACGGTCACGATCGGCGGCAAGACCATCAAGTACACGGCCACCACGGGCCACCTGACGACGATCGACCCGACCACGTCGGCGCCGAACGCGAAGATGTTCTACGTCGCGTACACGCAGGACAATCCGGACCCGTCGAAGCCGCGCCCGGTCACGTTCTTCTACAACGGCGGCCCCGGCTCGTCGTCGGTCTACCTGCTGCTCGGCTCGTACGGGCCGAAGCGCCTGCAGTCGTCGTTCCCGAACTTCACGCCGCCCGCGCCGTACAAGCTGCTCGACAACCCGGACAGCCTGCTCGACCGCACCGACCTCGTGTTCATCAACCCGGTCGGCACCGGTTACTCGGCGGCGATCGCCCCGGCGAAGAACAAGGACTTCTGGGGCACCGACCAGGACGCCCGCTCGATCGACCGCTTCATCCAGCGCTACCTGACCAAGTACTCGCGCTGGAATTCGCCGAAGTTCCTGTACGGCGAGTCGTACGGCACCGCGCGCAGCGCGGTGGTGTCGTGGGTGCTGCATGAGGACGGCATCGACCTCAACGGGATCACGCTGCAGTCGTCGATCCTCGACTACGCGAATGCGCTGTCCGCGCCGGGCACGTTCCCGACGCTCGCGGCCGATGCGTTCTACTGGAAGAAGACGACGCTCAACCCGACGCCGACCGATCTCGACGCGTACATGGTCCAGGCCCGCAATTACGCGGACAACACGCTCGCGCCGCTGGCGCAGAAGCCGAACCCGCAGGACGGCGGCTTCGTGAACGTCCGCCTGAACCTGAACCTGCAGACCGCGCAGCAGATGGGTTCGTACATCGGCACGGATCCGACGTCGCTGATCCAGACCTTCGGCAACCCGGCGGCGCTCGGCAACGTGCCGTCGTCGGACGACAACCCGCCGTACACGTTCTTCCTGACGCTCGTGCCGGGTACGCAGATCGGCCAGTACGACGGTCGCGCGAACTTCACGGGCAAGGGCATCGCGCCGTACATCCTGCCGAACTCGGGCAGCAACGATCCGTCGATCACGAACGTCGGCGGCGCGTACACGGTGCTGTGGAACAGCTACATCAACACCGACCTCAAGTACACGTCGACGTCGTCGTTCGTGGACCTGAACGACCAGGTCTTCAACAACTGGGACTTCAGCCACACGGACCCGACCGGCGCGAACAAGGGCGGCGGCAATACGCTGTACACGGCCGGCGACCTGGCGTCGACGATGAGCGTGAACCCGGACCTGAAGGTGCTGTCGGCAAACGGCTATTTCGACGCCGTCACGCCGTTCCACCAGACGGAGCTGACGCTCGCGCAGATGCCGCTCGACCCGACGCTCAAGGCGCAGAACCTGACGATCAAGAACTACCCGTCGGGCCACATGATCTACCTGAACGACGCGTCGCGGACCGCGCTGAAGGGCGATCTCGCCAACTTCTACGACGGCATCCTGGCCAACCGCACTGCGCTGCAGCGCGTGCTGAAGCTGCAGATGCGCACGCAGCAGCTCAAGCAGCAGAAGTTGCAGCAGCAGGGGCAGTAAGCGCCGTGGGCGGCTTGCGCCGCCCCGGATGAACGACAGCCCGATCGGCCTGCGCCGATCGGGCTGTTTTCATGAGTGGCGGGCGATGCGCCGGCGCGTCATGCGCCGGCAGCGAAATGGCGTCAAACCGTCGAGGACGCGGTGTTCGCGCCGCGTGTTACGCGAGCACGAGCCGGATGCCGACCGCGACGAGCGTCGCGGCGAGCAGGTTGCGCAGCAGCCGCTCGGGCGCGCGCGCCGACAACAGGCTGCCGAGCACGATGCCGGGCAGCGAGCCGAGCAGCAGCGACACCAGCATCGACCAGTCGACCGAGCCGAGCAGCCAGTGGCCCATGCCCGCGACGAGCGTGAGCGGCACCGCGTGCGCGATGTCGGAGCCGACGATGCGGGTGGTCGCGAGCGCCGGATACAGCAGCAGGAGCACGGTCACGCCGATCGCGCCGGCGCCGACCGACGTCATCGACACGAGCACGCCGAGCACGGCGCCCGTCAGCACGGTCGACCACAGCGTGCGCGCGGGGCTCGGCGCGAGCGGGTTGCGCGCGGCGAACGCGGCGAGCTGCGGCCGGAAGATCAGCGCGAGCGACGTGAGCAGCAGCGCGACGCCGAGCACGAGCTGGATCATGCGCGCGGTGCCCGGCGCGTTCATCCCGTGCGTATGCAGCCACCACAGCGTGACGGCCGCGGCCGGGACGCTGCCCGCCGCGAGCCGGCCCGTGATGCGCCAGTCGATCGAACCCTTCAGGCCGTGGACGAGCGTACCGGTGGCCTTGGTCGCGGCCGCGTACAGCAGGTCGGTACCGACCGCCGTTGCGGGGTGGACGCCGAACAGCAGCACGAGGATCGGCGTCATCAACGAACCACCGCCAACGCCCGTCAGGCCGACGAGGATGCCGACGAACAGGCCGGACAACGAGTACAGCAGATCGATATGGGGAAGCGACATCGGGAGCAGGCGGTTATGCGGCGTTCGGCGGCGGCGCGCGGCCGCTGCGCGCGCGTCAAAGTCCGCCATTGTCGCAAATGTGGCGGGTGGATGTACGACTGCGTTAAAAATCGGTCGCGAAGGCCCGTGCGGCGGGCGGCCGGCCTGACGTAAAACAGGCGTTTGAGCGGAGCGGGCGGGGTTGCGGGCCTCCTCGCGGCGATCGGTCCGACACGCCTGATGGAACGGGCGCGCGTGCCGGCCCGGCACGCGTAAAAAAGGGCGCGACGGTGCGCGCCCCGGTTCGATGGCGGCGGTGGGCGCCGCCGGCTGCCGGTCAGTGCATCGCGGGGCCGACGCCCTCAACCGCATCCAGCCGCCGGATGCGCAGCGCAAGGCCGATCAGCGCGGCCGCGGCAGCGAACGCCGCGCCGAACGCGAAGGCCGCATGGTAGCCGCCGTTCAGTGCGTCGAGCGGCGTGGCGTTCGCTGCCGCGAGCGCGTCGGTGCGGGCGGCCGCGAGGCTCGCGAGCACGGCGAGGCCGAGCGCCCCGCCCATCATGAACGCTGTGTTGACGATCCCCGACGCGAGCCCGGAATCGGCCGGATCGACGTCGTTCATCGCGGCGAGCAGCACCGGGTTGAACGCGATACCCGCGCCGATGCCGAGCAGCGTCATGCCGGGCAGCACGTGCCAGACGAAGCCGCCGTCCGCCGGGGCACGCGAGAACAGCGCGAGGCCGCAGGCCGCGATCAGCAGGCCGGCCGCGATCGGGCCGCGGATCCCGAAGCGCATCACGATCCGCGCGGACAGCCCGAGCGAGAACGCGGCCATGATCAGGTTCGCCGGCAGGAACGCGAGGCCGACCTGCAGCGGCCCGTAGCCGAGCACACGCTGCATGTACAGCGCGGACAGGAAGAACCACGCGAACATCGCGGCCGCCCACAGCACGGCGATCACGTTCGCGAGCGCGACGTTGCGCGAGGCGAGCAGCGAGAGCGGCATCAGCGGGTGCGCGGCGCGCGCCTCGATCGCGACGAACAGCGCGAGCAACGCGACGGCCGCGCCGATCAGCGCGACGGTCTGTGTCGACAGCCAGCCGGCTTCGTTGCCGCCGACGATCCCGTAGACGGCCAGCATCAGCGACGCAGTCACGGTGACCGCGCCCGCGACGTCGAGCCGCGCGGGGCCGGCCGGCGCGCGCAGGCGCGGCAGCAGCGCGACGCACATCGCATAGACCGCGACGCCGATCGGCAGGTTGACGAGGAAGATCCAGTGCCACGACAGCGAACTCGTCAGCAGCCCGCCGAGCAGCACGCCGATGCTGCCGCCGCCCGCGCAGACGAAGCCGTACACGCCCATCGCGCGGGCGCGCTCGCCGGGCTCCGTGAAGAGATTCATGATCAGTGACAGCGCGACGGCCGATACGACCGCACCGCCGAGCCCCTGCACCGCGCGCGCGGCGATCAGCATCGTCTGCGATGGCGCGAGGCCGCACGCGAGCGACGCGAGCGTGAACACGACGAGGCCGGCGAGGAACATGCGGCGCTGGCCGTACAGGTCGCCGAGCCGGCCACCGAGCAGCAGGCAGCCGCCGAACGTCAGCAGGTACGCATTGACGACCCACACGAGGGCCGTCTCGGTGAAGTGGAGGTCGGTGCTGATCGACGGCAGCGCCACGTTCACGATCGTGCTGTCGAGCACGATCATCAGCACGCCGAGGCAGAGCACGATCAGCGCGTACCAGCGCTTCTCGCCGTGAATCCCGTGGGTCATGGGCTTGCAGCCTTCCGATGGTGATTCGAAGGGATGCATTGTAGACCTCGTCCGCGCGGGCTTCCTGCCGGTTTGTGGCAGCAGCGAAGCGGAGTCGCGCGTCCGGTCGGCACCCGCGCGATGAATGCGGCGGGCGTTACGAGCGCGCCGGCAGTTCGCAGCCGTCTGGGCCGCAGGCGGCCGCGTCGCCGCCGTCGAGTTCGACGATGCCGTCGCGCCACGCCTGGTCGAGCGCCTGCGCGAACGCATCGGCCGGCTGTGCGCCCGACACCGCGTAGCGGCCGCCGAACACGAACAGCGGCACGCCGCGCCCGCCGATCTGCGCGGCGCGCGCGGCGTCGGCTTCGACTTCGTCGCGGTACAAGTCACTGCGCAGCACGGCTTCGACGGCCGAGCGCTCGAGCCCCGCTTCGACCGCGAATTCGGTCAGCTCGGCGTGATCGAACAGCGAGCCATGCTCGCAGAAATACGCGCGGTACAGCCGCTCGGTCAGTGCGTGCGCGCGGCCGGTCGATTCCGCGAGCTTCACGAGCCGGTGGCCGTCGAGCGTATCGCCGACGAGCGTGCCGGGCAGGTCGTAGCGCAGCCCGACGCTCGCGGCCGCATCGGTCACCTGACGCAGCATCTGGTCGACCTGCGCGGGCGACATCCGGTACTTGCCGGCGAGCATCGCCTCGACCGGCTCGACGGGCTGGCCGGGCATCAGCCGGTACGCGCGCAGCGCGACGTCGACGCGGTCGGCGTGCGCGAACGCGGCGAGCGCCTCGTCGAAGCGGCGCTTGCCGATCCAGCACCACGGGCAGATCAGGTCGGACCAGATTTCGACGGTGAGGGTCGGGCGGGCAGTCGGGGCGGGAGCGGTCGTCATGGGCGATTCCGGGCAGCAAAAAAATGTAACCGGGACTATATCATTTTGTGCTTCGGCGCTTCGTCTTGGCCGGGCGGCCATGCGAAACGGGCGCCCGGCGTATCGCGAAGCATCGACACGGAAGCGGCGTCCCGATAGCGATTGCCGATGCCGGAAGTCGCCGCGCGTTCCGGCGAGTTGGCCCGCGGCGCGTGTCGCTTACGCGCCGCCTTGCGTTTCCTTCAGGTGCTTGAGGTGCTTGTAGACGGTCGCGCGGCCCATCCCGAGCACGTTCGCGACGTAGTTCGCCGCGCTCTTGCCCCGGAACGCGCCCTCCGCGTAAAGCGCTTCGACGAGCTCGCGCCGGTGCTCGCGCGTGAGCCCGTTCAGCCCGACCTGCCGCTCGTGCAGCCAGCCGTGCAGGAACGTGTTGATGCGCTCCTGCCAGTCGTCGCGGAACAGTTCGTCCGGCTGCGCGACGACGCCCGCGCCCTTGATGAACAGGTCGAGCGTCGCGCGCACCTCGTCGAACACCGCGATGTTGAAGTTGATGCACATCATCCCGGCCGGGCGGCCTTCGTCGTCGAACAGCACGTTGCTCACGCAACGCATCCGCCGGCCGTCCCAGTTCAGTTTCTCGTACGGGCCGATCACGCGCTCGCGCGCCGAATGATCGATTTCCTCGAGCGCGGAATCGTCGCCGACCTCGCGCTTCGACAGGTTGTTCGCGAGATACAGCACGGTCTGGTCTTGCAGGTCGTGGATCACGACTTCCGCGTACGGGAAGAACAGTGCGGCGATACCGTCGGCGATCGGCGCATAGCGGGTGAGCAGCAGGTCTTTGACGGGGGATTTCTTCTTGCGCATCGGGTTCGCCATCTCGGGTGGGCGGGGGGCGGGCGGCGCATCGGGCCGGCGCGCCGGCGCACCGGTGGCCGGCATGCCCGTGCGCCCGCGCGCGGCCGCGGCGGCGGTTGCGCCATTGTATCGGCCCCGCGCGCGCGTGACGCTCATGCGCGCGTCAGGTGCGTGTACAGCGCGTGCGCGATCGCAATGTCCTCGAGCCCGAGGCCGATCGAACGGAAGAAGGCGTGACGCGCGTACGACGGAGCCGGACAGGTGCCGGCGACGAGCGCGGGCAGGTCGCCGGCGATCCGCGCGGGGTCCCAGCCGTGCTCGGCCGCGGCGATCTGCATCTCGCCGGCGCTCGCGGGCGTCGTGTGCCGGTAGTCGCAGTACACGTCCATGTCGGGCAGCCAGGCAGGCGGGATCTCGTGTGCGCGCGCGGCGTTCGTGCTGATCGACGTGACGAGCGCGGGGCGCGTGAGCATCCCGTCGCCGAGCACGGGCGTGCCCGACGACGTGCACAGCATCACCACGTCCGCGTCGCGCACGCAGGCTTCGACGCTCGCCGCGGCCCGTGCGCGCGGATCGCGCTGCGCGAGCGTCGCCTGTTGCGCCGCGTCGCCGGCGAGCGCGGGCGAGTACACGCGGATCGTCTCCCAGTCGCGCAATCCCGCCGTGTGCCGCAGGTGCGCGAGGCCGACCGCGCCCGCGCCGACGATCGCGAGACGGCGCGCGTCGCGCGGCGCGAGGCAGTCGACCGCGAGTGCGGTCGTGCCAGCCGTACGCTCGACGGTCAGCAGGCCCGCGTCGCACCACATCAGCGGCTGCCCCGTGCGCATCGACATCAGTGCGGTCCAGGCGGTGACGATGGGTCTCCCGTCGGGCTTGCCGCCTGTCACGACATACGGCGACAGCTTCGCGCCGAACACCTGCGCGTCGGCGAGCGCGCCGAGATACGTGATGAAGTCGCCGGCCTGGTCGGGAAACAGCGTGAGCGTTTGCGGCGGCTGCACCGCGCGCGCCGCGGCGAGCGACGCGAACATGCTGCGCAGCGTGCCGAGCACGTCGAGCGACGGCAGGGCCGCGCGCACCGCGGCTTCGTCGACGGTCAGCGGCAGGGTCGGGGCGGTTTGCGTCATGCGGACATCTCCGGTCGGGGCCGGACAGGACAGTCTCGATCGACGGTGCCCGGCAATGTTTTTGATGGACTAAAAGTCTAATATAGACAAACTAAATCGGGATAATTTTTCTTTTCGAGATTTCGTGTCGTTGCGTGGTTAGAAAAAAACGCCGCTAAATCATGGGCATTTCTGGCGTGCGGCGAATTTTTGACGTCGCGTATCAGGGCGAGATTCTCGTATTCCCTATAGTCTATAGTAGACTTTGAGTCTATATTTCGCGTGCAGGACACGACGCGTCGCCGCGTGGCGGCCGCCTGCTTCGAATGCCGATCCGGCGCGCGGCCGGGGCCGTCGTGTACCGATCTTCATCGCCTCAATCCGGAACGGAAGGACCGTCATGAACTGGAAGCTCTCCCTTTGCGCCGCTGCGGCGCTTGCCTGCGCGGCCGTCACGGCCCACGCGGAACAGACCACGTTGCGCTTCGGGATCGAAGCCGCCTATCCGCCGTTCGAGAGCAAGACGCCGGCCGGCCAGTTGCAGGGTTTCGACGTCGACATCGGCAACGCGGTGTGCGCGAAGCTGAACATGAAATGCGTGTGGGTCGAGAATGCGTTCGACGGCCTGATCCCGGCGCTGCAGGCGCGCAAGTTCGACGCGATCGACTCGGCGATGAACATCACGTCGAAACGCCGGCAGAGCATCGATTTCACGCCGGCGATCTACGTGGTGCCGATCGTGATGATCGCGAAGCACGGCTCGCCGCTGCGGCCCGACGCCGCGAGCCTGCGCGGCAAGCACGTCGGCGTGCTGCAGGGCTCGTCGCAGGAGGATTTCCTGAAGGCGCACTGGGCCGATGCGGGCGTGGCCGTCGTGTCGTACCAGGATCAGGACCAGATCTACGCCGATCTCGTCGCGGGTCGCCTCGACGCGGCCGTGCAGGAAGCGCAGACCGCGCAGGACGGTTTCCTCGACAAGCCGGCCGGCCGCGACTACCAGATCGTCGGCGAGCCGCTGAAGGATCCGGCGACGCTCGGCGAGGGCACGGGCTTCGGGATGCGCAAGAACGACAAGGCGCTGCAGGCGAAGATCGTCGGCGCGCTCGACGCGCTGAAGAAGGACGGCACGCTCAGCGCGCTGTCGCGGAAGTACTTCAAGCGCGACATCGTCGCGAAGTAATCACCGCCGCGCGCCGGCCGCCGCGCCGGCGCGTGTCGCATCGAATCTCGACGCAGTACGGGGAACCATGGATTTCGACGTCATCGTTCTGGGGGCCGGCATCGTCGGCGTGTCGTCGGCGCTGCATCTGCAGGATCGCGGGCTGCGCGTCGCGCTCGTCGACCGGCGCGCGCCCGGCGAGGAAACGAGCCACGGCAATGCGGGGCTGATCGAGCGCTCGTCGGTCGTGCCGTACGCGTTTCCGCGCCGGCTCGGCACGCTGCTGCGCTATGCGCGCAACCGCTCGGTCGATCTCTACTGGGACTACCGCGCGCTGCCCGCCTATGCGGGCTGGCTCGCGCGCTTCTGGCATGAATCGTCGCCGCAGCGGCTCGCGGCCGCCGCACGCGACCTGCTGCCGCTCGTCGCGGCGAGCGTCGTGGAGCACGACGCGCTGCTCGCGCGCACCGATGCCCAGCCGCTCGTGCACGACGGCGGGTGGATCGAGGCGTTCCGTTCGCCCGCGCTGTTCGATGCGGAAGCCCGTGCTCAGCAGCGCGTGGCCGACGCGCACGGGCTGCGAATGACCGTGCTCGACGCCCATGCGTTGCGGGCGCGCGAGCCGGGTATCAGTGACGCGTTCTGCGGCGCATTCCACTGGCAGGACCCGAAGACCGTGTCGAGCCCGGGCGGGCTGACCAAGGCCTACGCGCGGCTGTTCGAGTGCGACGGCGGCAGGTTCGCGCTTGGCGACGCCAGGACGCTCGTGCAGGTGGATGGCGGCTGGCAGGTCGGCACCGAACACGGGCCGATTTCGGCGCGCTCGGCCGTGGTTGCGCTCGGGCCGTGGTCCGATCACGTCTTCGCGCCGCTCGGCTACCGGATTCCGCTGCGCGCGAAGCGCGGCTATCACATGCATTACCGGCCGACGCGCGCGCCGTTGAACGTGCCCGTGTGCGATACCGAGGCAGGTTTCGTCGTCGCGCCGATGGAAGGCGGCCGCCTGCGGCTCACGACCGGCGTCGAGATCGCGCTGCGCGGCGCACCGCCGACCGGCGTGCAGCTCGCGCGCGCCGAGCCGCTGGCGCGCGATGCGTTCGGCATCGGCGAGCGGCTCGATCCCGAGCCGTGGCTCGGGATGCGGCCGTGCACGCCCGACATGCGCCCGGTGATCGGGCCCGCGCCTCGCCATCGCCACCTGTGGTTCGCATTCGGCCATTGTCATCACGGGCTCACGCTCGGCCCCGCAACCGGACGCCTGCTCGCCGAAATGATGACGGGCGCGCCAACCTATATCGATCCCCGTCCGTACCGGCCCGCGCGCTTCGGCTGATCCGGCGGCGCGCGCTGCGTCACGTGCGCCGGTTTTCACAATGTTTCAATCTGCCATCCGAATGACCGGAAATCGCGCGATCGGAAATGATCTGCGTAATCGGCAGGAAAGATAATCGCGAAATAAAGAAAATCAGCAAATCGGCGATTTATCAATGCATTTTCATATTGCTGAAATGCGTAATGGACGGCCGCTGATGACGCAGCGGCACGCCGTCGTGGCGGCTGTTCCTGTGTTACGCGGAATGTACCGGAACACGTTACCGCGGGGCTCGCAAACGTTACGTTACATCCGCGTTCCGTCGGCGTTTTTCATCAGATGATTGCGGCGTCTGAGCCGTGAATTTCGTCTGAAATCGATTAAAAAGCGTTATTGACAGCCAATAGGCAGACGAATCAATCCTGTTTTTGGAATTGGCACACTTCGTGCAATCCGTCCCCATGCTTTATCAACGTTGTGCCAACCGAGATGGGGAAAATAAAGATGGGACACAATCTGAAATTGACGGGTGTGGCGCTGTCGGTCGCGACGGTGTTCGGGGTGCTGGCTTCGGGTTCCGCGATGGCGGGGGCACTTGATTCGCTGCCGATTCCGCAAGTGATCGTCAACCCGCCGACGAACAGCGTGTCGGTCGGTTTGGTCGCGACGGGTACGTCGCCGCTGGGCTCGGTCACCGTGGCGGCAGGCGGGGCGGGCGCGATCCAGACGTCGCTTGGCGATCCCGGCCAGGTACTGTCGGGCGCAGTGGGGGCGGTGACGGGCGCACTCGGCGGTGGCGGCGGCACGGTGCAGCCGCTCGCGCCGGTCCAGGGCGTGCTGAATCAGGTGACGGGCGCGCTGAGCGGCGGCAACGCGGCGGGTGCGTTGACCGGTGCGCTGAATACGGCGACGGGGACGCTGAGCAATGCGGTTGGCACGGTGACGGGCGCACTGGGCGGTGTCGGTGGCGGGTCGAACCCGCTGGCGCCGGTTCAAGGTGTCGTCAATCAAGTGACGGGGGCGCTTGGCGGCGGCAATCCGGCAGGCGCACTGACCGGCGCACTCGGCACGGTGACGGGTGCACTGGGTGGTATCGGCGGTGGGTCGAACCCGCTGGCGCCGGTTCAAGGTGTCGTCAATCAAGTGACGGGTGCGCTGGGTGGCGGCAACCCGGCTGGCGCGTTGACGGATGCACTCGGCACGGTGACAGGTGCACTGGGCGGTGTCGGCGGTGGTTCGAACCCGCTGGCGCCGGTTCAAGGTGTCGTCAATCAGGTGACGGGTGCGCTTGGTGGCGGCAACCCGGCAGGCGCGTTGACGGGTGCAGTCGGTACGGTGACGGGCGCACTGGGCGGTATCGGCGGTGGGTCGAACCCGCTGGCGCCGGTACAAGGCGTCGTCAATCAGGTGACTGGCGCGCTTGGTAGTGGCAACCCAGCGGGCGCGTTGACCGGTGCAGTCGGCACGGTGACGGGCGCACTGGGTGGCATCGGCAGTGGCTCGTACCCGCTGGGGGCGGTTCAAGGCGTCGTCAATCAAGTCACGACGGCCCTCAACAACGGCAACCCGGCTAGTGCATTGACGGGCGCACTCGGTACGGTGGCGGGTGAGCTCGGTGCGGGCAATCCGGCAGGCACGGTGACCGGTGCGATCGGCAACGTGACGGGGGCACTGGGCGCATTGGGCGCCATCGGTGGCGGCTCAGACCCGCTGGCGCCGGTGCAGGGCGTCGTGAACCAAGTGACGGGCGCCCTGAGCGGCGGCAATCCGGCGGGTGCGCTGACTGGCGCGCTGAACACGGCAACCGGGACGCTAAGCAATGCACTCGGTACCGCAACGGGCGCGCTTGGCGGTATCGGCGGCGGTTCGAATCCGCTGGCACCGGTACAAGGCGTAGTGAATCAGGTCACGGGTGCGCTCGGTGGTGGTAACCCGGCTGGCGCGTTGACGGGTGCACTCGGCACGGTGACGGGCGCGTTGGGCGGCATCGGCGGCGGTTCGGACCCGCTGGCGCCGGTTCAAGGCGTAGTGAATCAGGTCACGGGTGCGCTCGGTGGTGGTAACCCGGCTGGCGCGTTGACGGGTGCACTCGGTACGGTGACGGGCGCTCTGGGCGGTATCGGCGGCGGTTCGAACCCGCTGGCGCCGGTCCAAGGCGTCGTGAATCAGGTCACGGGCGCGCTTGGCGGTGGCAATCCGGCAGGCGCACTGACCGGCGCACTCGGCACGGTGACGGGCGCACTGGGCGGCATCGGTGGCGGCTCGAACCCGCTGGCGCCGATCCAGAACGTCGTCGACCAGGTCACGGGTACGCTCGGCAGCGGCAACCCGGCCGGCGCGCTGAGCAATGCCGTCAACACGATCACGGGCACGCTCGGCAACGTCGGCGGCGCGGGGAGCCCGCTCGCACCGGTGCAAGGTGTCGTCACGCAACTCGCGGGTACGCTCGGCAACGATCCGGCCGGTGGGCTGACGAACGCGCTGAACTCGGTGACGGGGGCACTCGGCGGCTCGAATCCGTTGGCGCCGGTGCAAGGCGTCGTGAACCAGGTGGTCGGCACGCTGTCCGGCGCCGGTGGCGGCAGCCCGATCACGCCGATCACGAACCTCGTCAACGGCCTGCAGAACGCGCTGCCGACGGGCGGCAACGCAGCCGGCGCGCTGACCGGCGCACTCGGCTCGGTGACGGGCGCACTCGGCAACCTCGGCGGCTCGAACCCGCTGGCGCCGGTGCAAGGCGTCGTGAACCAGGTCGTCGGCACGCTCGGCAACAGCAATGCGGTCGGCACGGCCACGAACGCACTGGGCAATGCGGTCGGCTCCGTCGTGGGCGCACTCGGCAACCTTGGCGGCTCGAATCCGCTGGCGCCGGTGCAGGGCGTCGTGAACCAGGTTGTCGGTACGCTCGGCAACCTCGGCGGCTCGAACCCGCTGGCGCCGGTGCAAGGCGTCGTGAACCAGGTCGTCGGCACGTTGTCGGGCGCAGCGGGCAACAACCCGATCGCACCGATCACGAACCTCGTGAGCGGCCTGACGGGCGGCAGCAACCCGGCTGGCGCACTGACCGGTGCACTCGGTTCGGTGACGGGCGCACTCGCGAATGGTCCGGTAGCCCTCGGGCAGGCGGCCGGCGCGCTGTCGGGCGCGGCCGGTTCGACGGCAGCGGCGGGCGGCAGCCTGCTCGGCTCGGGCGCGAACGCGGCCGGCGGCACGGCGGGTGCAGCCGGCTCGCTGTTGACGACGGGCGCCAACGCGACGGCGACGGTCGTCAACGCGGTCGGCACGACGGTGGGCACGGCACTCGGCTCCGCACCGAGCCTGTCGGTCACGCCGCACTCGGGCAACAGCGCGCCGGGCAACCCGCTCGCACCGGTGTCGTCGCTGCTCCAGTCGCTGACGGGCGCACTGCCGAGGTAACCGGCCGGACACGCACGGCGGCGCCGGATTGGCCACCGTGCGCAACGGGTCGCGCAACGCGGCATGACAGGAATGTCATGCCGCGTTGTCTTTTTGGGGGGCGGCTTTTCTTTCGTCGCACTACCGGACGCAGCGCGATGCACTGCAGGCGCTGTTCCCGCTGCCGGGCGCCGCGCCCGCGCTGTCGGCGGCAGCTGTTTCTTCCGGCCGAACCACGTGATCGTGCATGCGCACGTGCCGGTCGAGCTGACCGTGTCGGCCGAGCCCGGCCTAGTGCCGCACAGCTTCGAAATCGATGCGCCGCAGGCCGGCATCGCGGTGCACACCGAACTCGGCGCGACGCCGAAGACGTTTCGCTTCATGCCGGCACAGCCGGGCCGGTTCGCCTACTATTGCACGCATCGGCTGCTATTTTTCAGGAGCCGTCGCGAGCGCGGGGTGGAAGGCGTGATCGATATCGAGGCGGCGCCGTGATCGCCGCGTTGCTGGCCGCGAGCCTGATAGGAGCGAGCATGACCGCCGATCCCGTGACCGTCGCGCAGGCGCATTTCGACCACGTCCGCTCGTACCGCGCGACGATCCGCTCGTCCGCGCGCAGCGGCGAACGGACGGAAATCCGTTACGCGTACCTGAAACCGGGCTTCGTCCGGATGGATTTCGTGTCGCCGCATCACGGCGCGGTGCTCGCGTACGATCCCGGCGACGGCAAGGTGCGGCTGCGCCCGTTCGGCGCGCATGCGCCGCCCGCGCTGACGCTGTCGCCGTCCAATCCGCTCGTGCGGGACCGCAGCGGCCACCGGGTCGACCGGTCGGACGTGGGCGAACTGCTGCGCAACGTCCACGCGCTGCAGGAAGGCGGCGCGACGGTGACCGAAGGCGAGGAGGCCGTCGGCGGCCGGACGGCGCTGCGGGTGTCGGTCACGGGCGCGCCTGCGCATGTGGTCGACGGCGTGCATCGCTACCGGCTGTGGCTGGATACCGAGGACGGCTTTCCGCTGAAGGTCGTCAGCTTCGCGGAAGATGACGACGTGCCGCTCGAAACCGTGACGCTCGACGACATCGAGATCGACGTCGCGTTTCCCGAACGCTTCTTCGCGCCCTGAACGGTGCGCTGACTCATGCCCCTGACGGGCATGCCGGAGGCTGCATGGCGGAATACCGGTTCTCGACGATCTGGCGCGTGGACGCGCCGCTTGCGGTGGTGTGGGACGCGATCTACCAGGTCGACCGCTGGCCCGGCTGGTGGAAGGGCGCGGTGAGTACCGTCGAGATCGAGCCGGGCGATGCGCGCGGCGTCGGCGCGCTGCACCGGTACACGTGGAAGGGGGCGCTGCCGTACCGGCTGACCTTCGACATGCGCGTGCGACGCGTCGAGCCGCCGCATGCGCTCGAAGGCCGCGCGAGCGGCGCGATCGAAGGTGACGGATGCTGGTCGTTCGTTGCCGACGGCGCACGTACGATCGTGCGCTACGACTGGCACATCCGCACGCACGCGCGCTGGATGAACCGGCTGGAGCCGCTCGGCCGCCCGCTGTTCCGGTGGAACCACGACGTCGTGATGCGCGCAGGCGCGAAGGGGCTCGCGCGGCTGCTGGGCGCGGTGGTCGAGACGGAGGGCCGGACGTTCCGGCCGTTGCCGGATGCGGGCTGCGCCGATGCCTGAACGCGTGTGAACGCGAGTAAAAGCGCGTAGCGGCGGGCCGCGCCGCTCAGCGCGCGTACGCCATCACCGCGCCATCCACCACCAATGCGACGCGTTCGCCGACGGCTGGGCACCGGTGTCCCGGCACGCGTACGCGCACGAGTCCATCGAGATCGGCATCGAGGCGCACGAGCACGTCGGCGTCCTGGCCCGCGAACTGTGCGGCTTCGACGCGCGCCGTATGGCCGCGGGCCGCGTCGGCGTGCGTGACCGGCACGATGCCGATCTGCTCGGGACGCAGCATCGCATCGGCCGGCCCGTCCGGCAGCGGCGCGACGAGCGGCAGTTCACCGAGCGCGCAGGCGATGTGCGTGCCGCGCACGTGACCGGCGAGCAGCACGGCCTGCCCGACGAACGACGCGACGTCGCGCGTGACGGGCTGCCGGTACAGCGTCTGCGGTGCGGCCGTCTGCACGAGCCGGCCTTGCCACATCACCGCCACTTCGTCGCCGAGCGTCATCGCCTCGGGCTGGTCGTGCGTGACGAGCACCGATGTCGCGCCCGCTGCCGCGAGCGCATCCGCGACCGCGCTGCGGGTTTCGTGGCGCAACGACGTGTCGAGCGCGGAGAACGGTTCGTCGAGGATCACGAGCGACGGCTCGGGCGCGAGCGCGCGAGCCAGCGCGACGCGCTGCTGCTGCCCGCCGGACAGCTGCTGCGGCGCACGGCTCGCATACGACGCGGGCAGCCCGACCATCTCGAGCAGTTCGTCGACGCGAAGATGGCGCCGCCGCGCCGCGCGCGGCAGACCGAACGCGATGTTGTCGGCCACCGACAGATGCGGAAACAGCGCGCCTTCCTGTGGCACGTAGCCGATCCGCCGCTGTTCGGGCGGCAGGTGCACGTCGGGCGCGGCCACGCGGCGGCCATCGATTTCGACGGTGCCGCGCTCGGCGCGTTCGAAGCCGCACAGCACGCGCAGCAGGGTGGTCTTGCCGCTGCCGGACGGGCCGAGCAGCGCGAGGCGCGAGCCGCGTCGCACCGTGAGGTCGATGTCGTGCAGGACGGTATGCGATCCGAACGATTTCGACAGGCCGTGGATGCGTAGTTCGCTCATGGGCGGTTCCGGGGAAAAGGGCGGCGCTCAGTTGCGCACCGACGCGCGGCCGAGCAGCAGGAACAGCAGTCCCGATGCGCCGAGCGACAGCGCGACGAGCAGCGCCGCATAGGGTGCCGCGGCGGCGAACGCGAGCGTCGCCGTATCGCTCCACACCTGCGTCGCGAGCGTGCGGGTGCCGATCGGCGACAGCAGCAGCGTCGCGTTGAGTTCCGTCACGACCGAGATGAACACCATCGTCGCGGCCGCGCCGAGGCCGGGCGCCGCGAGCGGCAGCACCACGCGCGTGAGCGTCGCGCGCCAGCCGAGGCCGAGCGAGCGCGCGGTTTCCTCGAGCCGGACCTGCACGTGCGACAGCGCGGCGCGCACGCTGACGACCGCGAGCGGCAGGAACAGGATCGCGTAGGCGGCGACGAGCGCCGGTGCGCTCTGGTAGAGCGGCTGCAGCAGCCGCACCGTGATCGACACGATCGCCAGCGCGACGACGATGCCAGGCACGCCCTGCACGGTCATCGCGGTGCGCTCGAGGAGTGTCGCGACGCGGCCCGGATAACGGACCAGCAGGAACGCGAGCGGCAGCGCGAGCAGCGTCGTGACGGCCGCCGCCATCAGGCCATAGCCGGACGACGCAAGCGTGGCCTGCCACAGCAGCTCGGGCGACACGTCGGCCGGCGTGACGGCGGCCGCGCCCTGTTGCGTGAGCCAGTAGCCGATCATCGCGAGCGGCACGCCGAGCGTCGCCGCTGCGAGTGCGGCGAACGCGACGGTGACGGGGCCGCGCAGACGGCCGAGCGGATAACGCATCGCGACGCGGCGCGCGGCGCGGTGCGTATGACCGTAGCGCGCATGGCCGCGAGCGCGTGCCTCGATCGCGAGGCACAGCAGGCACAGCGCGATCAGCACGCAGCCGAGCAGCGATGCGCCGCCGCCGTCGAACGCGGTGCGGTATTCCGCATAGATCTCGGTCGTGAACGTGCGAAAGCGCAGCAGCTGGAATGCGCCGAACTCGGACAGCACGCCGAGCGCGACGAGCAGCATCCCGCCGCACAGCGCGGGGCGCAACTGCGGCAGCACGACGCGAAAGAAGGTATGCCACGGCGAGCAGCCGAGCGTGCGCGCGCTTTCCTCCAGCGCGGGGTCGAGCTCGCGCAGTGCGGCGGCCACCGGCAGGTAGACGAGCGGGAAGTACGCGGAAGTCAGCACGATCAGCGCGCCGAGGAAATCCTGCAGGTCGAGGCTCAGCGACACCCACGCATAGCTCGTGATGAATGGCGGCACCGCGAGCGGCGCGGCCGCGAGCGCGGTCCACAGCGGCCGGGCGGGCAGGTCGGTGCGCTCGATGAACCACGCGAGCGCCGTGCCGAGCAGCGCGCACGCGAGGGTCGCGGCGAGCGTGATCGACAGCGTGTTGACCAGCAGTTCACCGACGAGCGGGCGCCACAGCAGCTCGATCGCATCGTCGATGCCGAAGGTGGCCGCGCGGTACAGCGTGAAGCCGAGCGGCAGCAGGATCGCGAGCGGCCCGCACGCGGCTGCGGCAACGAGCGCGCGCGACGGGCGCCGCCGTGTCGCGGTGCGCTCGCCGTCGCGCGCGGTGCTCGCCGTGCGGGACACGGCGTCGCTCATGGTCAGAGCAGGCCTGCCTGGCGCAGCAGCTTGCCGGCCTGGCTGTCGTCGCCGAGCTGTTCGAACGTCAGCGCCGGCGGGCTCAGTTCGTTGAACGGCTTCAGGATCGGATCGGGCGCGACGCCCGGATGCAGCGGATACTCGAAGCTGATATGGCCGCCGGCCATCAGTTTCTGCGCACGCTCGCTGACGAGATACGCGACGAACTTCTGCGCTTCCGGCTGGTGCTTCGATGCCTTCAGCACCGCGGCGCCCGATACGTTGACGGCGCCGCCGACGTCGCCCTTGCCGAAATGGTAGATCGCGCTGCGGGTCGACTTGTCGCCGAGCTCGGCGTGCAGGCGGTCCCAGTAGTAGTTGTTGATGATGCCGGTCAGCACGCCGCCGCGGTTGACGGCCGCCGTCACGCCTTCGTCGTCGTCGAAGATCTGCGCGTTGGCCTTCAGGCCCTTCAGCCATTGCAGCGTCGCGGCTTCGCCGTGCAGCGCGAGCACCGCGCTCACGAGCGGCAGGAAGTCGGCATCGCTCGGCGCGACGCCGACCTTGCCCTTCCATTCGGGCTTCGCCAGATCGAGCAGCGACGCGGGCAGTTGCTGTGGCTGGATCTTCGCGGTGTTGTAGACGAGCACGTTCTCGCGCGCGAGCACGCCGACCCAGTTGCCGTCCGCCGGATTGAAGCGCGCGGGCACCGATTGCAGCGTGGCGCCGTCGGTCTTCGCGAACAGGCCCTTGCGGTCGAGCAGCACGAGTTCCGGCGAGTTCTCGGTGAAGTACACGTCGGCCGGCGTGCGGTCGCCTTCCGCGATGAGCTGCGCGGCGAGGGCGGGGCCCTCGCCCGAGCGCACCTTCACGGTGATGCCGCTTTGTGCTTCGAAGTCCTTGACGAGCTGGTTGACGACCTGCTCGTGCTGCGCGTTGTACAGCGTGAGCGTCGCGGCATGTGCGCGCGCGGCGTGCAGTGCGCCGGTCAGCATCAGCGCGGCGGCCGCCGCGGAAATCAGGTGCCGCAGCGGGCGGCTAACGGGTGAAGTGTTCATGTGGTTTCTAGCAGGTTGCACCCGGACGGGCCGGGAAGGTGTGCCTTGGCTTGCGTTGTGCGTCCTCATGCCTCGAACAGCGCGGCGCCGATATACGAACCCGGTTGCGCGCCCGGCGGGCACGCGAAGATCGCGCTGCCGACGTGCGTGGTGAACTGGTTCATGATGTCCATTTTCGAGAGCTTCTCGTTGATCGGAATGAAGCCCTTGCGCGGGTCGCGCTGGTGCGCGACGAACATCAGCCCCGCGTCGTACTCCGTCTGCTGGCGCCACGGCGGCCAGCGCTCGATGTAGAAGTTCGTGCTGTCGTTGTACGAGTACGCGCGGCGCAGGATCTGCGCGCCGTTGTTCAACTGCGGCGACGCGAGGCGCGCGTGCGAGTTGTCGGGGATCACCGGGTTGCCGTCCTTGTCGGTCGCATCGAGATCGAGCGCCTCGAACTCGTTCTTCTGGCCAAGCGGCGCGCCGCTGTACTTGTGACGGCCGACCACCTGCTCCTGGAAGCCGAGCTCCGTGCTGTCCCAGTGCTCGAGCGTGATGCGGATCCGGCGCACGACCG
>NZ_CADFEO010000029.1:0-92385 GCF_902833075.1 Burkholderia sp. BCC0405
ACACGCAAGCGCACGCTCGACGTCCACAGTCTGGCCCACGAGATCCGCATCTACGAAGACGGTGAACTGCTGGCGGTTCATCCCGTGCTCGAAGGCCGGCGACGAACCTCGCTGTTGCCCGGTCATCGACGCACAAATCAGCGCAAGCAGCCGTCAAGACAGCCGGCGCCATCGGTGATGGTAGCCGTGGCTCGCCGGCCTCTGTCGTTCTATGACCAGGTCGCAAGACGCCTCGCGGATGCCGGGAGGGCCGCATGAGCAGCATGCCCACCTCGACACTAGAACGCATCCGACGCTATCTCGTCGGCTTGCGCATGCCGCGCGCACTCGAAACGCTGGACACCACCCTGAATCGCTTCGAGCAAGGCGACAGCTCGATGCTGGAAGTGTTGGAAACGCTGCTGGGCGAGGAGTTCACGACGCGCGAGACCCGCCGCATCCGGATAGCGCTGCAGACCGCGCGGCTCGGTACGATCAAGACGCTGGCCGGTTACGACTTCAGCTTCCAGCCGAGCCTCGACCGCGATCGCATCATGGCGCTTGCGCAGCTCGAGTTCATCGAACGACGGCAGACCGTTCACTTCCTGGGGCCGCCCGGGACGGGCAAATCGCACCTGTCCATTGCGCTGGGCGTGGAAGCCGTGCGCGCCGGCAAGAGCGTCTACTTCGGCTCGCTGGCCGAGATCGTGAACTCGATGGCCAAGGCTGAGCGGGAAGGCAACCTGGCGCAGCGCGTGCGCTTCCTTGCACGCAACAGCCTGCTCATCGTCGACGAGATCGGTTACCTGCCCATCGGTTCCAACGGCGGCAATCTGTTCTTCCAGCTCGTCAACGCCTGCTACGAGCGCTGCGCGATCATCCTGACGTCCAATCGAAGCTTCGGCGAATGGGGTGAAGTGTTCGGCGACAGCGTGGTCGCCGCGGCGCTGCTCGACCGGCTGCTGCACCACGCGATCGTCGTGCAGATCGAGGGCACGTCGTACCGTCTGCGAGAACACGCCGATCTGCTGCCCGACCATCTACGCAACCGGCCTTCTTCCCTGAATCCCGCGCCCGCTGAGCCGGTTCGTCGGCGTCCGGGCCGTCCTCGAAGGAGCTCATCCGATCACATCGCCGGCTGATCACCGTCCCAACAGGGTGGGGAATTTTACTTCGACACTTCTGGGGAAATTACGTCCGACGTTGACACCATCTCCTGATACCGGCCGGCCATACCGGTCGGCAGCCGCACGATCCCTTCGTTCAACCAGAAACGGGCCGACTCCATCCCCGAATGAAGCTGCGCCTTCACCGACCAGCCAGCATCGAAGCTGCAGGTCACGAATGCACACGCGGCCTCGGTGTCCACCTCGAACTGGTCGCTCTCTTCGAAATAGACGATCTGCTCGCCAGACTTCGTTCGCGCATACCGGCTCGGCCGCCCCGAATGGGTATAGCGATTCCACTGCTCCGCGGCATAGTCGCGAAGCCCATCCGTGGGTACCTCGGCATCGTACGCGCCAACAAAGAACCAACCGTGGTGCGGGATGTCGATCTTCGGCAGCGGGTCAAGGACTGGGACATGGTACCGCCGCCCGAGCCGATGCACGTCGAACCAGACCGAAAGCGCTGGAAAGGCGTGCGGCGCATAGTGGTGCATCGAGAGGTAGAAGTCGATCGCCACCAGCTGCGCCGGCGTGACCATTTCGAACTGTACGTCACAAAGCGCCCGGTTCTCCGGCGTGTCAGGGATCTCGCCCGCAGCCAACGCTCCCTCATGCCGCTCGGACCGTTCGACTTCAAGCACGTCGAGCGTGAGCAGGTACTGCAGCAGTCGGACGCGTTCCATATACGACAGGACGTCCGGCTTTACCGCCAGGTACCCGGCATCGCTCAGCTTTCGACCAACGAGCTCGCGACGACGGAGATCCCACTGCACCGCGACCAGGTAGTTCCGGAAGCGATTCAGGCCCTCCAGATGCTGGTGATCAACTTCCTTCACCATTGACTCCATCGAGCGATCGCGTTCGCCAGTCACGCAACAAAATGCGCAACCAAACCGGCTCCCGCACGGCGACCGCGCACCGCCCTCGCCGAGGATCACGCCGCACGTTCCCTCGTTTCCGGCGCGGTACAGCTCCGACAGGCGCCGTACCGACTCGCCGGACACCGGCGACGGGAAAGGTCTGTCGGCATCCTCCGCGAAGAGCGCAAGCATCGACCACACGCAGTCGGTCGACCATTCCGCGATCGGCGAGAGCGTCAGATAACCGTCCGCGTTACGAACGGGCTTCAGTGCGCTCTCACAGCGACTGGTCATCGCTACCGACCGACTGCCGCTTTCGCTGAACCGATTGCCAAGCACGGTGACCAATTCCCGACCGCCTCCGGCGGCCGCCGATCGCTCGAGCGAGACACGCATTCGGTTTTGCGGGTCGACCTTCCAGTCAGCGGCGCACGCACGTATTCGCTTCCCGTTTTTCACCCCATTCTCCGGAGTGCGGAGAAGCGTGCCACGGCCGATCGTCGCGACGACAAACTGCGACGACAGGGACGGCTTCGCGACGTGCACCGATATCGGCGCACCAGCGAACGCATAAGCATCCCGGATCTCGTCGAGCATCGCCTGCAAGTGCCAGTGCATGCTTGGATTTTCGATCGTCGTGTCCGCACTCGTCACGAAATGCTCACGCGACACTTCGGCGCCGGCGCGTCGCACCGCCTCCAGCATGAGGATCGCCGTACAGGTCGAATCCTTACCGCCGCTCAACGCATTCGAAAGTGTGCACCCCTGCCGAATCAGCCCGACGAGCGCTTCGATAGCCGATTCCATCTTCACCAGAATTTCAGAAAACATGTGCTGCTCCAGACGCGCCGGAACCGCCCCACGTGGGAGCAGTTCCCGCGTGGGTTGGGAGAAATGAAACTGTCAGGGCGCGCGATACACTTCGCCGCGCGACGACACCGCTTCCCAGTTCTTCAGGTACGCATCTGCGACGCGTGTGTCGCCTCGCAGCACGACAACGTTCTCGGCGTTGTACCGGGCCGCCTGTTGCGAGTAGTTATAGCTTCCGGTCTCGACCGTCGCGCCGTCGACGACGACGTACTTCGAGTGCAGCGCCGGAAAGACGCTCACGACGCGAACCGGAATACCGGCGTATGCGAGCGCGCCGAGAGCAGCGCGAGCGCGGCCGCTACGGTCCTCGTCGAAGTTGCTGCGCGCGTCGACAGTGACCGCGACGTCGACGCCACGGCGCTTTGCGGTGATGAGCGCACGCGTTACCGCCGAAGCGGTGAACGAGTAGGCCAACACGCGAATCGACTGGCGCGCCTCCCCGATGGTGCGAAGCACAAGACTTTCCGCTCCGCCATCCGGCGAAAACGCTACTTCGACGGTCGGCACCGTTTCCGCTTGCGCGCGACCGGCGAGCGCGATTGCAACACAACAGCACAGCGATGCGACGAGGACTGCCCAAGATATTTTCTTCTTCATCAAAGCCTCCAGGAGTACATACGGGAAAGGCCCCACCCCCTTCCAGGAGCGGGGCCGCAGATCAGAATTTCGGAGAATATGTAACGCACCAATAGCGCAGGACCGCCCCCACCGGGGGCTATTCCAGCACGGGCTATAGGTCAAGCGTCACGCATCACCGGAGGCGACAAATACGCTGCGTCGATTTCTTCTACGTCAGGTTCGTCACCGAACAACTTCGCATCAAACTCGCCCCTCGTTGAAGAGGACGCCTCGCCAACGCGCTTCAGATAGAACATGTCACTGGGAAGCGTGTCGAGGAATCGTTGAACGGCAAGCTCGTCGAGCATGTCCGGTGTAAGGTCAGTCTCAGCCGACTCGATCGATCCCGTCGGCGCCAGGTAGCTCTCGTAGACAACGAGCATCCCACGTTCATCCGCCACCGAAACGCTTCTCGTCAAACAACTCGGCGCGACGTCCGTAAGCTGCACGCCGGACGCAAGCACGACATACGTCATAGTGCGAAAGGACACTTTTCTACTCCTCTGGAGGTGAGATGCCAGCCCTTACAGGACACTGCCTCCCAAAGGGAAAAGCGGCCCCGCTCTCTTTCGAGAATGGGGCCGACGTTCAATGGTTCAGATGCAGGGCTTCGGGTGCCCTGCCGGAAAGGTGCGGACTTGGCCATCCTTGCAGATGACCGCGTCCGTTCTCGCGGGCTGCCGCCTTTCGGCGGCGGCCTGCGCAACCACTGCGTAGCGGTAGGCAGACGCCGGCGGCTCGCCGCCGGCGTGCATCGCAATCAACAGCATCACCAGATTCGTCATATCGTTCATCGCACCTTCCTCCATCGACGGTTCAGGACGCGACGACGGCCGTAGCCGCCACCGTTACCCAGCGCCCGCCGATGAGCACGTCGCGCAGGCGCGAGCCGTTCAGCTCGTAGACATGCTCCGTGCCCATGCGAATAGGCTTCGGACGAATCGAGACCGTGAGGCTTCGAACCGGCGCACCCGATTTGGACTTCAGTTTCATTGCGTTCCTCGGAAAGAAAAAAAGGCGAGGAACGCCCCTGTGGGGAACGTTCCCCACCAGGGTTAAAAATGTGTGCTGCACTACCTCGCGAGTGCGGCCACGTCGATGACGGCGTCGGCCTCCGCAATCAGGTCTGGCGTTTGCGAGATAAAGAACTCCCGCGAATACCCTCCCTGACGCAGAACCTCGCGCTTCATGCGCATGAACTGCACCTTGCGATCGGGATCAAGCGGTCCATCCGACTCGTCGCTGAAGAGCGTCTCGTACGGCTGTCCCGCGTTGCCCGCGATATACAGAGCGACTCCGCGTGTCAGGCTTTCGTTAATCCACACCTTCTGACCACCAGACATCACGCCGACACCCTTGCTGCTGTCGTTTTCGGCGTCGTGGACGAGGATTTCGAAGCCCTCGCGCGTTTCACCGTTGGCCAACGTGCGCTGGGTCTGGATCTCGACCGTGAACCGCGTGCCGTAGCACACGAGCAGCAGGTCATTCACTTTCTGCGTTAGTGCCGGGCCCGCGTCGTCGATCGTCAAAGCGATCACGCCGTCGTTGCCCAGCCCTTTCGCGAGCAGCTTCCACTTCGCGATCTCGTCGGAGATGCGCTCGGCGAGCGCCTGCGTCGCTGAAAACCCCTCCAGCTCGCGCTCGAGAACAGCAATCGTTGCTTCGCGCGTGGCCTGGCTCCGGATCAATGCTTCGATCCGCGCATCCAGTCCCGTGCAGAGATCGCGACATGCGACCAGCTGGCGATCGACATCCGCAATCGCTTGCGTCACGTCGACCGCAGCCAGGCGCGACACCTCCGCTTCGACCTCACGCAACTGCCCAGTAAGACGCGTCGACTCCATCTCCCGACGGGCGATCGCCTCGTTTCGCTCTACATCGAGCGATTCCAGATCGGCATGGGCCTTCGCCAGCCCAGCCTCGGCAGCGTCCAGCAAGGGCTTCCGGGCAGCAAGCTCGGTCGCGCGCTGGAGCGCCTGACGTGTGGCCGCGACTTCCGCGTTCACACGCTGAAGCTCAGCACGCTTCACCGACAGCGTTGCGACAGACGGCGCAAGTTGGTCCAGCTCCGTCTTGTGTTGTCGATAGCGCGTCCGAAGATCCTTCAGCGAGACGGTCTGAACGTCCACTTGATGCGCGGCACTCCTCGCTTGCGCGAGTAGCGGGCACGTCGCATGGATATCGAGCCCAGCGCAAGGCACAGACCCGATCACCGACGATTGCTCGGTCAGGTTCCGGATCAGGACTGCCTTTGTCGTACCCTCCGATTCCAACCCGGAGAGCGTCGACTCGACAGTCGCCGCGCGCAACCGCTTCGCATCGAGCTCCTCGATAGCGTTCTGCAAGGGCTGAACCAGTGCCTCGGCCTTTCCGAGACAAAGCTGGGCTTCGTCGCGGGCAGCCGATGCACCGCGGATCAGCTCGGCTTGCCGAATGACAGCTGCGTGGCCGGCGATGGTCTCGCGCAGCGCCGCTGCGCGTTGCATGAAGCGCTTCTCTTCCGCTTGCTTGTCTCGCTCCAACGTCTGAAGCGAGACCTGCAGTTCACCGCGCCGCGCGCCGAGTTCACCCAAGCGCGCCGCCGTGCCAGCGTTCACGCCCTGCTTGGCAACCAGCACGGCGTGCTGTTGCGTCAGCGTGGCAATCTCCGCTTGCGCGGTCGTACGCTTGTCCCGTGCGGCGGCGATATCAGCTGCATCTGTCGCGATGGCCTTGCGTGCCTCTTCGACACGCTCACGCTTGCCAGAGAACGTGGTGAGATCCTGCTGCACCACAACGAGATGCCGGGCGAGTGCTTTCGCGACATCAGCAGCCTTCGTCGACAACGCACGGAGGTGATCGATCTTCAGCAGCTCCGCGAGGAGACCCTTGATCTCGGTCGCACCGTAGGACGCGAGCGGTCGCCGGTTCTGCGCCGAGAACACGCTCGTGAAGAACGATTCAAGCGAGCCACAGATCGCGTCAACACATCGATCGTAGGTTTCGCTCTTACCATCCGACACCGTGCCGTCCGGAAGCGATACCGGCCGCCACTCCCCGTCCATCGAGCGATAGAACAGGAAGTAGTCGGCCTTGCCCGTCTTGCCCGGCTTGCGGAATGCGAAGGTCGACCGATAGCGCAGGCCGTCGTGCGCCCACTCAAACTCCTTGCGCGCCTGCACGCCGCAGATGTGATCCCAGTACGAGAACGCATCAACGGTCAGCTTCGACGCCCGCGAGGGCATGATCCGGTACGGATGCAGGTTGTCCATGATCGTCGTCTTGCCGGCGCCGTTCGGCCCCGTTAACGCAATCAACCCATTGGGCAACGACTCCAGATCGAGTTCCACGCTGTCGCGCTTCATCCCGTCCCGGACGCCTGTGAACCCTTCGAGCAGCAGTCTCAGAGGTCGCATGACTGGATCTCCGAAAGCGAGATGGGCTGCGAATATTCATCGGGAAAAAAGAATGGGATTTCGTCATCATCGACGGCGAGCGTCGGCTCAGGACGGGAAGCCTGCTTGCCCAACGTGCCCGCAACCGCCGCCTCCACGATTCCACAAAGGCGACGGAACGCGTCCGACGTCTGCTTGAGCACCGAATCCCAATCGGGGCAACCCGTGAGAATCTGCAGCTCGCGGCCGGACCATTGACCCGAGTACCCCGAGTCGAACGACCACAACAGGTTCTGCAGCTCGACGCCCGGTGTAACGACGATCTCAGCCTCGTCGGCTTCGACCAAATGGGTCATCACGAACAGACCATCGCGTTGCGCGATGACGGCGCCGCGCTGGACACCGAATGGTTGATGGAAAAGTGCCGCCGTGCATCCGCCGTGTTCGACGAGAAGCTTTTGCAGCGATTTCGCGTCGGTCGACGCGGTAAAAGTCTGGGCCCAACGGACACCAGCAGGATAGAGACCAAACATGAGCACACTCCGGACTTGAGACGGAGTGCGCCCGTGACGGGGAACACGCCCCGTCAGGGTAGTAAGAAAATGGATGCAGCGATGCTGCCGTCGATGCGCCAATAGACGCGGGGTGAACCTCGTTTCGATAGCCACGCGGGCTATCGGAACACGGCTAGTGTTCGAAAGCGACGGAGAACAAACCGTCGGTGGGCGGCACTACGCCGCGAACAAATCGTCGTTGAGCCAGGCCGGTTCACCGGCGCTCGCGGGAGCAGCGGGACTGCACGTCGCCGATGTGGCCAGCGACAGCACCGATGCAACCTCCGGCAGGCCAGACTGATCACCTGAGTGCCCACTGGTAGCGGCTAGACGGGCCAGAATGGATTGCGCGATCGCTTCCGGCTCGCCGGTCTCGAGCAGCTGCAGCCGATCGACCAGCGGGACAGCATCGACGTCGGCCAGCTCACACCAGCGAGTCAGCTTTGCGTCGACCGTCGGCGCGGTGCTGATCCCTTCTGCCCGGCTGCGCATGACAGGAAGCACGCGCGGCTCGAGCTTCACGCCGGCGGCCGCCGAGAACATCGCTTCGATCGCCTTGCGGTCGACCAGTTGCTTATGCTCTTCGTCGATTTGCCAGCGAATACGTACGAACTTCCCTGCGGAGGCAGCGGCGAGTGCTTCGAGCTCGTTCGCGTCCGGCGGCCCGTCGAACGACACAGATACCATTTCGCGAGACGGTGTCGGAACCAGTACGGCATGCGCGTCAAATGCCGTCACGTCCCACGACAGGTAGCCCTTGTCGCCGAGCTCCCCGTAGTGGAACCGCCCGATCGAGCCCGGGTACCCCACCAGGCGCCCTTCACACTCCCAGGTCTGCTCCTTGTGGATATGCCCAAGCATGAATGCGGAGCATTCCGCGGCAAACAGCCCGCCGAGGCTGAACTCGTGGTCGAACCCGGCCATCGTGACGCCGTGTTCGGTCTCGCACCCATTGACGGTGCCGTGGGACACGCCGACGGTCGGAACGCCAGCGTCACGGGCCAACGAGTTGATCCGGCCCGCAGCAGACAGAAATCCCGCGAGCGAGTCAGCGAGGTCTGTCGACGCGGCCAACGCGCCGACGCGCAACGCCAGATCCGCCTTGTTCATCGTCGGAAGGCACGTGAATACCGCACTGGCGCCACCGCCGATCGCGGAGCGAAACTCTTCGTCACTGAACACCGGTCCTTGGGAAAACCAGAACTCCCCATCGACAAGCGCCACCTGGCACGGACGGACCGCGATAGCCACCGGGTACCGTGCGCCCATCAGCGCGAAGTTGCTCAGCGTGCCGGGCGGTTCATGCGAGAACGTACCCTGAAGCATGAGGACCGGCATCGCTTCCGCAAGCCTGTGCACCTGCTTCGCGAGCGCGTGGAGAGCAGGCGAATGTGCGTCGAGCCGGTGATCGGTCGAGTCGCCGCTGATCACCGCCGCGCCAGCTTGTCGCGCAATTGCGTCGCCCACCGCGTAGGTGAAGCAACGGTCCGCCTCGTCGAGGTTGCCCGGTGAGTAATGCAGGTCAGAAAAATGCGCGATCTTCATCGGCGCCTCCCAAAGAAAACGGCCGCCCGAGGGCAGCCAGAGATAGTTTCGCGCCAGCACGCCGCGCGAGAAAAGAAACTACGACCGAGAAACCCCGTCACGGACGCGCATGAGCGCTTTGCCGAGGAGATTCAATCCCTGCCAGGTCGAGGGGTCGCCGATGCGGGGATCAAATTCGCCGATCCCGACGCCCCAGATGCGGTCATACGGACTGGCTTCAACTATGACCGTCGATCCGGTCGCTCGCAGCGCAGCGGCAAACACCTCGCTCTGGCGAAACCTCTCGCGACAGCCGACGAACATGATCGATTCGCGCACCTGCAGCCAGCGTGCCTCATCGAAGCCTCGCACGCCGCGGCCGAGCCGTTTCTGCTCGCGGGGCGACGTCGAGGCCAAGATGGCCTCCGCTGTTGCATGGTCATCGAACAGCATCGCCTTGCAGTACATCATGAACTGCTCGCCACAGTTGAAAGTGACGTCGTGGAAAGTGAAATGGCACGGGTGCCAGTTACTAAACACATCGGCGGCGCCGAAGAACGCCGTGATGTTGCCGATCCGGCGCATAGGATCCTCCAGGGGATAGGTCAAGAGATGGCCGCTTGCGCGGACGATTTCGATGCGTGAGACACGCGGTCGAAAGCACTTGAGCAAAACGCTTTGCTGAAGGACTCTCTGATTCGCGTCGTGGAAGAAAGAGACACCGGCCCCGAAGGGCCGGCGAAAGGGGTATCAGTTACGCATTGCGGAACGATTCGACCGCCGAGCCGATTTCACGTTGAAGTGAATTCGGATCCTCGAGCGCTGTCGTCAGCCGCACGATCATCTTGTCAACGTCGGCGGTTCGTTCCGTCCAGCCACGACCGAATCGGAAGTGTCCGTAAATCCGAAACGCCCGTCGCTGCTCGTCGTCGACGAAGCGAAGACGCTGCAGCAGATCATGCATGCGGTGGCGCTTCTCTTCCATCGATTCGGGCGGGCCATCACCGGCTTCCACCTGATCAGCGCGTCCCGCTGGGCTTTCGTCTTCCGCCGGGTGAAGCTGAATCACGGTGCCGCCAGAATCCCCCAGTGCGGGTGAGTTAGCGGCTTCGATCGCAGCCGGCGCCTCTTCTGCACCGTCGAGCAACGCGCCGATGTCAATATCCGCATCGAGCACCGTCAGCATCTGCGGTTGACGCACCGCTTCACCTGCCTCGTTGATCCGCGTGATGTCGAATTCCCGCTTCGAGATCCAGAACCGGGTGCCGGTCAGCTTGCCACGGGCCAGTTGGACCGTCTTCATCGCCGCGTATGCCTTCTGCAGCACGTAGATCGAGTTCGTCGGAAGTTCGATCAGACCCAGACCCTTGATGTCGGGAATGGCGAAGACGAAGTTGGCGCCGAGGTTGCATTGCCGGCTTTGATACTGCGGACATTGCTCGGGGTTGCAGATGCCATCGGGAATCGCATCATCCTGACGGAAGATCACGTCGCGGCCGCCGAAATGCCGTACGGCGCGGCTCGCGCGGGAGTCTCGCTCGACCTTCGCATACGTCTTGCAGTAGCGCAGGCCACCGGCCCCGTACTGCGAGAAGTACTTGCGACCGCTCGCGCCCCACGCCGCCATCTCGTTCGGGATGTTCTGCATCCAGTCGTTGAAGGCGAACAACACTGGGAAACGGTAGAGCCTGACGCCCTGGCCGCGATCCTCACCGTAGAGCCGCAAAATCTCGTCGGCGACGTCTGGGTTGTTGAAATCCGAGCGGCGACAGGTGAAGAAGTCGGTATTGCGCGGCGCCAACGGATGCTTGATTCTGCAGCGCGACTCAATCGCCTTGCCGATCGTCTCGAACGAGTCGCCGGCGGCCACCATCGCCTCGTACAACGCAACCGCATCTGGATTGCCTCTGGCACTCGACGTCAGCACCTTGATGCCGGGCCTGATCTTCCCGATCACCGGAGGGCGCATGGCCCGCTCTTCGACGACGCTCCGTACGGGGCCGCCAACCATACTGACCACTGCATTCATGATGGTTTCCTCGCAAGTTTGAAGATCGCCTGGGTGCGCAACGCGTCCGCTGACTGCTCGAGCGCATTGGCTGCCGCCTCTCCGCGGCGGTGGGCGATACTGGACAGAAAAATCCGGCGGTCGGAGTCGGTGAACATCGCGACTTGCGCCACCTCGCAACGCTCCCGCCAAGCGGATGACGTCGTGTCGGTGGTCGAACGTTCCTCGGCGATCGATCGGCTAATCACGTCGGCGATTCGGGAATCGAGACGATTGGGAAGCATGGGTACCTCCAGGACAGAAAAATGGACGAAAAAAAAGCGCGTCCCTCGGCAGAGGAACGCGCTTCGTGGATTCGGTGAAATGACCCAAGCACCACGTCCCTTCCGGGGACGTGGTGCTCAGGGAGCCGGACGGCTCATATAGAGGACGTTAGGTCGTCCTCGCACAGCATGGTCACGCTGTGCTACAGCCCATTTTCGGAAGTGCCATTCCGACGCAGGTTCACGGCTCAGTCGACTACAGTCGTTCTACCCAGACAGAGGCCTGGAGAGAGACACCCGTTGTCCGGGTTCGAACGATGTCACGGCGCAAATGAATGCGGCCAGCAACGAGTTTTATGACTGAAATGGGGAGCGCGGGCGAGGCGCTCATCAGAAAGGAATTCCACACCGGTTGCCAACCAGTCGGAGCATGCCCATTGGCACGGCTTGTACAAAAGATGGACTTCGGCCAGCGAAGTCGAGGTCGATGCGTCAGGGACGCGAGAAGTAGAGTCAGTATCGCGAATATCGTGGCTCGCAATCCCCGAAAAGCTCACGAAATCAGCCACGCTTTTGCCGACACGAACATCGCCTGACTCGCTCAGAATCGTCAATGAGAGAGACCACCCGAAAAAATCATGTCTGCCGTTCTCGAACCATCGCACGAAGGGCGCGGGCAAGCTGACACGCCCGCGCAAAACACTACTCCCGCCCGTGATCCGGCGGTTCGCCTCGCCACGTCGACGGGCTTGAAGCCGATCCAGCGGCTGACTAGCGACAGCCGCATCGACAAGATCGTGCCGGACTCCGACGCCGTCACGATCCTGAACTACAGTTCGCTCTTTGCACGCACATTCGTCCGCAGCGACTACAACTTCTGCGCGGCGAAGATCTCTGTCGCCCGCGGCGGCAAGGTCCGTGCGCTCGAGATAGCTCTACGCGATGCAGCCGACTGGATGCGCAAAGCCACCGCATGGGTCGAGAAGCACAACGCGCGCTCCCTGGCTTTTCCGAGTGAGCAGATCGAGCTGAAGGTGACGCGCCCACTGGCCGGCCTGCTGGTCCGGTGTCTGACCCAGTACGACCGCCTGTTCACTGCGACGATGGAGGCGCAGCTCGCCGACAAGATCACGGCGCAGGAGCGCGCCAACATCCTCAAGAACGCCGAAGGTCGCATCCTGCACGTGAGAACGGCGTGCATCCCGGACAACGACCGATACGACGCCGACGGCACCGTACGCGACTGACTCAACCGCTTCTGCAGCATTGCATCGCCCGACCTTGACTTCGTCGTGCGGTGAATAAGCTCGTCCTGAGCCTGTCGCTCGCACCGCGTCGCGACGTACCCATCACCCTTTCCGGAGACCTATCTCGTGAGCAATCCCTCACCTGTAGCCCCGTACCCCGAATCCGTCGATCAGCCAATGTCCGCAGGCAAGCCTGGGAGGTCGATTCCGCTGAACCTGGCCCAGACCCGTCAGCTGCTCGAATGTTACGGCGGCCTCGAAGGAACCATTGTCCTAACGTTGAGTTCAGCCGGGCACGGTGGCGCAGGCGTCTACGCGTGGATCGAAGACCACCCCGAGGAGGGAGCATCGTTCCTCGATCCCGACCGCTCCTGTACCGCTACATCCCCGCCGGTCGATGACCGCGACGCACGGATTCGGCAACTCCAACGAGCCCTCGCGTACTGGATGCCGTCCACGACGAAAGACTCGCATCCCTACGCTCACCGGGCTCGTGAGCACGCCGCGCTATTGATCGGGCTCGATGAACAGATGCACGAACGCGCCGGCGACCGCCTTCTCGAATACGTCGAGCGTTGCAACCAAACGAACGAACGCATGCTCGACGCGCTCGCCGATGCGAGTTGCCCCGAAGAGATGGACGCGACCGAATGGATCGCGCAGATGGATTCGGAGATCACCGGGTTGCGACAGGAACGCGATCTACTGGCGCGCGAGCTGGTCGACGCACACGCCCGCCGACGCACATTGGGCGCCGACGCAGCAAGTCCAGGCACCGCCCCGGATAAGAGCGAGCGCGCGTCGAAGGTGCTTTTCCATCTGTCGTGCCTCGTGGCGGGCTGGAAGACTCGTCAGCCGCTCGACGCCCGATTCGTAGCGGCCGAGCAATGGATGAAAGAGGACGGCCTGATCGGCACGGCAAAACTCATGTCCGATACCGGCGTTGCGCCGGGCGCCGGCGGGAACACACCACCCAAGGAGTAAATCTTGGATATTCGAGAGATTCAGGCACTGCACGCCCAATACTCGTCGCAACCGGTTGTCATTGACATCGATAGCCACGTACGAGCACTTCCAGCTCCGACCGGGCACGAATCGACGTGCAAACGCACGATCGAAAGGCTCACATCGACCTGTCGACGCTTCGGCCGGCCAACTGCCATCGCCCTCGCCTTGGCGTTGGGCGCCGGTGTTGCGGGCGTGTCTGCCGCTAAGCTTTGGCACGCCGCGCATGCACGACAAGCCGCAGCACACGTCGAACCGGTCGCTACGCAAAGTGCAAGTCCCGCAACGGCACACGCCGCCGCGCCGGTCGCGGCCTCGGCACCCCACGAGTCCGAGCTTCCGCTCACCAGTGCTGACTTCGGCGGGCCAGCAGATCGGGCTGCAGCCGATGCCTCGCGCATGGACACCCGGGCATTACTGGCGTCACAAGCGCGAGGTACGACCGTGCCCCCGGATCGCGCAATGCCGGCGCCAATGACAGATCAGGAAAAGGCCGCCGCATCGCCAATTCGTGCCTCTCATGCCACCTCCGGGCCGGCGGTAAGCCAGCAGTCCGCGGCGACTACACCGGCCGACGTGACACCAACGCCTTCGGCCACGGCGGAACGACCCTCCGCAACCGCTGCGCCTGCCGTCGCGCCGACCGCGCAACCGAAGCCCGCGCCCCACCGCGCACACCGCGCTGCTGCACGCCAGCGGCACGAAGCGGCTAGCGCCGAGGCCCCGTCACCCGCCGCGCGCGCCGAGCCGGCAAAAGTCGAGAACGCACCGAAACCATCGACGTCCGCCAAGACCGGCGACGTCTCACTGTTCTGAGAGAGACCCGCATGAAAACCAAACCGCATAACGTGACGGTCCTCATGGCCGGCCTGGTCGTAGAGGGCACCCTGATTCTCGACCACGGATTGAGCGTCTTTGCCATCGCAAACGGCGACATCATTTCAACCGGCGGCCTGCTCCATATCGGCGCCGGCGGCATCGTCAAGGGGAAGGTGCAAGGCGAGATCGTCCGCGTCGACGGGGTCGTCGAAGGCGACGTTCACGCGCGTGAAGCGCTCGAAATCAACGGCCGCGTGAACGGCGACGTGCTCTATTGCGGCACGATCCGCCTCGGCCCCCACGCCGCGCTCAATGGGCAGTTGCGGCGCGTGCCACGTGAACTTGTGATCGAGAACGCTCCCGTCGAGCGCGAGATCGCACCGGAACGCCTCGAAGAAAGTGGAGCAACGCAGTGAAACGGGCTCGCCGCCTTCTCCGCATTTCCTCCCTCGTTGTGGCATGCGGCTGGGCGATTCCCGTGCTGTCGTTCGCCGGGTACATCTTGTGGAGCCTCGTACCGTTTTTCAAGGACGACAACAGCTCGCGAATTGTCTGGCTCATCCAAACCGCAGCCTATTTTTGCATGCGGGCCGTTACAGGCATCTGGACAAGCGAGTGGCACTTCCTTCCGATCAGATTCGAGGGTTTGCCTCTCGTCGAGTGGGGGGTCTTTTACCTCTCTGGTCTGTTGTTCGACATCGGCCTTGCATCCCTGGTCCTTCACCTCGGCTACGTGCTCAGCCTCGTCCTCAACCGCTGCGCGTTCGTCGTCGCTTTCCGAGTACATCGCACCCTGGCCCAAACGTAATGGTGTCGGTCGCGTAGCTGCGACCGCATTCACGCCAGCGCAACCCACCCCCAGTTCACCCGAAAAAGCCAACTCGATTTCGTCAGCTTCTACTGAATCCCCGATTCGATGACGAACCGCGACACGGCGTTCTTCCTGATCGACGAGATGGTCAGACTGTCGCGAGCCCGGGTCATGGCGACATAGAACAGTCGCCGCTCCTCCGACTCGGGACTCTTCTCATCGGGCACGACTCCCTCCTCCGATCGACTGATCCACACGTGGTCGTACTCGAGCCCCTTCGAGCTATGCATCGTCGTGAGAACAAGCACGCCCTCGCCCGGCTTGTTGTTGTCCCGCTTCAGGAACTCGATGCGCTCGTTGAACGAGCCGTTCAGCCGGCTGATCACGTCGTACGTACACTGGATTGCCCGGATCGCGACGTCACCCTTGGCGTAGGTCATCATCCACTCGTAGACGCCTTCGAGCGCGAGCGAATGGAAGGAGCGCTGACAAAGCGCCTGCCATTCTCCGAGCCGTTTCATGAACGCACGGTAAGCCGTCGCCGTTTCGTCGCGCAGACCGAGACCGACTAGCTCCTGCTTTTGCATCTGGACGAAGGCCGCGCCCATGCGCTTGTGCAACGAGCCGAGATCATAGGAGCTCATCCCCATGTAGCCTAGGACGGCGTCAATGCCGTTCTGCTTGTGGCCTTCGACGACCTGTAGGAGATTGCACATCAGCGCCGCCTGCGGCTTGTTGAGCACCGAACCGCCTGACGCACGGTAGTACGGCACGCCGTGCGATCGGCACACGGACTCGATCGGGTCGAGTATCCGGTTTGTTCGCGCGAGAATTGCACACGTCGCGCCTCCCGCCAGCTGCGGCCGCAGCGCTTCTACGGCGGCTACGGCGTCGCAATACTCGTCGTCGAATCGCCGAGCCGCAACAACGCCGCCCGCACCACGCGCGGCATGGAGGACCTTCGGCATACGATCGACGTTGTTCTGGATGACTTTGTCTGCGGCCGCCAGGATCTCCGAACGACAGCGGTAGTTGCTGCCGAGCACGACGCACTGGGCCTCAAACGTGCTCGCAAAATTCTCCATTCCACGGAAACCAAGCGCGGCCCGAAAGCCGTAGATGCTCTGGTCGTCGTCGCCAACTACAGTGACGTGCGTGCCGGCGCGCGCGTGCAGTTCGACCCAACGGAACTGCAGCGGGTCCGTATCCTGGAACTCGTCGACGAGCAGGTCGGTGAAGCGATACGGCCTGATGTCCTCGCTCTGCATGCCCTCGACTGCAAGGCGCAACATGTCCTGGAAATCGATCTTGCCGTTGCGCTCGAGCGCGTCCTGGTAGGCTGCATAGAGCGTGGATTCAGCTGACCCCTCGTCCGCCCGACCGAAATTCGTCTTGATCCGCTCGACGATCGGCACCGCCTCTTCGACCTTCCAGTCGTACCCGAGCTCGGCAAGCACCCGCCCGAGCATCCCAACGCGATCCCCTTCCGATGCAATGTCAGGCCGACCGCGCCCGGGCCGCTGAAGCTGCTTGAAGGCAAGCGAATGGAAGGTACCTGCAATCAATCGTCGTTTGGCATCGGGCGGCGCCATCGCGAGGATGCGTTCGCGCAGTTCGACGGCCGCGTCCTTGCTGAAGGTCACGGCACCCACCATTGCCCGTGGATCCTCCAGCAGGAGCGCAGCCTTTGCGGCGCTCATTTTTGTCTTTCCCGCACCTGGGCACGCGATGGCGAGGCAGTGGCGGCGCAGGAGGGCCACCTCGCGCTGTTGGGGATTCAACTCGTCGAGCATGGCACCGTCCGTCCCGATCAGTTGCCGCGAACGGTGTTCATCAGCTTCAGGTGGGTCGTGTACCCACGCAGGCCGACCGGGTGGAACTTGCGGAGGAAGCGTGCAGTTTCATCGTCGACGTCAGACTGGTCACGAATCCCGTTCCAGACGAGGAAGTCGAAATGGTCCATCACCTGGTCAAACTTCAGGATCACGGACAGCAGGCGCATCGAGAACCGCGAGTAAGCCTCGACCTCGATGTCGAGCGAAGGCTTCGTCACGCTCGGCTCAAATACGGTCTCTTTGCGCTGGCGCATCTCGTTTTCCGTCTTTTCCCGGAAACCCTGCGCGACGTCGAGCTGCTCGTTCACGTAAGCCTCCAGCTGGTCGAGTTGTTTCTCGAACCACGTGCTGACGATGCCCTGTTCGTTCGCACCGTACGTCGTGCGGCCGAAGCGCTGCATGTTGATCGTCATCCGGTTCAGGTACGGCCACCACTGCTCGAACAACGGCTTCAGGCGCGTATGCTTCATCGTGACACGCGCGGTCACGACGGCAGCGCCGGACAGCTGCTTGTTCATCAGTTCGCGGCCGATCTCACGCCGACGCTGGATGATGCGCGCGCGCTCCGCAGGCGACAGATCGCGGAACAGCGTACGCGTGCGCGCCACCTCCTCGAGCTTCTGTTCAGCCTCCGCTGCGCTGATCAGGCCTTCGCGCTGCAAGACGCCGGCCGACCGCTCCATCTCGTCGAGCTCGCGCTCGACCTCGCCGTCGTCCGCGCCATCCGTTGTCTGCCGGGCGTCGCCCGTAGTCGGCTCATCCATCGCTGCGGCCGCACCATCGCTGGCCGGCACGTGTGCGGCTGCGTGGTCAGGTGCCACGTCCGTGGTACCGGTGTCGACGTGCGCTTCTTCATTGATCGTGCTCATGTGGATCCTATCTGGTTGACTAACCGCACGTGCGGCTTGCGTCTATTCTTGCGGCCCGGTGCCGCGATACACGTCCGAAACGTGAACGATTTCGCGCGGCTTTCGCAGCGATCACCCAGCTCCGGACGAAAAAAAAGCCCCCTCTGGGGGAGAGGGGGCAAGGCCGAAAGCTCTACGGGGAGTGAGCTTTCCGAGGTCCGTAGACCATGATTCATTGTGGCGTGGACGGATCGTCCGATCCGCCCGAAACGTCGGGTATTTCGACCACCTTTTCTGCGCCGGCGCGCTCACGCTGCGCGCAACCGGTTGTGGGCCATCCGGCAAAAAGCTATACGGAAAACTGGAGCTTTCCGGGGCTACTGGTATGAAGATGCTGCTTTCCAGAGGAGCGCGCCGAGGCTTCCAGCTATCGCCAACCAATACGGGGCCAGGAGCGGGACCGGCGCGATCAGCACCGTGAACGCCACCCCGAAAACGAGCAGAATCCCGTGGCCGGCCAAATGAAACGAGAGCGGGCTGACGTAGCCGGCGGCCGCCGCTCGCACCTTGCGACGCACCGTCCCGTCAATGAACATCGCCGCCCCGAACACCAGCGTGCCGAGAAGCCAGTACTTCATCACCGTGAGTCGGTAGACCATCCGGTACACGAGTCGCCAAAAATTGTGGACCCACCGGTTCGCAAAGTCCGTCATGCCTCCGTCTCCGATCTGCGAGTCTCGCGTCTGCTCCATCGAGGCCTGCACCAACCCTGTTTCGACGAAGTAGTGTCTGAAGGTTCGGTTCGTCGAGTTGATCGCTTCGGCGGTTCGCACTTCCCCAAGGCTCGCCACCACCGACGCGGCCTCAGCATCTGGAATCTCGAATAGGGACGAGTCTGGCACCGCCGGCATCAATGCAACGGACAGCAGCGGCACAAAGAAGAACCACATCTTGATGTGCCCAACGAATCGGCTACCCGCCATACAGCTCTCCCATGAAGCTCCCGATCAGATAGATCGGCAACGCGATCAGCCCGGACAGCCCAACGTAGAACTGCACCGGCCGCCGCCTGATGAACATCGCGAGCGAATACGCCATCGCGTTGGCACCCTTTCTAAATTCCTCGGGAGGCGCGGCAAGCGGATCGTCCTGCGCTGCGGCGGTGGACATCGCCCGGCGCACGGTGTACTCGTCAACCCTGGTCAGCGTCCGAATCAGAAAAGGCGTGAGCGACATCGTATTCCTCGAAGTAGAGACGGAAGGTTTCACCCGTGAGCGCTCGCGACGCGAGCTGGAATGCTGCGGAGCGTTGGCTGATTTTCTCCGGACACCGTTCGTCGATCATCTCAGCCGGCAGCTTATGGCGCGACTCGAAGGTCGTCACCGGCTCGAACATCGGCAACCACACGTGGAAACGCTCGCCATCGCGCACAACGAAGCGCCGCGCATACAGCATGTGCGCCGAGGAAAACAGGCCCTGCATGAACGCGACGTGCGGATCGCCCGTCTTGCGCACGCGCTTGAATGCGGTGAGCGCGTCCACAAACATCTCCTTGACGAGCGGTTCTGCCTTCCCGATGAAGTGCTCACCGACAAAGTCCGCCACGCGCGCACACACGAGCTCCAGCTCAGGGGCGAAGGTGAACACAGGGGTCAGGTGTGCGGACAGTTTGTGCTCGCGAATAATTTTTTTGAAAACGGCAGACATGCGTGGTTTTTTAGCCTGTGAGAATTGGAATACGTCCCTGGTACACCGCGCCGCCCGAGATCCGCATGAAGTACTGCAGGTTCGGGAGGGTCTGTATCAGACGCGTCGGAATCAACGGCACTGCCTCTAACTGCTGCGACCGCGTCACCGAACCGGTGAACTCGCCGACGTGGCCTTCGCTGGCCTTACTCGTGCTGCTCGAGACGATCAGGTTGCGGATCGCGGTATCCCCCACCTTCTTCGAGAACCATTCAGCCGTGTCGGTGTCTTCCAAGCGTAAGATGATCTGGTTGTTCAGGTTCCCCAAAACCTGCAGCATTTTCGCGGCATTCCCCAACTTGGCTTCGAGGTCGGCACGCGTCTGAAACGCCACGAACGCCTTGAAGCCAGCACCTCGGCCCTTGTTAAGGATCTGGATCACCTGTTCGTTGATCGCCTCGGCGATCTCGTCGATGATCAGCACGACTTCAGGCGGTTCGTCGTAGAAGTTGTAGATCGAGCCGCACACGGCCGATACGTCGGCCAGGATCATCGACGCGATCGCCTTCGCGACGATGCTGTTGGACAGCGAGTCAAGGCCGATGTGTAGAACCGCTTTCTGGCGAATGACCTTCTCGATCGTCCAGATCTCGCGTTCGTCCTCGAAATCGTCGACCTTCGGCGCAAGCATCAACCCGGTCTCACCCGTGGCAAGCATCTGCAGCAGCGGCAATGCCGACGCGATGATCCGCATGTAGTGCTCGCGATCGTGCACGTGCGTCGCGATCAGCCCGTCGATCGCCTCGTGACCGCGATCGTTGGCACCAAACCGCGCTTGATACAACGAGATCATCGCGTCGACGCGCGTGGAGCCCGGCTTGTTTGCGATCTTGACGGTGTCCGCCGTGACCAGCTCTTCCCAGTCGGTCAGTCCGCGTTCGATGAAGAATCGTTTGAGCGCCTTCTCCAGGAGCGGGTCGATTCCGAGCTGTGCGTATTTCAGGATCGAGCGCAGGTTGGGCTTATCGCCGATATACAGTTCGCCGTTCACCGAACGGCTGATGAACAGGTACGCGAAATCCCGGAACGGCCCCTCTTCCATCAGCTGCGCGATGCGGCTGGGGATTTCGGATGGCTGCGACCAGCTATCGAGAGGCTCGAGATGGATCGACTCGGACGGCTTGGCCTGATTGAAATAGAGGAACTTCCGGCCGGTACGCTTCGCTTCGCGCTCGGCGCGGGCCTTCCACTCCTTATCGTTCTTCGGATCGATGTCGATCAGCACGTCGCCGCAGTGGATGACCTGCGTGGAGATGACCTCGTACGTACGCGTCTTGCCGGAGCCAGTCGTGCCGCCAACCGCCGTATGGCCACCCATTGCCTTGTAGTGGAACGGCACGTGGCCTTTCGCCGGCTCAAGACCGTGTATCCATGAGGCACCCTGCGGCGTCCGGTCCCGGATGCTGTCCTTCGGCGCAAAGAGGTTCTCGATCATCTCCTCGAACGCGCGCCCGGTCTTCGTCTTGGGCAACCACTTCGGCAGCCCAGGGATCTCGGTGGTCGGCATCCGCAGAATGTCGTGGGCCATCTGGCAGTGCTTCTGCGTCCATTCGAACCCAGTGCCGAGGTACATTGCATTCACTTCCTCCCGCATGCGGGCTTGGATCGCGAGCAACGTGGGCACTGCCAGCGTCGTCAGCCATTTCGTCGACAGGCCCATTCGAAACTTGAGCGCGCGCCAAACTTGCCCCGAACGGAACGCGAACAACGCGAGAGCGATCAGCGTGAAGGCCCAGCCGTACGGCATACCCGAGAGCGGCAGCGCAAGGAGCGCAATCACCCAGCCGAATGCCGCGCGAACCTCGTAGATCGGCCGAAAGTGGTTGATGTAGCCCCTCACGCACCGCGCTCCTGGATCAGTTCACCGATACGCGGCGCCAGCGTCACCTCGGTCGGCTCGTTGGCGAGCAGCAGGTTACGCCTGCGCAAATGCTCGATCAGGGTGTCGCTGGCGACGCCGTATCCGCCGATCGTGCGTTTCGACACCGCAAGCCCCTTGTCGGTCCAGCGCACCTTGGCCTTGCCGCCGGCGACGTCCTGCTGCAATGCCGCGAAGAATTCGGAAATCATGCGCGGCGTGCCCTTCAGGATTTCGTCAAATCGATCCCCAGCCGGCACAGCTGCGGCAAGCTCACGCCGAATTTCGGCCGGATTGACGGCCGGGACTGGCGGCGGAAGCTCGAGCGCCATTTGCCGCTCATCCTGTCCCTTCGGTGTCGCCAGTGACGGCGGCGGTTTAACAGCCGGTGTCACCCCAATCGCATCTCTGGTGGACGCAGCCGGCGGCAGCGCCGGGCCGGACGCCGCCTCGCCTCCCGCTGCAGCGGGCGCCGGAGCAGGGTCCGCTGTCGCCGGTTGCGTTGGCGTCGGCTGCGCCGCGGCAGCTGCGGCCACTACCGGGTCAACCTTCGGCTCCAACTCGGCGGCCACATGGATTGCCGACGGCACCGCGAACGTTACGGGCTCGAAAACCGCTCGTTGCGCCTTCCGGTCAAAATCGGCCGCCGTCGCGACCGCCTGTCGCACGACCTTGTGGATCAGCGACTCCACGCCCATCGGGCTCTGCGTGGGGTTGATCGCGCCGAATATCTCGGCCAGCACCTCGGAGTCCAGTCCCGAGAGCAGTTCGGCCCCGACCAGCGCCTGCGCCAGCATCCCGGTGCGCATGCGCTCGACCGGTAGCGGTGCCGCCCGCCGTGCCAGGCGATAGTTCGCGCCCGCAAGCCACGGCCCAACCGCACCGTGGACGGACGGGTTCCAGATCGACCGGTCTGTTGCTCGCTCGACTTCGAAATGCCGATAGGGCTCGTCCAAGCCCGAGCAAATCGCCGCGAGAAACACACCGTAGTTGTACTGTGGCTCAATGCGGCGGCGGCGCTCCGACGTCAAATTCGTACCGAACTTCAGCCCACCCGCAAGGCGCATTGCATAGAACGCCGTTTCCACCGTCCAGCGGAACGCGCCGGCCGGCTCACGGTACAGCTCCGGGCTGAACGGAAGGGATGAGAACCAATCCGCGCAGCGTCGGACCAGCAACATCCACTTACGCTCAAATTCATCGCGCGACGACTCGTTCGCACATTGTGCGATGAGGTCGATGCGGCGCTCGTTGCGCGTCGTGAGCTCCCCGACGTGCACGGGTTCATAGAGACGAACCTCCATCATCACGCCAAGCCCTTCGTCGCGAGTTTCGTCAGGCCTTTGATCGCGCCACCGCTTGCGTTAGCGCCACCACCGAACATCGACGCAAATTTCGGAATCTCGAAAGACAGAATCAACACGAAGATCGACAAGTCCAGCGCCAGGCTGCCCGCAAAGGGAGTAGTCAAACCCTTCGCTATCGCGCTTCCGAATGCCTTAGCGAGCGTGTCGGTCATCAATCGTTGAAGGATCGCGGCGACGACCATGTACATGCCAGCGCCGATCGTGAAATCGAGCCAGCTCTTGAACCATCCCCGCGTGTATTCCGACATCCCAAGCGCGAACGCTATCTTCCCCATCACGATCGCAACGGCCATTTGAATCGTCCCGAGCGAGATGAAGAAGAGAAAGACCAGAGAGGCAACCATCAGGCACGCCCAGGCAGCAAGCAGCGGCAAGAGATTGATCAACAACGCCATGTAGTTGTACCAATGCTCCGCTTTCAATGCCTCCATGACCGCGTCGTAGAGCGCGCCGGCAGTCTTCACCATGGACATCGGCAGCGACTGCGCGTCCGTCCCCGAAACCGCGATCGCCATGTCGTTGAACCACTTGTAGAATCCCGGTGCCCACTTGCCATACGACACATAGACAGCCGCGAAGATGCCCAAAACGGCCAAGTCTTCAAACAGACTCTGCCAGGCGGCTACGGGGTCTCTTGTCGCGGCGTACCGGACCGCCGCCAGTACAAGGGTGATCACGGCAAGACCACCTGCCATCTTGTCCGAATCCTTGTCAAGAGTCTTGCTGAGCTCCACCGCGAGGTCGATCAGGTCATTGAGGATCTTCGTAATCTCTTCGATAGCCGCAGTCGCACCCTTCGCTACCTCGCCCTTCACATAGCTCGAGCTCCAGCCAGACGGCAACATGTCTTTGAGTTTGTCCATCATCGACGCTCGCGCGATGTTTGGCAGCGCAAGCACTAGAATTAGCAAGCCGCAAACAATCCACGAACGCACTACGCCGCTCTTCATTGTTCGGTGACTCCGTAGGCGGCCCGTTCGGCCTGTTGCTTCGACATGAACTTCTCTGCGTCAGCCGACTTCTCCTTGTCCTCCTCCGCCTGCTGCGCGTCTTTCTGAGCGTCCTTCTGTGCCTTGGCAGCGTTCAACTGGAGGATGTCCGCGTTCTGGCTCGTCACGATATCGAGATAGTGTGTCGTGATCTCGGCCGTCGCCTGCTGGGTCGGCGACAACGACAGTTGCGACTGCAGTTCCTGCCGGCGCGAAGCCATCTCGGTCGTGTGCTGCATGATGTCGGAGCCCATCTGGAACAGGTTCCGCGCGATCTTGTCGTTCTGCTGGTACAACGTGTTCATGTCGGAGAACCACTGCGCGTTCGACTTGCCCGACCGGCTGATCAACCCCTGCACCTGCGTGACCCATTCACCGCCCTTCTTCAGATCCCCATAGAGCCCCTGGAGCGTGCCTACCAGCCCCTTTACCTTGTTGATATCGCCCGTGATCTGGTCGTACGCAGCCTTCCACGCGGCGGGGTTCAGGTTCTGCGCCTGCAGCAGATCGTTCACCATCATCTGGTACTGGTAGAGGATGTTGGTGTTCTGGTAGATCTCGCCCTTGACGGCCTTCGCCGCCGAAATCACGTTCTGCACATAGTTGATCGGATCGAAGACTTCGAGCGCAGACGCATGCTGGACAACGAACATGGAGGCCGCGAAGGCCGCGGCGCGGAAGGTCGGCAGGAGTTTCATCGTTGGGCCTTTCAGTCGAGTGGGAAACGTGCCGCACGATCGGCGCACGGCGTCATGGGTGTGTCTCGCGGCAGATGCACGGACGAGCTTTGCTGGCTGCCCCGTAGGGCCGACAGGTGCGCGCGAACGGGTGTCCCAACGGCGATCTGGTCAATCTCGTCGACCGTGAGCCCGAACATTTCGCGGTACAGAGGCTGTTGGGTTGGCGTCGAAATTCGCTTCATCTGGATTCCTGTCAGTCAAGGGTGGCCATTTCCTGCAGATAGTCTTCACGCCAGGTCGGCGAGCCGGTTGCAAGGTGCTTGTCGAGTGTCCGCTGCGCCGCACCGTCGGCACGCAAGATCGCGAGTGCTTCCTTCGGAAACTTCGCCTGCAACATCCGAGAGTGGTCCGGTGTGACCCATAGGTAGTCTCGGTTGGGAATGCCGTTGCTGATCATGTCGATCTGGTCGTCGGTCAACCCGAACACGTCCCTGTAGAGACGTTTGTTGTTGACCGCGTCGCGGTTCGGCAGAAAGAAGAAGTTCTGGATGTTCTCCTTCAGGATCTCGAAGTTCGGGACTCGCTCAAGCTGGCTGAGCGACTGGGTCGCCATGACGAGGGTGCCGTTAAGGCCCCGGATCGTGACCGCCCACATTTCCAGTCGCGCGTAGAAGCGCGGGTACCGGAAGAAGAAGCCGCACTCCTCGACCTCGATGATCGTGACGCGCTTTCCGTCGAGCCACTGCGAAATCCGATAGAACGCGTAGTCCATGAACAGCGCGGCGGCAACCGGGTAGCTTTCGAACAGCTCACCCATCTCGATCGCCAAGTCATCCGAAAGGGAGAACGCATCTTCCACGTGATCGAAGAAGCGACCATTCTTCTCGCCCTGCGTCCAAATCTGAAGGCGGTCACGCAGCTCGGCCGGCAGCAGCGGGGCCAGATACGAGAGCGTCCAGTACTCGCGCGGATAACCTTGCGCGAGCGTCACGACGCGCTCGTAAATCGTCCGCTGCTGTTGCGGACTGCACCGGAAGTCCTCACCGTCACCCTCGATCGCCATCTGAACCCAATCCGACACGTAGGTGTAGTGCCGGGGATCGGCCAACAGCGATAGCGGGTTGACCTGCGTCGCGGCTGCGAATTTGCCGGTCGCATCGACGAATTTGCCATCTGCGAATACGGTCGGGATGCGCGTCGATCGATTCTTGTCGAACTTGATCCGCCGCGGCCCGAAGCGTCCGGTTTGCGAAACGAGAAAGTTGAGAAAGATCGTTTTGCCTGCGCCGATCGGGCCAACGATCAACGTATGCGACTTCCCGCTCGGGTCATGCAACGTGATGCGCTGCAGCGTCCGGTGCCGAGTCGGCAGGAGCGTCAGCGGGCCGACCTTTTTGCCCAACTGCTGCGTGAGCCATGGGTTGACGTCGCTGCCTTCCGCAACGCCGCGCACCGGCGCAATATCCGATACCACGGGCGTCTCAACGAACTGCAATCGCTTCTGCTGATCCCACCGTCCGGGCAGCGTCGAAGCCCAGGCTGCCGGCAGGTTGCGCTTCTCGATCAAAACTCCGAAACCAGCATTGCCGATGCGGCCGACAATCTCGCGTGCGTTATCGTCGCACTCGTCGGTCGTGTCCCCATAGACCACTACCGAGATGTTCACGAAGCCGTACTGCTGCCCCTCTGCAATCAGGCGCGCAAGCGCGGTTTCCGCCTCTTTGGCGAGGATCTCGCGCCCCTTCTCGTTCTCCATGCTTTCCTTCTTCTCGTCTTTCGAGAAGAAACTCTTCAGGATCTTGACCGGACTGAACGCGGCTACCTTGTAGAACTTGCGCATCTTTTCGATGTACGCCTGCGCCTTGGAGGTAGACAGGAATCGGAATATGACGCACACGTCGAACTCGGCGTCGACGTCGGCGAGGACGTCAAGTGCAGCTTCCTGAAAACCCATCCACTCTTTGACCGCGATGATCTTCGCGTAGCGCGTGCCGTGAGCCGACTCGAACATGATGTGCTCGGCGCCGTAGGTCACGAAGCTTTCCGTCAGGTGGGTGTCAAGCATCGTCACCGGGTAGCGCACGCGCCGCGGCGGGACGGATGGGTTCGCTGTCTGGTGAAGAAAGGCAAGCGCATTCTGCAACTGGAGACGCTGCATCCTCAGCCGCGCGACACCGCCCTTGAAAGCGTCCAGAATCCCCTCGAAGCGCTTGATATCAGACGTGATTCGCTCCATGTCGAAAACAAATGCGCTGCGCGCGAGCACCAAATCCTTGACGGTTTCGAGCAAGGCTATCGGCACCGACTTTCCGCCCACCGTGATGTGATAGGCGACCTTCTCGAACAGCTTGTTGATACCTGTTTCAGGCGTATACGCGAGGGCGAGGGAGTGGATATTGCGGAAGTACTTCCCACTCCCCACGCTCTTTTGGTTGATTGCGTCCACGTGTCGATCCATCTCTGACGCGAATTCGCCACCGATCGCGCCCCGAACCCGGCGATGCGACATGCGCCACCATGCAGTGATCCGGTGATCGAAGTTCTTGCAGGCGTGGTCGAGGTTGTCACGCGCCGCCGAGATTTCGCCGGCATTCGGGCTATCCGCATCCACGCCTTCGAACGTGTACAGCGTTAGCAGCGACCCGTCCTTGTCTAAGATGATTTCGGGGGTCACCATCGTCGCCCACGGGGCGATTTCCTGAATCGCCCGTCGCTTCGGGTTCGCACTCACAGGGGGAGCTCCTGATCAAATCCATACGGCCGCCTGAATCGGGCAGCGACATCGACGGTATGCAATGGCTCGTGTACGTCCGGATACCGGTTGTAGACGACCAGCACCTCCTTCCACCACGGATCGCTTGACGACAGCCAACGGAGAAACCCGTGCACCAGGATGCCGATGACCAGATAGATCGGCGACATGCTGCTGTAGCACAGCAGCGCCGTTAGCGTCCCATTGGCGATCGCGAGGCCGCGGTCGGCGCCGCCCATCTGGCGCGGCAACGAAAGCGACCGGCTGACTTTTTTTCGCTCACGCACAGGTGTAGTTGATCTTCAGCTGGTTTTTAACGAGCGCAGTCGCGCACGACGCAAACCCGAGGCCGACAATCACCGTCGAGAGCAACTTCCCGATATTGCTTTCCGAGTTCGCAATCGCCACCGCACCGACGATAATCAGAACAATGCCGATCCCGAGTAGCCACGGTCCACTGACATAGGCCTGAATCAGGCAAACCAGATTTGCGGCATTTCCGAGGTCGGAAAGGTCGACCGCCTTCGCGGCCGGCGCGGCAAACGTGAGGGCCAGCGCGATCAGGGTGGAGACGCGTTGGCCACGCCCGAACAGGTAGTGGCTGGTATCCAGGATCTTTTTCCGGACCAGAGAAAACAGCGTTTGAATGTGCTTCTTCATCGATGAACCCCGTGTGGTTAGAAAACGCGTTCGAGGACGTAATCCCCGTCTTTGAAACCCTTGATCGCCAGCACTTCCGATACATGGCGCAGCTCGCCCGATCGGCGAAGATGGATGACATAGTGGAAGCAGTCGGCAATGGCCTTGCGCATGTCCGTGAGCTCCCAGCGACTACCCAGCGGGATGCCGAGCATCGCAAGGCTCTCGAGGCGGCTTAGGCCACCACGCGCATCGTTCGAGTGGATCGATCCCATTCCCCCGTCGTGACCGGTGCTGAGCGCCTGGATGAAGTCGTACGCCTCCCCGCCGCGCACTTCGCCGACGATGATTCGGTCGGGGCGGAACCGCAGGCAAAGCGCCACCAGAACCTGCGTTGTCACACCCTTGTCAGGGTTCGACAGCAGTCGGACACGGTTCGGAAGATCGACCTTCAGTTCCATCGTGTCCTCGATCGTGATGACCCGCTCCTCGCTGGGGATGAGGGCATTCAGCGCGTTCAGAAACGTTGTCTTACCGGTCGAAGTTCCGCCGGCGACGAGTACGTTGGCGCGCTGTTTGACCATCGCGGTGAACGCGTCGGCGAGCGCTTCGTCCGCGACACCGGGTGGGAAAATCGGACGATCGATGTCTCGCTTCGCATGTACCCGGGAGAACGCGCCCATCCGCGCGTAATCGTTGATCGACAGGTTGGTCTCGCGATGCCGGCGAATCGCGAGCGCGTCGCCGTCGATCGCGGTCGGTTTCATCACCGTCGCGATCCGGAGGTTCTTGTGGCCGCCGTTGATAATCCCCTGGGCCGTCCCGGCCTGCGCCGACTTCTCAACCGAGGCCGCAAGCGAATGGATCGCACCTGTCAGCGTCGCCGGATTGAACTCCACGTCGAGCCGACGCATCGCGCCCCGCTCCTCGACCCAGATGTTGTTCGCCGAATTGATCATGACTTCGGCGACGTTCGGGGATTCGAGGTATGGTTTGATGAGCTTCAACGACTCGAAGAACAGCTGTACAGCGTTCTCCTCGAGTCTCGCGACCTTCAAAAAGGGGTTTTCGGCAATCTCAGACATGCAGCTATTGTTCAAGCTGGCACATCCGCCAATCGCCCGAAAGAATGGCTAAATTGAACAGCTTTCGCGCGCCTGAGGACGTCCGCCGCGACGCCGCCGTTGCACCGAATTGCGCGCAACCGGTTGAAGGGGAAAACCCGAAATGCTCCAGAAAAACGCATAGCTTTCGCCCCAAACGAACCGGCATTCCGATGGCATGCGTTTGTGGCGGGCAAAAAAAAGCCCGGTCACGAAGACCGGGCGGATTTCAGAAAATTGCGTGCAACAGATGCCGATCAACAAACGACCTCGATCGTCTCGCCGAACGGTGCGCGTCGTGCGCGCCTTATCGGTGTCGTCGACGCCCAAAGCACCGGATACGGCGGCTCTGTGTACGGAAACGACCCTTCCATGTCGGTCAGGTACACGAGGAACGCGGGTTCGATCTCGTCGCTCTCGAGCCGTCGAAACGGGTCGACGAACGAGGTGCCACTGCCACCCTTCAACGGCGCCAGCTCGACCGGCTCCCCACGCTCGAACATCTGCACCTGCGTCACGCGCTCGTCGCAGTCCATTACGATCAACCGCCGCGGGCGTACCGCGTCGGCAACCGACAGGATCTCGGCCGCAAACTGCGCCTGCGTCTCGTCCCAAACCGAGCCGCTGGCGTCGCGGACGAACACGGCGTCACCTACGGCCGGCTCGCCCAACGACGGCAAGTACATCCCGAGGTGCAGGTATCGCCGGTTCGGCTGGGCCCACGTATAGTCGGTCGGCGCCGCATCTTGAGCGAAGCGATGCAAGAGCGAACGCCAATCGACCACCGCGGCCACGGCCTCCTCGACGCAGGCTTGTAGCGCGCCGCCAAGCTTGCCGCATGCCTGCGCTGCCTTCGCAGCCTGAAGCACGGCCACCTTCCACTCAGCCTCCTTTGCCGCCTTGTCGGGCCCGGCATACTGCCGAACTTCCCCGCAAGACGGCGCAGGTTCCGTGGCCTGGTCATCCGCCGCGCCGGCCGGTTGAGAACCCGGCGAGCCAGACGGATCGGCAGGCTGGCTTCCCGGCTGAGCATCGGATGCCTGCTTGCCACCCGGCTTCTTCGCGGCCTGGCGCTTCTCGTGCTGGCGAATGCCGTAGACCTCCTCGGCCGACATCCCCTTGAAGCGGGCATCTATCAACGCGCCGGGCGGGAGCTGCATCCCTGCAGCCACCACCATCGCGTTGACGACGTAGTCGCACGCCTCGTTCCAGCCCTCAGGGTCACGATGACCTTGGCGCCAGCAGTGGCCAGCCGCGACGTGCCATACCACATGCGCGAACACGCCGCGAACCTCCAGGTCGTTCAGAGTTTGGGCATATTCCGGGTTGTAGCCCAGCGATTCGCCGTCCGTCCAGAACGTCTTGCAGCTCGGGTCCTCACGGACTTTGAGCCGCAGCGCCAGCGCGCCGATGAAGGGGTGGTCAAGCACCAGTGCCGTGCGTTGCTTCGAAATGCGTGAGTCCATCGCGACCTCACGCTGCAGCGAGGAACGCCAGGCGCGGCGCAGACTGATCGGTGATCTGATCGGTCATCGGCGCGGCCAGCGCGCCGCCCATGAAGGCGGCCATCAGGTCCTCGATCTCGGTCGCTTTCGCGGCCACCTGCGAGCGCAGCACCATCGATTCCTTCAACTCGGCTCCATCGTGCGCGGCCAGATGTACCTTGGCCTGCTCGAGGATGTGGTTCAGCTTCGGATCGTCCGTGAAGTTCAGCTTCGGCAACAGCTCGCACAACTCGCGAACGTGGTTCGCGACGTCGAGACGGACGTTGGTCGACGCGTACAGGCGGTTCCCCATCGTCGACACGGCCTCGTACAGACGACCCACCAGATCCCGGTTTGCCGTCTGGATCGACGCGAGCGCGTGCTGATCGATTTCCGTACGCAGGCCGGTCAGCACATCATTCGGCAAGTCGACCCCGAACTGACTGGCATCCGGAAACGGCAGGACGGACAGCTTGATGCCGAACTTGCCCTTCAACTCGGCGAGCGACGGATAGTCGGCCTCGTTATACAACGTGCCCATCTCGTCGCGCGCGCGGTCCTTCAGGTTGAGATAGTCGGTCAGGAAAATCGACACCGCGAGATCGAACTCGTCCTTCATGGCACGCATGCGATCCGCCACCTCCATGTAGACCATGGTCGGCAGCAGACGCACGCCCAACTGGTCGTACTTCAGCGTGCGGCTGTAGTAATACGAGCGAATCCGGCCGCCAATCGAGACGACTTCCGCGTAGCTCGGTGCATGTTCGGGCAGCAGCCGTTTGTTGAAACGGCCGATGCCGCGTGCCTTGTGATTCTTTTCGACCTCTTCGGTGACCTTCCCGTCGTAGCGACGGGCGACCCACGTGGAAATCGCGGTAGACGACAGCATGACCTTGGACTGCAGATCGGTGATGTTCATGGAAAGCTACAGATAGACAGAGAATTGCGAGACGAAAAAAAGCCACGGACCGGTATCGGCCGTGGCATCAGGGAAAATCACAACAGGAAGCGAAGGTGGTCAGTTGCCGGTGATGATCTTGCCGATCTCCCCACCCAGCGCGCGGATAAACGCATGGTGGCTCTGCAGCTCGGGCTTACGCGCGGTTGCATCACGCACCAGGAGCGCCGTGAACTCGCGGTACCCTTCGTCAACGAGACGCTCCGCATACCGCAGAACACGTTCGAAATTGCCATCGCTCGCCTTGTGCGCGAGCGCCGCGGTGAGCGCGTACAAAATGCTCGGCTCTTCGGGGATTGCACCCAGGTCCGGATTCAGGAGAATCGCATCAACCGAGGGGAGCACCCGATAGATTGCGAGGAAGCTGGTCAACTCGGCGCCAGCGCCCTCACCGACCGTCGCGTTGATCGCGTCAGGCAACAAATCAGCCGGAACCGCCGGCAGTGTCTTGGCGAGAAACCCCCATTTCCGGGGGCTGGCCGATGCAACGATGTCGCGGCTGCTGCGCTCCTCCCACAGCAGGTTCGGTCTGAAGCGAAGGAAGGCGATCAGCTCGGGAGGAACATTCTGACGAACTGCCCAAGCCGTCCAGTCGTCGATCGTCGCTTCGAGCTCGACGACAGCAGCGAATCGCGAGATCAGGGGATCGAGGATCCCGGTGACACCGGCGTTGTCGCTGCGCCGGTTGGTCGCGGCGACAAATGTGACGCAATCCGGCAGCACATGCTCGCCGATCCTGTGCGCGAGCAACAGTTGCATCTTGGCGGCCTGCACTGCCGGCGACGCCTGACCGAGATCGTCGAAGAACCAGACCAGCGGACGCGTTGCTGAGAGCGCACGCTCGAGGTCGCCAAAGGGCAGAAAGCGAGCATGCAAACCATCGGCAGCGGGGAACGGCAGCCCTTTCGAGTCCGTCGGATCTTCGACAACCGGGTGGCTGATGAGGAGATCATGATCGGCCTCGTCAGTGGCGGCCTCGACGATGTCGGACTTGCCACAACCCGGCCGACCGGTGATCAGGACGGGGAGCCGGTTGGGGATGTAGACGCGAAGCAGCTGGGTGAGACGTGCGGGAGAGAGTTTCATGGGGTCCAGGAATAGAAAGCCCCACGGAATCGCGCCCGGCAGGGACGTGACCCTGCGGGGCGATGGGAGATGCCGCGATGCGGCGTGTCGATGCGTCCGGAGACGCTGTTTGGTGCTTAGGCGTGTGCGCCCACGAGCGCGGCGACCTGCTTGTCCGTCAATGACGATCGCGGCACGCACGTCTCGCGCGTCACGATCATCACGCCGTATACGTCGGCGAGCACGCGCGCCTCGGGGCAAAGTACGAGCAGCTCGTCGGGGCCGGTCGGCGCCGGCGAGCGATTGCGCCACACGTTGATCGCCACCTCGATCTCAGCGATCGAGACGACGTCCGGCGGTAGGCGAGTGGATACGACAGGTTGGTTCATGGGTGACCTCGAATGTGTCGCCCCGTGAACAACGCCCTGCGGGACGTGATCCCCTGGGGCAGGAAAAGGCCGCTTTGCGGCGGATTCGATGCGTCGACGACGCGGTGAGTAAAGCCAGTGTAGGACGCCCGGTGCCAGGGGCCAACCGGAAAGGTCGGGAAAACCAAGCGGCTTTAAATCCGCCAGCCAGCGATCGGACGAAAAAAAAACGGCGCTCGAAGCGCCGGTTGTTCGAAATTGGCTGAAGCCCCAGCCCTCATATCTCAAGCAGATCGCCTTGGATATTCAACATCGGACGGACCGCCGCACGGATCTCGGCTTCTCGCTCGCGCATCCTGCGCGTTCGCTCTTCGCCTACCCCGTTGTACTTCTCGACCACGTACACGAAGTACTGCGGTTTCGCCGGGCCCGGCCACACTCGCCATTCAGCCATGATGCGCGCGCGCACCGCCGGATCGCACGCGAAATACGACGCGCGCCCCTTGCGCCACACGCTTGCGTCGTGGTCGCGCATTCGCTGCTCGCTCGTCCGGGTTCTGGCGATCCGCAGCGCCTTCTCCGCTTCGACATCCGTTTCCGGTGCCGGCGCGAGTTGGTCTGCGAACAGCGGGCAGTCGCGCTCGAGCTTACGCGCAACTCGCTTGTGCCGATTGAGAAACGCTTGCTCCTTTCGAGGCGTCCAGCTGTAGGCCTCGTAACGCGCCTTTCGATCGAATCGCATGCTCCGCTCCTCGATCAGGCCGCGCGCGGCATCAGCCGCGACCGGGCATAGTCCAGCGTGCCGTTCTTGGCGTGGAGCGTACGTCCGTCGGCGGAACCCGGCTTTGCCAATGCATAGCGCGTCGCCGCACCACGGCGAAAGCGGCGGATCTCGGAATAGCCATCAGCGATCGCACGGTCGACATGCTCGACGCCCGAGATGACGACGTTGTCAGGTGTCCGGTATCGCGCGAGGCCGGCCTGCTTCTTCGCGTCGTTGGCGGCCTCGTCGGCGCGCCGTTGCGCCTTCGCGGCGTCCTGCTTTGCCTCCCATTCGGCTTGTTCCGCCTCATCGAAGCCGCAAAACGCGAAGATCGCACGCCGCCGACGAGACGAATTCAACCCGCGCAGCGACAGTCCAAACTGCTCGCGAAGTACTTGCTTGCTCTGGTCATTCCAGCCATCCGGGTGATCCAGGACCTTCAGCAAGGAGCTGACGTCGCGGGCCTCGACCGCGGCCGCAAACTGGTTCGGCCGTTCGAAGGTCGTACGCCCTCGATCCAGCCTCGCCATATCGGTCTGCAGGTCGTACCGCCGCTGTGAGATCCGCCCTTTCTGCCGATCTGATTCGAGGTCATCCAGCGTCTTCCTCAGAACCACATCGCCTATCAGGTCGCGCAAGCGCTCGGCAACGGGAGAGATCGCGACACCAACATCCACGGGGCGTTGGTAATGCTCCGGAAGGGCCAGCTTGCCCACGACGCCAGCGGCGAACAGCCTGTCGTCGACGTCGACGTACGAACTGTCAGACGGAGCGGACTCCAACGCCGCGACGACCCTCGCACCGAGTTCCGCATCGATCGTCCGCTTCTCGTGACGGAAGATTGCCACCGCGGACTGCATGACGTTGTACGGAAGGGAGTTACGGAGAGCGGGAACCTCCAGAAGGACGGGGAACCACTGCAGGTCGAACTGGAAGCGCTTTGCGTCCCCGCGATAGTCCGCTAACACCGCGTCAGGAATCGGCTGATCCTGAAACAGCGCGTAGGCTACGTGGAGCTCGTGCCGGCCATTGACCCCGCCCGACAGCGAGAGTCGCGGTCCTTGCGACGTGTAACCGAAGAGGTCCACCGCGACCTGATCGCAAACATCGGGTAGGTGAAAGTGACCGCCAGCAGCTCGCGCAGCGCCGGCCTCGGCCTCCAGCTGCGGACCGGAAAGCATCCACGCAGGCTTCTCTGCCAGCTCAAACACGAACTGGAAAATCTCCCAGCGCTTGCGGGTGATCTGCCATGGCTGCAGGTGCGTCCCGTCCTTGGTGAACCAGGTGTCACGAAGCTCGGCAAAGAGCGCCGTGAAGATCGCATGGGCGGTGCCCGGCTGGCGGACAGTCAAGACCCCGTTGTAGCGCAGGATCGGCAGTGCAGTACGACCACGCGTCAACGAGATCTCCGACGTGTCGTACGCAGACAGCGACGCGTCGTGGAAGAACACGTGGAAAACGTGCGCCAGCGTGTCGACGTGGATTGCTTCGTTGGGGGTATGGATCGTGTACATCAGTGGTTGTCCTTGCAAAAGGGGCAACCACCCCATCCGGGCAGTTGCCCCGGATTGGGAGAAAGAGAGGGTGATGCGTCAGTCGATATCGATCAGGTTAGAGACCACCGCCGCAACGGCCCAGGCATCGGAACGCGTCAGCGTCTTCATGCGAATGAGCGGTTGGGTTCGCCAGTGGCCAACCCCGAGTCCTGCATCGCGCCAAATAGTGTCGATATGCACGATCCACCCTTCCACCATACCGCGCAGAATCGACACGGAACTACGCCGCTGATTCTCGGCGTCAACCGGCCACTTGGACCACGGCTTTCGCCCAAAAACGGCCTCGTTCGCATACCTCGATTGGTTGGCAACGATCACCCATTCCGGCTCGAGACCGGGAACTCGTAACGCCTGCTCCAAGTAACGAGCGACCTCCTCCACCGTCTTGCCGGCAAATTTATGCCCCTCCAGCGGCCGCAATTCCGGCTGCTCCAGAACTTCAAACATGGAAACCTCAAAATAAAAAGGGCCACACCGAAAGGTGTAGCCCTTGATAGGAAAGCGGCCGCCCAGATGGGCGGCCGTCAGATCGATTTAATGCGTGTGGTGACGCAGAGAACGACGTTGGTCGCGTTCCGCCTTGCGACCGCGTTCGCATGCGACGATGCCGTAGCCGCAGAACACCAGCGTCAGAAGCAGTGCAACAGGACCGAAGTACATATTCATTCTCCGTTCATGGAATCCATACCGACAATGTACGTTATCACACCGATTACGACCAGAGCAGCGACGTTCATCGCGGCCCAGATCGAGAACTCCGAGATGGCGTGCACGTAGCCGACCACACCGACGATCGAAGAAACCGTCAACGTATGGCAAAACCGCCCAAATTGCTGCCGCTGGTCCTTCGACCACGTCGCACGAACCAGCCGGGCACCCAGTCTCGACCGCGGCTTCGACGCAAGCTCGGTTACCGACACGACGTCGAAGCTATCCCCCGTCGCCTGTATCAGCCTTGCCTCAAACCCGTCCCAAGTCGCCGTCACGGCCGGAGGCGGCTCCGTTTCCTTGACCGCGATCAGCAGCTCTCGCATCGGCACGGAAATGAAAACGATCTGCTCATCCGAGTCGTACGATCCGCGATCGACGACCGTCAGGCCCGAAGGAAATTCGACACGGACATCAACGAATTCCATCGTACCTCCTATCGCCGGTCGCTATCGAGACCATCCACGAGCCGCAAGCCGCCAAGCAAGGCTTGGTAGCCCTCGTCCGTGTCGAGTTGGGCGAGCGGCACGACGTTGTCGCCGCCGCCCGACAAATCGCGGTGGCCCCGTCGGGTGCGGAACGACACCGCGACTTGCTGACGCGACGACGAATCCGCCACTTCGAGCATCATCCGGCTGGTACGCAGCGTGACGCGGCAGCCGCGGCCAGCCTTCGCCGGCTCGGCCACCACCTCGTGCTCGCCCGCGCGCAACCGCAGATCGCGTGCAACACGGTGGAGCATTCGCGTCGCGTGGTGAGTCAATGCAGCATCGGACGCGACGCCACCCGCGCGCCGGTCCGCGTACAGAACTTTCGGTACCTTGAACATCTTGCCCTCGGAATAAAAAAAAGCGAGGCCCCGAACGGGAACCTCGCTATGCAGGAAGAAGCCGGCGGCTGCCGGCGAATGAACGGCTTAGCGCGTGATGCGCATGCCGGAAGAACTGCTGACGAGCATCACGCGATCGCCGGGGGCGAAGCGCTGCTCGTCGGATTGAACGACCACCAACGTCCGACCAGACCCCGTGCGAACGACGACCTCGAGGCCGGCGTGACGCGCGAGCGATTCCGACAGACGCTGGGAAACGTAGGCCGCACCGGCGCCGGCAAGCGCGCCGGCGATGTACCGGCCGTTGCCGCCGCCGATCGTGCGGGAGCCGAGAAACGTACTCACACCCGCGCTAAGCAGCGACGCCAGGCCGGATCGGTCCGACTCGCTGCTGATCGTGATGCCGCGCACGCTGACGACGGTGGCCGCCTCGATTTCTCCCGCGCGCTGGACGTCATAGCGCTGGTAGACGTCGGGAGACCCGAAGTCGTAGGAAGCACACGCGGTCAGGGACGAGAGAAGCAGGACAGAGATGAGAAGCTTGAACATGACGATTGCCTCAAAAAAAGAAGGGCAATCGCCCGTCAGGGAGATTGCCCTGACTGGGAAGCCGACACGTTGTCGGTAAGAGAAATGCGCACGGGCGAAGCCGATGCAGCTGGGTCGATGCGCAGAAGCGCGAGAAACAGGTTCAGTGTAGAACTGGGCGGCCACGCCGCGTGCCGGAATCATCGATAAAACCGCCCCGCTTTCCTCTGGGCGAAAAAAAAGCGCCTGCCCGATTGCTCGGGAGGCGCTGGTTGAAGTTGTGTTTGCCGTCTACCACGGGATAATCGGATCCATCGTGACCACGCCCTTGCGAGGCCTCGACTTCTTCGGCTTTGGCGCGTCATACCCAAAGCGGGCCCATGCCATCGGATCGATGGGCACCGGATTCGTTCTTCCCGTTGCCAGGTTCACGAACACCGACGAGTACGACAGCGTCCCGGTCCGGTAAAGCGTCCAAAGCAAATTGAACGCCTGCACCGAAATCGCCTGGTTGATTACCAACGACTGCTTGCGCAGCGCGTCGGCCATCGAGCACGATGGCGTCTCGTCGTCCTTGTCATTCCGAGCATTCAGCAGATCCGGGAACAGATCACCCACGTGGGGCAGCCTGTCGTGCCGAGCCTTGCCGAGTTCCCCGAGAATGACCTGGCCGCGATCCGTCTCGTTGCCGCAGTCGAGGTAGTAGTGACAACTCCCCCGCTTTGCGGCCTGCATAATGGCGTGCCGCGCGCGGCGTGAGTCGACGCAGCCCACCACGATATCGGCCACGATACGCACCGATGAATCCACACGCCGCGGTTCCGCAACCCAGTTGGTCCCCATCAGATTGTTGAGCCGATTCACAAGCAGCAGCGCCTTGTAATGCCCGACGTCATTGGGATAGAACCCCTGCCGCCCGACATTCGTCTCGCTGACCGTATCGTCGTCGTACACCGTACATTCGATCCCGCCCGGGTGGCCGAGCTCGATCATGGCGTGATGCAGCCGCGCGAGACTGGGAAGAAAGGCGCTCCCGGTCCCGCCGGCGCCGACCACCACGACGCGCCACGGCCGGCGGATCATGTCGGCCGGAATATTGTGAGTGATCGCCTCGCTCATCACATCACCTCCATCGTCAATGCGGCCGCCCACGACTCCGGCACGCGTTCGAACTTCTCGAAGATCCCCTTCGCGCAAAGCCGCAGCGCGACGGACGGCGTACGATCGCAATGGCCCAGCACGAGCGCAAACTTCACGTCGTGCTGGTCATCCTTGTTGTCCGTGCGCGAGAAGAACGCGGGGCCCGTGCCATGGGAATGGCAATCCACCACCAGCCATTCGCCGTCTGCAAGTCGCGGCCGCTCATAGACCAGATGCCCTGGCCCGTGCGACAGCGAAGGCAACGCAACGATGCGGAACGTAAAGGTCACGCTGTTCCAGACGATCCACGCACCGACCTCGTTTGGCAATGCCGCCCGAGCCATCGCATGAAACTCCGCGACGAGCGCGGCCGGAATCTGCCCGCACAAGAGCGCCGTCGTCTCATCGACGTTCCCGTACGGGACAGCTGTCGAGATCGCATACTGCGCGATGCGACGCACCACGTGCACCCAGGGACGCGAGATTTCGAGATAGACGCCATCCGATGCGATGAGCAGACGCTCACCCGAACGCGCCATCGGGACAACGGCCTCCCGCGACGGAACCATCACCGAGGGGAACGACTGCTGAAGAGCGGTATCGAGCGGATTCATGCATTCCTCCCGAGTTGGCCGTTCACCAGCTGCTCGAGCGTCCGCCTCATCGGCACCAGCGCGTTGAGCGGAAACGTCTCGCCGAACTTGCCGTCGAGCATGTCCCGCCAGAACGCGTACTCGCCGTCCTTGTAATCGATGCGTTTGCCGCCGGCATTCGGATGCGTAAAGGCCGAGTCGAAGAACCCGGCTTCCCAGCCATCGATCGACGCCACATCCACACGCTTCGGAACCCGCGCGCTACCGATGCAGATCCGACCCATGTCCCAGGTGTTGAAGTACGGCGGCTCGAACAGCGGCGTCTCGCGTACGGGGCGATCGCTGCATGCCACCGCAAACACGGAAAAGCCCTGATTCGAGGCCTGGAACACCAACCCGGGATTCGGAACCACGGCGCTTCGCTTACCGAGGCTCTCGCATTCGAAGAACACCCGGCGCATCGCTGGCGGACACCACCACGTGACTGCTTCTGGCGAGACCCCGAGCACCGTCGCTGGCAAAAACTCCGCCCGCGGGGCAGCGTGTTCGGCGAGATGCTGAAGGGTTTGAACAAGCACCTTCCGGTCAAGCGGACGACCGGCGCCAATGACGGGTCGACCGCTTTGGCGGTCAGCGATGACAGCGTGGGCTGTCGCAAAATGCGCGCCATCCTTGCCCGTATAGAGCAACAGCGCTTGCGACAACGTGACATCAGAGCCGGTTCTACCGGCCGAGATACCAGACATAACACACTCCTTTAAGTAGGTTGACTCACCAGCGCGAGAAGCCGGTCGAGATGAGTGAGAATTCGAAACGCCAGGGCCAGGTCGGCGTACTGGCGGCGGATAGCCTTCGGGGTCGACTCCAGCCGGGAGAACCCGCTGTAGGTCGTCGCATCCCCGCATTGAGCGGCACCGTCAAAGTGATGGTCGAGAAGGTCGCCAACAAACTCGTTGTCCTCGACGATCACCGAACAAATTCCATAGACAGGATTTGCGTCGTAGCTCACGTGAAACAGATCTCGCGTTCGGCTACGGCGCATCAGCGCCCGGAGGTTGAGAACCTCGGTGCATACGCGCCGAGGCATGCCCCTGCTGCGAGCGCGAAGCCGCACCAGCTCCGGGTCGGTCATGGCGCGCCGATCACGCCACTTACCGCGTCTAAACACACACGGATCAGCGTCGTCCGGGCAAAGCGCCGGCCGCACAATCGACGGCAGATACGCTGAACGGGTTTCGATGTCGTCCTCGAAGCGTTCCTTCAGCGCTTCGTCCGCATCCTTGTCAGAAATGTTCGGATCGGCGTCCCAGTACCAGCACGAAAATTCGTACAAGAACCAGTCTGGCAGGCGGACGAACATCGTCCGGGCCGACGCGCGGTACACCGCGGCCATCACCGTTCGGAAGAGCAACGGGTGGGCCGACCGGAGTGTCTCGATCGCCCCTTCAAGCGAGTAGACCCACTCGTCTTCAAGACCGAACCCAAAAAATAGCGGCGTCGGATCCTCATCGTTGTTCCCGTTACCGAGGCCATCGAGAACATCACGAACCGCATGCGCGTCGAACAGATGCGGCGTAAATCGGAGCCGGGAAAACTGCCCATACTGACGTCGCGTCCACGCATGAAACGCCTGCTGGAACGCGTCGCCGGCGTCGGCCGGATTATGAACATCACCTGCGCGCAACGGCCCGTACTGGAAATGCTTCAGGACCAAATCTGACAGGTTCACGTTTTCGCGCCACTTCAACCGCACCGCCCCCGGCACCCCCGTCGAGAAGGACGGAAGCGTCAGAAGATCAGCGGCAGGTCGACGTCCGGCAGCGGCAGCGCGTGGCGGTTGCCAGCGCGCGGCCGAGCCAGCTGCGATGCCTGAATCAGGGAGTGCAGGATCGAAGAACATTTCCGCATTTCCTCGTCATATAAAAAAACCGGCCTTTCGGCCGGTTCCTGTTGGTTGAAGCCACCATCCGGAATGGACAGGGCTTTGAGTAGATCGCGTTTACGCATGGGCGCCCTTGGCACCCGCTGCGCGGACGAATTTGTAGTGCGCCACCTCGCCCTTGATATCGGGGCCGTCGACCGCAGCGGTCGTCAGCTCCGGATACTGGGCGGTGTATAGATCACGCACCTGGTCCGCCGAGAATGCCGGGCCGGGATCCATGAGCGCCATACCGTTGTAGGTGAACTCGCGTACCAACGCTGCAATGCTGATGGACATGGTTCACCTCACAGGAGCAACGAGGACAGATCCGTGCCGGCCGGCTTTTGCTCGGCTGCAGCAGGCGACGGCGTCGGCGCGGCCGACGGTGCGGCTGCACCCTCGCCATCTCCGTCGTCGTCGGCGTCGTCCGCCGTGGACGCTTGCGCGGCCGCCGGCGTCGACGATTTCGACAGTACCTTCTGCGCCTTCTTCACCTGCGTCTGCTGCTGCGCTTCGAGAATGGCGTTGGTCGCCTGCACCTGTTCGCCAAGCGACTGGTGCGCGGCCGTAAAGCTCCGGACGGCGGCTGCGAAGCCCTCATCGAGCTCCGCGGCCGACGCCTTGAGGATCAGGGGTTGCCGGAGCGCGGCATCCTTACCACCGGACGGAATCACGACCACGACGATGCGATCGCCTTCCATCGCCAACGACAACACGACTTTCTCCGCCGAGCGAATCAGCAACTCCAGTTCTTGAAACATAGAAAACTCCAGAAAAAAATAAGCGCCGCACGAGGCGGCGCAAGATGTCGATGCGGTTCGGCCAACGGCCTGCCGCTCTTCAGAATTTGAGGACCTTCAGGAGCTTGCCTTCGTAGGTGAACCCTTCGACAGCAAGCAACGCGGTGATGACATCAGCCTTCGACTTGGAGAACACCTTCTTGAAGTTGTCTCCCATCGCCGCGCGCAACCCAAGCTCGTCCGCGATCACCATCATCTCGGCCTTGGTGACGAGCTCCAGAAACTCTTTGTCGAGTTTCCAATGCCGAGTCAGGTCGAGGTTGTGGTGCTTGCAGAGCTGGCGGAGGTAGGTCACATCGAGGCCTTCGATCGCCGCGACAAGCATGCCGGTCATCAGCGTGGCCCGCTGCTCATCGTTCGCGGAGGCGCTCAGCGAAAGCGCCTTGCCGAAATCGGCCGCCGGCGCCTTCTCGTCGGTCACCTTCTCGAATACCGACCGGAAAGCCTCCTCCTTGATCTGCCGCGCATAGCCGGCGAGGACGATCGCGATCAAGTATTGCCGGGCCAGCCCAGCATCCTTCACGACTTCGCGACGCAACGCCTTTCGCCAGAGCGCCTCGCGATACTGCTTCACTCGGTCCGATTCGGCGACCACGGTGACGGCCGCCGGCGCGGACGCATCGGAGCTCGCCGCGCTCTTGCCCGCTGCTTTGATCGAAGCGGGCGAGCCCTTGGCGTCAGAGGTCGAAGCTTTCGCCGCTGCCTTCTCAGCCGTAATCCGATCCGCAACCTTTCGCATATTGCAGACGGTGTCGAAACACTGTCCGCGAAAGGTCTTGCCGATGGAATCGGGCAGCCCGCTGACGGCAACGCCGTAGTTCTGGCAGCCATGGCAAGCTTTCGCCTGCGCCTCACCCACACCATTCGGCCCGTCAACCGCCAGCTGGACTCGCGTGTGGTTGTCGCCGGCCCGCACAATGCGGACGACCGGATACTCTTCACGCAGGCTCTCAGCGGTCGCCTCAAGCTGCTTTTCGGTCTTCTCGCTGAAGCACGCGCGGTTTGTGCAGTTGCCGGTCGCGATGGACTCGCCGAATAGAGCCGACTGCGTCGACGAGTTGTGCGGACAACTAGTGCACGCCTCCTTGTCGAAGATCGCAGTGCTCAACGCACACGCGACAGACTCAACCAGCTTTCTCACGTCGGCAACCGATCGCTTTTCAGCGACGATGACCGGCAAGACCTTGTCTTGATTCTCTTTCGAGATTGCAGCGAGCAGCTCCGCATGACCAAGGTTGATCGTTCGAGTATTGAGCGCTTCCAGCACGCTCATACTGCAGTTCATGAGGGCGAGGCGGCTGTCGAGCTTCTGGCGGGACCATCCGAGGACGCGTGCGGCCTCGTCTCGATCTCCCTTGTGCATGCCGACCAGCTCGGCCGCGTCGATCGCCTCTTCCGAGGGAGCCAGATCATCGCGTTGGATGTTCTCGACCAGCGCAAGGGTTCGCGCCTCCACGTCACCGACGTTTCGGTAAACAATCGGCATGTCGTAGTCGAGACCCAGCTCAGCTTCAGCTGCGACGCAACGGCGGCCACCGATGATGAGTTCAGCATCGAAGTCGGGATCGTCAATAGCGCGCACGACGACTGGCTCAATAATCTTGTGCTCGCGAACGCTGGCACGAAGATCCATCATCTTTACCGGGTCGAAGTACTTTCGCGGGTTGTGTGCGCGCTTGATTCGGCGCAGGGGAAGAGTCGGTTGTTGCATTGCAGGTTCTCCGTAAAGGGAACCTGCCCCCGATCGGGAGTGGTTCCCGATGGGGTTGAAAAGGAATGCCGGCGACGCCGGCTGAGTCGATGCGTCAGAGACGCGGTAGATGAGGAAAAGATACCGCTTGAATTTTCGAGAGCTCGCCGGAAAGCCCGAAAGAAACACCTAGCTTTCATCGATCACGCAACGAAAAAGGCCCGATCAAGAGATCGGGCCTGAGTTAAGAAGACAGGCGCACCGCGGCCGCCTAGAAGAGGGCCAGCTGGTCGACGGCATCGAAGATGCTGGCCTTCGACTCCGCAACCGCCGCGTCGAAGAGATCACAAAGAGCGTCGTCGCTCGTTTGCATTTCCGCCGCCGGCTCCTCAACGGCAGCAACCGCAACGACTTCCTCGACGAGCAATAATTCGCCATCCCGAACTGGCTCCGCACCAGAGTCGGGACGGACGCTCGTTCGCTCTAGCGCTAGTACTTCGCGCAGAGCGTCCGCCTGTCTGCGCTGTCGGAGCTTCGCCCGCCAACCGCCTAGGATATGTGCCGGGGTGTACCACATGCCCCACACCTCCATTGTGAGCGCATTTCCATGCACGATGATCGCGGGTATATGCATCATCGACAGCTGCAGGTACGTCATATGGACGCAGCGTGCGTCAATATCGATGCAGGTTGCGTGCATGGTCTGCTGGTAGTTTTGGCCAATCGAAAGCAATGCGTCTGCCGTCGCGATGACCATGCCACCTGCACCACATGCAGGCTCTTGCATGCGCATGAACCCCTCCTGCTCGATGACCTCGCTTCGGCTGCCGATCGTTATGCCTGCCATCAGGCGCGAAACACTATATGGCGTGAAGAACTGGCCCGCCCGGTCGTTACCGATGCCCATCATCATGTACGTCTCGCCGAGCACGTCGGTCAGGTTTCCCGAACAGGGCAATGCGCCCGGCGGCAGGTCGTCGTCGACGCCGAGTCGATGCTCGAACGAAAGCGTCAGCTCAGCGAACATCCGTGCAAACAGTTGAACCTCGTCAGGCTTGTACTTTCCGACGATCTCCAGGTAGCGCTTCTCGCGCGTGTCAAATTGTGGTTTGTCGACGCTGTTGCTCAGTGCGATTGCGGCCATCTCGACGAAGTCGGCGAACACCGTGTTCGTCTGGTGCGAGTAGCCAAACTGCTGGATCAGCTTCACGAGCTCGGCCTGATGTGGGTCAGCCGCGCGTGCGAACCTTCTTTCTGCGCTCTTACGGCTCATGCTGCAACCTCGAGCGTGCAGACGATTGATACGGACATGGTGCTCTCCAAATTGGTGACGGGAGAGCACTCCCGACGGGTGTGATCCCGTAGGGGTAAAGAAGGTGGGCCGCGCGCGGCCATTGGTCGATGCGTCGTAGACGCGGTAGGTGGACGAGATGGTAAAGCGGGATGCCGAACCCGCCGCCTCAATATGCGGTCTGGTTCGGGCACGCTTTCACGCCGCTTGTCGAGCGGTCGAGATACCCACAATTGCGCTGCACAAGCTTGTGGATAAGTCATGCGCTGCCAAGCCTGGCGGCGCTTGCGCGTCAATGCTCAATTGTTGAGCATCGACAACTTCACGCAACCGGTTGAGCGGGGTTTTGCGAAAAGCTGCGGAAAACAGGTGCGCTTTCTCCGTCATCTCTGCCCGCCTGGAGTTGCATGGTTGAGGTGGGCACATCCGTCGCCCATGTCACTCCAACCGGGCAGTCACAAAATGAACGATCTCTCCAAGCGCGTCCCTCTTGACCGCATCCGCTATCCCATCAGCCAAGCCTTCTTCGTCGCCAAACTGGCGTTCTACGTTTTCTTCGTGATTCCGAGCATGATCCTGGGTGGCGTGCTCGCGCTGTATAGCAACTTCTCCTTCGAGACGATTCCGCGTGAGGTTTTGCAGTTCGCCGCGCAGACAGCGACCAACCCGCCCGCGCGGCCCGGTTCGCTTTCGATCGAAGTTTGCAAGGACAAGGTTCCTGCCCATGCGCTTCCGGCTTCCCCGATCTGCCAGTCGAAAAGTTTCGAGCAGCGGCCGATCGAAGCACTGGCTACGGAGCTAGGTAATCGCCTCTGGTGGTCGTATGCGATCGTCGTGTTTCTTTCGGTAGGACTCGCGATGGTGCTCGGTCCTTTTCGCCGCGATCGCGACGGGTGTCGCCGTCGCCGCGCGAGCTGAGTCCTCACGCTGGCGCTCTCGAACGTGTACTTTCGGACTCTAACGGTACCCGGCAAGGCTGCTGGCGAACTGGTCACCCAGTTCGGCGGCGACGCAGCTTGGCTATACCTCGCGACCCTGGCAGTCACCTCGTTGCTCGTCGCGACCGCGATTACCGTCCGGCTCGTGATGGCAACCGTTCGGCACTACGAGCGCGGCCGCGCAACTCGAATCATGCAGATGCGTCATCCGCACTGCCACGTGACGCGGCTCTCCAACGGTCAGTGGCTCTTGATCGACAAGGACACGGGTACGGAGTACGTCCCGCCGACACTCAGACACCCACCGATAAACGAATGGATCTAACCCACACATGATGAACTCGAACAGCAATCCGCCGACAGATGTCACGACACACGCGATGGAGAATTCGACGCTGGGCGCGTACCGGCTGATCGCCCGGTACGGTAAGGCCACCGACTTCTCCGGGACGATTGATCGGAGCACCCAATGACGGCAAACAAATCTTCGATCAAGGTTTCATTCGCTGGCATCGCCGTCCCACTCGAGGACGTCCAGGAAAATCCCGCCGCCTTCGTTCGGCAGCTCGAGCGCGCGAAGGTCAATCCAGGCTACGCGCAGTGCCTATGCCGCGGCGTGGCCGCCCCGCTGCGCCTTCAGATCCGCCGATACGGCAGCCTGTTCCATCTCGCGGGGTGGCCGGAGGAAGGGCCGTTGCACGATCGCCGGTCCTGCTCGTTCCACAAAGACCCGAACGGAAGTGGAAGCGACTCTGGCAAGACCTTGCCGGGCATAGTTGCCACCGCGGCCGGGATGAGGGCGAAACTCGCCGTCGCCCTCACACAACGCACGGTCGGCACCACGTCAAAGAGCGCTCGCCAAATCGGCAGCCCCACTACGTCGCGCCGGTCAGCGCCGCTCCTCGGCTTCCTCCAAGCACTCTGGCAAGTCGCCGGCCTCAACCGCTGGTCTGGTGCTGATCGAGCCCGGAACTGGGGTGTCTGCAATGCGCGTCTCCTCGCGGAGGTTGGTGACGCCGTTATCAACGGCGAACCAGCCGAAAAGGTCCTGCATGTCATGCGCAGGTTCCAGGAGGCAGATCGAGCAGCGATCAACGCCGAATTCGATGCGTTCCTCGATCGCGTCAGCCAGCGTGACGGCACGAACCATCGCGGCCTGGTCATCGGCGAAATCTTGGCGATCGGCACGACCCCATACGGCCGATCAATCACCTTGCGCCAGAGCGCGAAGCGCTACTACTGCAGCAGCGATTTGATCGCACTCGCCGAGAAGCGATACGCGCACGCACTACGCGCACTCGGCGACCGTGCCGCACGAGTCGCCGCCATTCTCGTGATCGAACGTACCTCCAAGGGCCATCACGTCGTGGTCGACCTCGCCGCGATGCTTTGCTCCTCCAGCTACATCAGCTGCGACTCAATCCACGAAGTCGCGATGGCGAATCGGCTCGTCGGCAAAGGCCGCAGCTTCGACAAGCCCATCCGTCTCGAAGCTGGAGCTGAAATGCTGCCGGATTTCGTCCTCACTGACACGGCGGCGCCGACGCACGTCGAGGTCTATGGCATGAACGGCATGGCCGAGTATGAAGCTCGCAAGCGAGAAAAGCAGCGCCTTCGACTCGCGCGCGGGATCCAGGCGGTCGAATGGAACATCGACCTGACCGACCTAGCCGCCGTACGACTCCCCCCCGCTGCGCGTTGATCTATCGGAACTTGACTTCGCCCCGCGCCGAGCATCATGGAGGCATCTTCTCAACTAGGACGCTTTCAATGTACGGCAAGGCACTGTTCCTTCAACGCGCGATCTCCCGCACGGACCAGTGGGGCCCGCGTTTCCCCACCCTCTCCATGGCGTGCCACCGGGCCGACTCGATCTCCGGCGGCCGTCAACTCGCCGTCGCGGTCACCGATGCCCATGGCATGCGTTGCGCGGTCTTCACCAGCTTCGGCGCTATCCTTGAGTTTCGAGCGTCGTGGGCCGAACTCGATCGTGCTGGAACGTGGTGGCATTACGCACGCGCGTGGCATTTGTGGGTCGTCGCGAATGACCAGGCCGCTCGACGGGTATTTCCTACCGACCCAAGTGGTGGCACCCTGGCATTCTCTGAAGAAATCGGGCATTCGGGAACGTCTACCGAATCACTCCTGGCCCTTATTCACGCTACCGAGAAACGCGCATCTCGACGTTAATTTGCCGGACCCTTAATTAATCGGAAGGAATATCCGCGCTTTTCTCGGTATTGCTACCTTGCAAAAACAGCAATAATGCCGGCGACGAGAAACTTACAACCTTCCGACAAATGATCGAACAGCTCTATCCATGTGAGCATTGTGGCGGCCGGCCGACCGTCGGCCGATCCCAACGACTCGTTGACGGCGATGAGAATCGCCTCTTCGATTTCAGCCAGTTCGGCCGTTTCGGCGGTCCCCCGCGAATCGGCGATGTAATGCCCCGCCCGCCCGAAGCCCCTCAGACCGAGCCGATCGTCTGCATCTACTGCACTGGTTGCGGCATGTCGACGCAGTGGGAAGCGATTGGCGACGACGAGACTGCGGCGAAGGACCGATGCGCCGAAACCTGGAACCGTCGCTTGAATCGCCCTGCGGTATTAAAAGAAGACTTACGCGGCCTGATCGAAAGGGAACTCGGCGCCTGCGACACGCAGCTGGTCCTCGACATGCTAGCCCGCGTCGAAGGAGACTGGAACGAAGTCGGCCCGATATTCAAGATGCTGGCGCAACGCATCGTCGACGCGACCGTCGTCACCTTCGACACCTGGCCGATTGCACCCGTGCTCGAGGACGCCGGGCGATACCGGAAGCTCGTCCAGCTTGCGAAATGGATCGACGTCGACGGCGCGGACTATGTCCAATTCCCGAAAATTCACTCGCCGAGCGAGCACCGCGATTTTCTGTTCGAGGACCGAATCGCTATTGCCGTCGACGCCATGCCGGACAGAGATCGGTGGTAGTCGAGGGAGGCAGATTGCGTCCGAATAGCTGCGCTGCTACAACTCGATGGTGATCCTCATCGCGATCGACATCACGCACGGCACGATAAGCACTTCCACGAAAGATAGGATCGCGCGCTCGCGCCGATACTGCGGGCGAAAAAAAGCCGGCTTTCGCCGGCTGAACGATGGTTCTAGCTGAATCCGAGGGCCGTGCCAGAACCTGAGAGAGACACACTCAGTGTATCGAGCCGCGGCCCGCCGCAACTCCAATATCACCCCCTGATTTCAAGCGCATTCTGCGCGGCTACATCTTCGCGCCCCTAATCTCCGCACGTCGCCGGCGCCTGCACCCCGAATCAGGTCGCTTCTCTCGCCTGCGCACCGAGCATTCGGTACAACGCCTGCCGCGAGATGCCCAGCGCCGCAGCAGCGTGGCTCTTGCTTCCGTTCGACGCCTCCAGCGCAGCCTTTGCCTCGTCGACGGTTGGCGGCATCTTCCGCATTTCGTCCTGCCGCGCAAATGTGGACAAGTAGGCATTCGCCTTCGACGGGCGGCTATGCCCTGCCGCCTCGACCACCCGTCGCTTGGCATCCTCATGTGCCGCCGGATCGGGACGTGCTGACGCGCCTTTGATCGGTGCCGGCACCTCGGCGACGTCAGCATAGAGCGTCTGCAGATACTCGTGGCGCAGCCCGTGACTCGTCACCCCGATACCGCCTTTGGTCACGCCGTGCTTGGCGAGCACGTAGTAGTACCAGTCGCGCCATTGCTTCAGCGAGCGGCCAGCGGGTATCGTGGATCCCGTCACGCCGTTGCTCAGGCGCGCGGCCTCCTCCAGGATCTCGATCTTTCGCTCGATCGGCACCTCGCGCGGCCGACCGCCCTTCGTTCCACGCGTCACCGCGAGGTTGTGCGGATCGCGCACCGCTTCCAATGGGCGAAGCATGAAGCTCTCTTCGACGCGCAGCCCGAACGCCGCCTGCAGTTTGAGTTGCACTGCCGTGTACGGACACGTTTGCGCGATCTCTTCAATCTTCGCCACCGCATCAACGCCGTTCGCCACCCACGATTTGTCCTCGGTCGCCACATAGCTGCGCTCGAGGCCTGCCGCACGTCGATCAACGTAGTCGCTGAGCGTACCGACAAGGTTGGCCTTGCCTAGCCACTGCGCGAGTGCACGCAGGTACGTGAGCTTGTTCTCGATCGTGCCGCCCGACTGCCCTTCGTTCACCCATCGATCGACGAGGTACTCGACGTGCTTGGTCTTCAACGACCAGGGCGTTTGCAACGCGAAGCCGCCCTCGCGCAATTCGACAAACGCCTTGCAGATCGCAGTCGCCCGGTATTCCTGCGTCTTGATCGACAACGCACGTTTGCTGATTCGTGTCGTGCTATGAATCTCCGCGACGTGCTGATCGAAAAGAACCAGCAGCGCGTCGCGAAACTCGGGCGCCAGTCGATAGCGGCCCACAACAGCCCGCACGTTGAGGATCGCAGCCATACATCTACTCCTTGCGGCCAACGCCGCTCACACCCGGCGGGAATCTCCCACCGCTCAATTCAATCAATCGACATGCCGAGCTCGCCGCAACGTTCAGTGGAGCTCGCTCCGCGATGTCCTCGCCGCATTCACGAGGGCAAGCATCGCCACCTATGCGCGAGCCATCGTACGACGCGCGGCCCCTCCGTCAAGGAGGCAATGCGCGCTCCGCGAAAGCTCCACGCCGGATTTCAGGACGCCCCAGCGCGCTCAACTTCGACCTCGAGCACTGAACCATAAACGTTCACCTTTCCAGCGGGCCACCCCTACCTGGCGCCGCACTGGACTATCCCGCTTCCGCCATCGCTTTCGCGCAGACGGCTCTGCCGGATTCCGCCGGCGCGGTCTTGCTGCTTCCTGTCCTTTAGCGATTCCATCCGATCAGCCCGATGCATGGGAAGAGCATGCATTCCGACCGTCCAACCTGCTGCCATGACCGACGCAGCTCGCGCTTCGCGCAAACCGTCTCCGATCATTTCGCGCCCGCTTGTCGGACGCGCTGCGCGGATTGCCTCCGCACAGTCCAGCTTCGTGGCTACCCTGCCAGCCGGACGCTTGCGCGTCTCGACGCCGACGGACCTCGCGGTCGCCGACGCCGGGCTATGTGCCGGGCAATTCCTGTTGCGCATTTGGGTTACGGCTGCGCCTACCGTTCTTTCTTCCAATCAGGGAATCGCGACGCCGGTCTCTCCGGATCGCAAGACTTCCCCCGCCCCCAAGCACGTTCATGTCGGCCGCGGTGTGTCGGGCTTCCTGAACGCACCCAGCTCGTTCGCTGAAAGGGCGTGAGCAGACGCAATTGAGGCCGCGTGGACTGTCCGGTGTCCGGTGTCCACATGTCCTCATTGCGTCCCATTGCGGCAAACCGCCGCCGATCGTATGGATATCGCACTGTCCAGGGGTCCTCAAGGTGGACCACTGTGTACTTGATTTGCTTCAGAAAAAGGCCGCGTCAATGTGCGGCCCGGTCATTTCACTGCGTTGGAGGCCCAGAACGGGCCGGAAGGGAGGTGTGAGCGCCTGGCGCTCGGAGTCGATGCGTCGATGACGCGGTAGGTGATGTCCAGATTAGGCCGTTTTGTCACGCTCGGCCGCGCGAAAGGTGGCGGGAAGTGCGCCGCTTTCCAAAACTTGACTTCGCGAACCGCTCGATAGACTGGATCACGCAATCTCGGACTTTATCCGGGAGATTCGAGGGCTCGCCACTGCAATCTCCCACTTTATGTCCGACTTCGAAATCAGCCAGCACTCAATGTCCGACTTTATCTAGGACTTTCGAATAGCGGCCGTGCCGGAGTCAGGCTTCAGGTTCGACGTTGCACCTGCCATCTCACACTTTCGACCGAAGGAGTCGCCCTTGAAAACTGCAGTCTTTGCTATCGACGTCGGTTACGGCAACACGAAGTACGCGCACCGCGCCGGGAACAACAACGTCGCCACCGGCATGTTCCCCTCCCTCGCACCGCTGGCGGCAAGCCGCTCGATCGCCGGATACGGCGACAGCGTCCTCACCGCGCGGAAGGTCGCAACGATCGTGATCGACCAGGTCGAGTATGAGGTCGGTCCGGATGTGTCGCTGACGGCGGCATACGGGAACACCGGTCGTGCACTTGCCGACGACTACATACTCACGAACAACTACGCCGCGCTGCTCTTCGGTGCGATCCACTTTGCCGGCGTGACGCACATCGAGCGCCTGGTTCTCGGCCTGCCGGTTCATAACCTGAAGAAGTACGCCGCCGAGTTGATGGAGCGTTTCACCGGCACGCTGGATTTCGGTGCCGGCCGCGTGAAGGTCGACAAGGTGATGGTGATCCCGCAACCGCTTGGCTCGCTCGTCCTCGCGTCCAGCAACCGCAACGGTGGGTTTGGTCGCGACGTCGAACATCTCGTGGTCGACGTCGGCTACTTCACGACCGACTGGGTGTACGCGACCGGCTTCGCGATGGACGACAAGCGCAGCGGCGGCATGCCCGGCGGCGCATCTCAGATCTACCAGCGCATCGCGCAGCTGATCGCACGCGACCAAGGTGACGCGGTGGAGGACATCGAACGGATCGACAAAGCGCTGCGCGAGCAGACGCCGTTTTTCTTCTACGGCAACAACATCGACCTCGCGCCCTATCTCGAAAAAGCTCAGCCGTTGATCTCGGGCGTCGTGAAGGAAATGCAGAACAACGTGGGCCGCCTGGCAAACGTCCGGTCCATCATCCTGTCCGGTGGCGGTGCGGCACTCTATGCGTCCGTCATCCGTTACGCGTTCCCGCGCGTTGTCATCGAGGTCATCGACGCGCCGTGTCTCGCGAACGTTCGCGGATTCCTGCTGGTCGGGGAATCGAGCGTCGCCCGCGAACGCCGGTAAGGAGCAGACATGAGCGACAAGATCGAGATGACCATCACGATCAACGAGCTCGTGTCGCCGCTGCTGTTCGAGCGGCTGAGCGCGTGTCCGTCGGCCCGTCGCCGGGCCGCCTTGCTCAAAGCGTTGGCAGAATCGGCGCTGCGTCAGGAGTTGACCGGGCGCGGCGGCGGCGCATCGCTGGCGCCGGTCGTTACGCAGCCTTCACGCCAGTCCGAGCCGGTACGTCCGTCGAGCACGGGCGGTGGCGAGGGGTTTGAAGTGCTCAGCGTCGGCGACGGAAGTCTTGATGGCGCACGCTTTGATGAATCACTTCACGAGCAGCTCGGCGCTTGGATGTGACCAACCGTCGGTCCGTCTATTCGCGCCTTGCTTTTTGTTTAGACCTGAGAGAATAGCAGTACGAGGTCGGTGATCGAGACGTGTCCCACGCCACGCGCCGGAATATAAGGAGAAAACATGCTGGAACTGATCGACTGGATCCGAAGCGGGGAATTGGTCCATAAGCTGGCGTCCCCGTTCTTTTGGCTCGCCGTTGTCGCGGCCGCTATCGCCGCCGAGTATTTCGTCGCCGCGTGGCACGCCCGCGTCGCAAACACCAAGGACGCGGAATGAAGGCCGTCACCGGAGGACTGTCCGCGATCGCCCGCGGCTTCCGCGCCCTACCTTTTGTCGTGCGGCGGATCATCCTCGTCCTGGCGTACTCGCTGCTCTTCATGGCCGGTGCCTTCATGCACAACCGAGGCGCGGGAGACATCGCGGATCTGTGTCTCCTTGTTGGCGGGATCGGTGCGTATTGGGCCAGTGGGATGTGGCGGATGTTCAAGGTCATTTTCTTCGTCGTTCGATTTCTTGGGCGCAACTAAAATCGGGATAGGGGCGGTCAGAAGCCTGACCGTTCCCCTCCCACACCACCCGGCATGCGGGTCCGCACCGGGCGGTTCGAGCAGTTGAGGTTATGAGAGCCGGGGTACGCCGAGCCGGTCGAAGTAACCAGTGGAGAGCACGAGATGCAGTGCCCGCCCGCTGGTGTGCCACCATCGGCGGCTATGCCCAGCGGCCTTCCGCGCAGATGATTCCGACGCGCCCAGCGCTAGTAGTTCTCGATAGACCGTCGTACCCCGACGCCAGTGCTTGAGCTGCAGTGCACGCAGCCGGTGTCTGATCCACTCGTCCAGTCGGCGGAACACCTTCGGTGTTTGTGCCAGTTGGAAGTACGCCTTCCACCCGGGCACGTATTGCCGTAGTCGTTCCACCACGGTCGACATACTGCTGCCGCCCGACCGACGCGTAATCTCCCGGATACGCTGCTTGAAGGCGTCCTGCGCCTTAAACGAAGCCGCACATTTGACTTGGCCACTTGGGTGACGCCACAACTCGTATCCCAAGAACTTTCGACCCGTCGCAGGTGCAACCGCCGTTTTGGACTCGTTGACCTTCAAGCGTAGAGCTGAGTAGAGGCAGCGTAACCCGTCAAGTACACGTTCACCCGCGCGTCGACTGCGTACATAAACATTGCAGTCGTCGGCGTAGCGCACGAACCGATGCCCGCGCCGCTCCAACTCTCGATCCACCTCGTCCAGCAACACATTCGCCAAGAGGGGCGATAGCGGACCACCTTGCGGCGTTCCCTCAAATCGCTCTTTGGTGATCCCGCCGTCCATGACCCCGGCCGTGAGGTATCGGCGGATCAGCCGAAGAATAGCTTTATCCTCGATTCGCCTTGATAGCCGTTCCATCAGAACGTCGTGATTGACTCGATCGAAGAACTTTTCCAGATCCACGTCGACGACTACGTCGTAGCCGTCCCGCACATGACTTTGTGCCATCAGCACCGCGTCACGCGCTCGCCGGCCCGGCCGGAAGCCGTAGCTGTGTTCGGAGAAGCTAGGATCAATCAACGGTTGCAGGACTTGCAGAAGGGCTTGCTGAATCAGTCGATCCGTCACCGTCGGAATCCCCAGTTCCCGCACTCCACCGTCGGGCTTCGGAATCTCAACGCGCCGCACGGCCTGAAGGCCGGTAGCTTCCGTCTCGTATTTCCTTCCGAATCTGCGGCCAGTGCGTCTTCAGGTATTTCGCCGTTTCGGAGATCGTCCGTCCGTCAACCCCTGCACTGCCACGATTGGCTTTGACACGTTTCCATGCCAACACCATGTTCGTGGTCGAAAGGGCCTGCACTAGCAGGTCCTCCCATCCTGAGCTTTCGGATTCTCGCCGTGCCGCACGTGCTTCATCGCGCCCCGCATCCGACGAAGCTTCACCTCGCCACTCCGCGATTCGCTCCGGTTTCCCGAACTTCTGATGCCTTGCCCGTTCGAACGACATGACCGATCACTCTCCTACTCGTTCGGCCCTTCGCCCCTAGCTAGCGGCTACTATGGCCTCTGCTGACTCCTTGCTCCGGCTCGTCACCGTCGCCCTTTCAGACGTAAAACAAGGTCTCCCCAGGTAAGAACGCACTCCTTCACCGCACAACCGCCGTATTTACATCGCCTCGCCTTGGTCACAAGAGCTTCGCGGTCTTTTGCCCGCTCGCCCTGCTCAGCAATGCCTTCTATACGGTTCTTGTCCATCGGCTCGCGATTTACGCTCCACGCTTCCTTCCCACACTCGGTCACACTCATGCACTTGCGCTTCACTTCGTTCGTTGTGACCAACTTACGGCGGGACTTACACCCGCAGGAGTGCGCCCATGCTGGGCGCACAAAATGCGGCTTCCCGAAGGAAGCCGCTTGCCGTCAGATTTAGTGCTTTCTGCTCTTCTCTTTCTCTTCGAGCCAAGCAATACAGAAGTCAACCGCCGGCTGGAAGGCTTCATCCCTCAGGATGAAGCGATCGTCACCTTCAAGCAGTCGGTCGATCACGTCGAAACGCGGAGCTTCGGAAAGATCCGTTGCCCCCTCAGGCGCCGCTGCCGCCGATGCGGCGACCACTTCAAACTCATCCAGCACAAGTCGAAACGAGCCCATCATTCACCTCGTGATGTAGCCCGGCGGAATACGGCCCGGTGGGGACGTATCCCCACCGGGTAAGAAAAGAGTGCCGGCGAATGCCGGCGTCGAATTCACATTGCTGCACACATCCTGTTACCGCGGATTTGCGCGAGGTTCCGCTTCCGCGTTTCCTCACGCGCCAGCTGACGCGCCTGTACGCGATCACGCAGCTGCGTACGTCGTTGGTGCTGCAGCTTCCACACGTCGCAGAAATCCACGCCTTCGACGACCGACTTCACGATCGAAACGCGCTTACCGTGCGCACGAATGCGATCGGCAAGGACCTGCGCGTGATGCTCACCCGGCCTGAAACCGCGGCGCTTGTCGACCTTGTCGTGATCGGCATAGATGATCACGTGGTCGTAGTCGTCCCAGTTGATATCGGCATGTTCGAGGCCACCACAATTCAACAGGCAGCGGACCTCGATGCGATTCTCATACCGTGCGACGACCGCGAAGCCGGTTTCGGCGCCTTCCACCAGAGCAAGCGTTCGAGAACGTGTCGTGTTGAGCAGCACCGACGAACCGAAACTACCGGCCGGCGCGCTCATCTCCAGCTTCGCCCGCGGCTTCCCGTTCTTCGTGAGAAAGGGAACCTTCCCGCCCTCGACCGTGAGGTAGGTACGATGGACACGCTGCGGCTTACCGGCTCGCGATCGTGCGCGCTGGAGCATCACGGGAAACTTTCCCTGCCTCTTCCCACAGGCACCGATGTACTCCATGCCAGGGTGGCAGCGCACGTCGCGTCCAATCCACTCGGGCCGCAGCCCGGGGATCCGCGCGGACAGATACGTCCAGACGGGCGAATCAACAGTCACCGGAGCAGCACCATCCCACGCGGCCTGCATTTCGCGACGCTTCTGTTCGTCGCTTTTCTCAGGTCGGGCAGGAGCAGGCTTCGCCTTGCGCACCACCGCGGCGGAAATCCCACCGTTATAGTTGCCCGTCTCGAGCTCGTAGTAGATCTCGCGATACGGCTTGCCCGTCACCTCGTGGATCAGTTGCACGCCCGTACCGCCCTTCAGGCAGCGGGCGCAATGCCAACCACCGTTGGGGTCTCTCGCAGCCGGATAGATTCGGAAGGTTTCTTCCCCATCGCAAAGCGGACACGTCCACCACCGCCCTTTTCCACTCAAAAATCGGCTGTCGATGTAATGCGGAAAAATATTCGACCAGTCCAGGTTCGAGAGAACCAGTTTGTTCAGCTCACGCATGATTCGTCCTCCATTCGCCCGACGGCGGAAACGCATGCCGCCATCACTCGGATGGCCAGCACAGTTGGATCACAAAGCCTCTCTTCCGCAGTGGTCCCCAACGTCGCGCCGGATCGACGCGACACGGAGAACCCCGAACGGGACAAAAGGCAAAAGCACTTCTCGTTCACGGATTTCTCCTGTTGGACTGCGGGTTTTTCGATGCCTGAGACAGGCGCAGAAACGCTTGCTCAACGAAGCCGCGCGCGAGCGCGTCGACTTGGTTCAGCAACGTCAGCTGGATATGAACTACGCGAGGAACGATGGACGGCGAGCTGCCGCGCCCGAGGGCACGACAGCTCGCGAAAGGTGAGATGAAACGGGAGAGAACAATCGAACGGTGAGCCCTTACGGGAGCACCATCAGCTTGCGAAATTTAAATAGGGTCAAATCAAAATGGGATGTCGTCATCCATTTCATCGAACCCGCCACCACCACCATAGGACTGCGTCTGAGCCGGCGGAAGCGCCGACTGCGGAGGACGCGCCGAGGGGTTCGAAGACGGTTGGCCGGCTGCCGAGCGCGATGCAGGAGCGGCCGGCTGCCGACGCGTACCCTGTTCGAAGTCACCATCACCACTGTGACCACCGCCCTCACCACGGCCTCCGCTGTTGCGGCCGCCGAGCATCTGCATCTGGTCTGCAACGATCTCGGTGGAGTAACGGTCCTGTCCATCCTGGCCCTGCCATTTCCGTGTGCGGATCCGGCCTTCCACGTAGATCGAGCTGCCCTTCTTCAGGTACTCGCTCACGATTTCGGCCAGCCGGCCGAAGAACGAGACGCGATGCCACTCGGTCATTTCCTTGTAGTCGCCGGACGCTTTGTCCTTGTAGCGATCGGTCGTCGCAAGACGCACATTCGCTACAGCGTCGCCGCTCGGCAGATACCGCACTTCCGGATCAGCGCCGAGGTTCCCGACGAGGATCACTTTGTTAACAGATGCCATCTAGAACTCCTTCACTTGGTAATTGACCACAGCCACTTGTCCCACAGGACTTGCTGGCCGTTCTTGAGAATTGGTGAACCGTCCTCCTGGCGGAACGCCGGCACCTTGATCTTGCGAAGACGCTTCACCGCGACGACGTCGCCGACGCGGCAACCACATTCGTTGATCGCTTCTTTCAGGCCTTCGCCCTGCAGCACTCGATCGCCGCCCCGCGTCTCGAGACGCAACGCGAACGACGTGTAGGTGGGAGGCTTTCCAGGGCGCCGATTGGGAAACTCTTCTTCGCCCCAACCCGTGATGCGGCCTTTGACGGTGGCTGAATGCCCCATGTCATCGCCGCCAGCGCGCTGATTTCTAGGTCTTCTGGATTCGCGCGCTGGTTCTGAGCCGCGTAGCTCTCCTTCATTGTCAGATGCAAATTGCGGAGCGGCTGACGCGTGCGGCGACCGAGAAACCGAGACTGCCGTGTTTGAAGTGACGCCCGAACCGGGAGACGGCGGCACGCTTTCGCGACGAATTGAGATTGTGATCGCATCCTTCAGCGGAACTGTGTGCTGATGCAACAGAGCCCAATGCGGCGCGAGTGCCGGCAGGATCTTCGTGCCGAACATCGTATCGCCGGGCGCATCGTCGAAGGCCGGTATGAACTCGGCCACACAGTCGCCTTCATCAACGAACAGGTGGGTAATCCCATCGATCGTCACGAACGTTTCGTTGGATGCGCCAGTCCCGACCGTGCGTTCAACACTGCCGGACGGCGGCGGCTGATGTACCGTCGACGCCCGAGAACCGCCCGGGAATGCTTGTGCAAGCATGCGCGTGAAGAACATCGCTACGCCACCCATTGTGCCTCCAGCGACAGCTGACCACTGCACCAGCGATTGAGTCGGTTGAAGTCATAGTTGAGCAGCGGAACGTCTCGGATTGCGTCCTGCATGGCGCGAGGTCGCACACGTCCAAGCGCGCAGACGACCTGGTATGGGATTGCCCCGGTCCATAGCTCCATGATCCAGCCGAGCGTCGCGTAATAGTCGACCTTGTCGACCGGCCGATTGCACAGCCGTTGATGCAGAATCTCAGCGCAATCGATCAGCGCCTCGGGGACGTTGTCGCTATGCCGGCTGTCGAGGGCGAAAAAGACCACCGCCTCGGCAAGCTTCTCTCGCACATGCGGCTCCCAGAGTTCGGGGTCCGGCAAGGGATCAGGCTTGGGGGGGGTGATGAGAATCGGCGAATCTCCGCCGAAAAAGTCGAGCTGCCAACCAGCTACTTGCGGTTTCATGAGCGTGCTCCGGATAGCGACCGGGCACCTCATTCCCCATACCGGGAACGTGGTTCCCGGTGGGAGATGGGGTGGCCGTGCGAATTACTTCGCACGGTCGGACTGGGGCGACTTACTTCGTGCCCGTTTTCAGGGTTTGGGCGGTTGCCGAACTCGGCCGAGCCTTCATGGGAATGACGACGGCCGATTTCGCATACTGACGTTGCGGTACCGTAGTCGCCTGCATATCGGAACGTGCAGATCTGGCTTGACCGCGAGCAGTCCCCTGCAGAGCCTCGGCCGCAACATCTTGACGTTCCGCGTGATCGCGGTCGGACGAGCGTGGCTCCTTCTTTGCACTGCCCTTGAAGTGATTGAATGCAGCGCCAACCATCAGCAGCGCGACAAAAATCGAGTGCGCCGCGATATAGACCGCCAAACACAGAGCGAGGAACTTGACAGGCGATTTGAACGCGCCAGTGAACAGGGACTTCAACATGCTTCTCTCCAGAGAAAATCGAACAAGGGGATGTCCAGACAACGCCCGGTGGCTTCGATGCTCGGAACGAGCAAGGAAATCGGCGCGAAGCGCTTTCGTCCGCGACCGCGAGGTCAGCGCACGAAATCGCTCAGGGCAGATTGAAGGGAAAGCGCGGGCGGGCCGCGAAATGGCAGAGCCGCTTGGCTCGAGCAGGTCGATGCGTCAGGAACGCGTGATAGAGGTAGGGTAAGCCGCACTGAGATGAGGGCCGCGCCGAATGCTCGCCAATCGCGTACAGCTTTGGCCACGTCGCCTCGACGCAACCGGTTGAAGGGCGAAACCGAGAATGCTCCAGAAAATCGTATAGCTTTCTCCGGAACTTGACTTCGAAAAATCGGAGACAAACTGGACGCGTCACTTCAACAAACGAGGCGCATCCACATGTTCTGGATTCTCATCCTTCTGGTCGGTGTCTGGGCACTGTCCAAGCAGTACACGAAATCCCACCCGCGTCGCCCTTCCGCGTCGCCGGTAACGCGAGCCCAGGTCTCGGGCGATGTCGGCGAGGCGCGCGTGCTCGCCGAGTTGCGCTGCATCCTCTCCCAGCTCTGCGGCGATGACTTCTATGCCCACCCGACCGCCCTGCTTCTGCTGCACGCACCGGGCACCGAGTATCCGACCGCCGAAGTCGATCATCTCGTTGTCACGCCGTTTGGCATCTTCGTGATCGAGACGAAAAACTGGGCCGGCGCCATTGTGCCCGGGAGCACCGCCGACACCGTCGTGTGCCACCAGCCGGGCTGGCAAGCTAGAAGAACGCCGCTCGCCGGTCAGCCAGAACCGCGCGAAGGTGGCCTTTCTGCGGGGCACGCTTCCCGCAGTCTGGAACGTCCAAGGCCTCGGCGTCTTTGCTCACGAATCCTGCACGCTCTCCCCCGATCTTCCGCTCGCCCTCGTCACCCTTCGCGACCTCGCCTACTGGTTGCGCACCCAACGGGATCGGCACGCGAAGTCCGGAAAACCCAACATCAACGTGACTGCAGCGTGGGGCGTCGTCAATCGGCTGACCGTCCCTGACCCAACCGGGGCTGCGCTTTCGGCTCATCGCCATAAAGTTAGCCAGAAATATTCCGTAAACAACTGACCACTTGCTTACATTTGTTAACAATTTGAAATAATCAGTTTCATCTTGTCGGCGAGCGCCATCCAGCGAAAGACACATTGTTTCGTGCAGCTTTCGTCCCTTGTCGCTGAAAAGCGCCGCGTAAGCTGGTGCAAACCGCCGGGTCTCATTTCTGGAAGGGCTCCGCCCGATCCAACTAGCCGCCGTACCCGTGCCAGGGACGGCACCCCCTCTAATGTGGAGAACGCTTTGTCCAAGAAACCGTCGAAGACGCCCGATAACGACGAAACCTTCGATCCCACCGTCCCCGACAATTCCGCGTCGGACAGCGAAGAACTCGACCTGCCTGCCACGTTCGCGCACGTGCCGGACAAGCTCGAACTCAGTGCCACCGCGCGCGAGATGTTCGGCGACCTGCCCGAAAACCTGATTCGGATCATCATCCACGAGACCGAAGAAGTCGCGCATTCGACCCGGAAGATCCTGCAGGAACATATGCGGATCGGCGGCAACTTCGCACACATCCATGCATCGGTGATCGGGCATTACGTCAGTACGATGGGAGACACCCGAAAGGTCCGGAACATGGCCGCCGAGCTCGTCTACGCCTTTTTGACCAAGCTCTTCCGGAAGTCGAAGTCGTCCGTCAGCCTGTACATCCGGTGCTACAACAAGTTCTCGAACAACATCGGCGCGGTCGAAATGCTCACGATCAGCGACATGTCACTGCTCGTCCATAACCATATCAGTGACGAAATCGTCGAGAAGGTGATCGATGCGAAGCGTGAGGACCCCACCCTCACCAAGAGCGAAGTTACCCAGCTCGTCGCATCCCTCAAAGAGCAGATTGCAGGAAAGGACAACAGCATCGAGGAAGCCACATCCCAGCTAACCGCGACTGTCGGTCGACTGGACGACGCGCAAAAAGAGATCGACCGCCTTTCGGCTGAATTGTCCAACGTCCGGCAGGAACAGGCTCGCGAGAAAGCCAAAGCGCAGGAGACTCAGGTTTCGCTTGCCTCGACTGGCAAGCAGGTGAGCACGCTGCAGCACACACTCGCAAACACGGAACGCGAGGTCGAACAGCTCACCGCTGAAATCGTCAGGCTGAAAGCCAATCCGGTCAAGACCGAGGTACCTGTACCGACTCTGCCGGATGCCTATGCGAACCTGGAAGACGCCGTGGCGGATAAGCTCGCCGAATACAAGGCCGCCAACGCCCGGCTTGAAGAGGCTCAGGCGCAACTCGCCGAACTCGAGGCACAAGCGCAGGCACACCGTGCGGCGATCGAAGCGGGCGAGGTGCTCGAGAAGAAGATCCGCGGGCTGATCGACGCGTTTAGCGCGTTCGTTCAGGAATATCACAGCGCCCAGCTGCTTGCGACCGCTGACGGTAACCCGGCCCGCTTCAAGCCGCTGTTCCAGGCGTTCGGTGACCTGATCGGGAAATTTCATGGCGAGGTGACAGCGGCCGCACGGGCCTGATACGTACGGGCCACGCGTTATTGCTGTGCTGTAGAAGAGAGATACAAAAAATGGACAAGAAGAATTCGCGCGAGACCTACCGTTCGATCGAGCGACTGTACGTACCCAACTGGTTGTTTGAGCGCATCCAGGTGACAAATTTCGACCTCGTTGACCAAATGAGGTGGCTGTTGGAGATGGATGGCGCCTTCAACGATATTCTGGCCGTCGAGCGCAAGGAGATCGACCTCGTCAAGAACAACGAGGCTTCCCTGCGAAACCTCCTGCGCACGCCGTTCCTGATGGTAGCCCCGACGCTCGAGACGGTTGAGGACTGGCGATGCTTTGTCGACGATACGCCCACGACCGTCGCGGTCGACCAGCTTTTTCGCAAACTGCCCCCGCTGGACGCATTGGCGAAATTCTCGGTTGAGCACCACAACCGGGCCTTCCTCGATCTGGTCACGAGCGTCATTCACCTGAGCGTGCTCGCAGCACCGTTGCTCGGGGTCACGACCGAGGTGGTCGCCTACCTCGCGTCTGTACCGACCTACAAATTACGGATCGCACTCGGGCGAATGAAAGGACTGCCTCTCTTCCGTTGGCGCTTCAACTCGCCGACGTTCTGGTATCAGTTCACCGCGAGCGAATTGACCGACGAAATGGTGGCGCACCAGATCATGGCCACGTCGCCAATCCGAATGAACAGCGCGCCCGACAAGGCCGGCTGGAGCGAACTGCGCCTGCCGCGCGAGAAGAACGAGACGTACGCCCACGCCCTTATGGCATATGGCTGCCGCGCGTCGACGGCCGCCAGCCTGTTCCGGCTGAATCAGAATGCGATGCGCCAACGGTATGTCGAGATGCACGGCACCAGCTCGCCGTGCGGCAACACGCCAAACTCTCTGAACTGGTTCGTCGAAACCCCGGCCAACCGCCTGCATGGCACGATCTTCACGTGGCTTTACCGCGCCGCGCTGGCGGCCGGCGCCAACGCACCGCAAGCCCTGATCGCAACCAACGATGTCTACCAGCAGATCTTCGGTGGCCAACACGCAATCTCCGTCGACCGCGGCTGCAACCTGACGCGGGCGATGGCGGCCGACAATCGGCTCACCATCGCGCCGTGCCGCAGTTGCCGAACCGAATACATCGTCAGCAATAACGACACGAAGATCGAGATGCACCATAGCTTCGACTGCCCGGCCTGCACGGGGCAGCTCGGCGCGAAACGCCGCAGCGGCAAAGCGAGGGCGCAATGAAGAACGGCGACGACCGCACCCTACCCGATCTACCAGCCAGCCTGATCGTGATTAACGGCGATCGCCGGCCGCAATTCGCGTGGTACGACGATGAAACCGAGCAGTACTACTCGGAGGCCGATGGACTCGTCATCGTTGACGTTCTAGCCGCGCTGCCTTGGGCGGCGCTCTACGTTCACTAAGCGCACCATGGACGACCTCGCCTACCTCGTAGCAGAAAGCAATGCCGCCTGGCTTGACGGCCGTGGCGACGGCCGATTTGAACGATACGAACGGTTCTACCAGTCGCAGCGCGTCACGCAGGCCGATTCGTTCGAACTCGAGCAGATCAACGAGGCGTATCCCTCCTGGGTGGGGAGTCAGCCGCCGCCCGTGCTCGGGCTGCTGGCGAGGCCGTGGTTCGGCAAGGTGCTGGTTGCCCTCACGTGCATGTACGTCGGCGCGCAGGCTGTCCCTGTCGCGTCTATGGCAATCCCGTACAAGTCGACCGCGTTGTTGGGCGCAGCGTTCATCGGCCTGCGGATTTTCCACTGGAAGCGACGCAAAGGAAGATGACTATCGAAACTCGCTCGTAGCCGAACGCGGGGATTCACATTTCCCCTTCGTATGTCGAATCAGGCAGAGCTATACAATCTGGCTCGAAGCGTGTTCGACCACGCTTTTTTCAGCTTTACCTGGAGACCACGGAAATATGAATCGAATTTTCTCGGGGCTTGCTTCTGCGTTGCTCCTTGCCGCTCTTCTGATCGGGTGCACTAAAGGCGACGCACCCTCGTCACCTACCGCAAGCGACCCTCTGGTGGGGCAGTTCGGGACCTCCCAGAAGGGGGTGATCGTGCCCGCTTTCAAAGTCGAGAAAACCGAAGCTGGGTACACCTTCAGCTACTTGCACAAAGGTGCGTGGGAAAAGAACGCTCAAGTGGCAGAAAAATTCCCACGCGAACTTTTCGAGCAATTGATGAAATCGAAGGTCGACGACTCGTTCACCGGTCTGGTCGATCAAGAAATCATGTTTGCGAAAGTCAAGCCGGGCTTCACCGCAGGAAACTTCAAAACGTCCTCTGGCTACATGATCATCATCGTGATGGGCGGCCCGCTTGAGGTCGTCAAGATGTAGCGCTCTGGATTGTCCCAAAGGCGACCAGGCGCAGATACGTTCGGTCCGTGAGGACAGACGGCAAGAATCATAGAGCCACAAGGGATCTTTGCGATCACTCCCTGCCGGCCAGATGGAGACCTGACCTTGATTCCCGCCCATTGGCGGGATTTTTTTCGCCCTGCCCCCTTAAGTCTGATGTAATCATTCCGTAAATTAGAATTGGCGGTTTTTCGGCACGCCCAGCCGTAAAAATGGGCCGGCGGCTACGCGAACTTGACTTCGTCTGCCCGTCGATAACATGGAATCAAGGGTTCGCAATCGGCGCACCCAACAACAAGACGAGGATAACAACGCAATGAAGAAGCTCACGACCATCAGCCTATCCGCCCTATCGGTTGCGGCCGCACTGACCCTCGCGGCCTGCGGCGGTGGTGGCGACGGCGGCAGCACGAACACCGGTTCGACGGGCGGTAACAACCCGAACCCGTCCAACCCTGGCACCCCGTCGACGACCGTACCGGGCACGGTCGACAGCGCCCAGTATCCGGCCGGCAGCGCCCAGCTCGCCGCGCTGACCCTGCTGAACCAATACCGGACGCAATGTGGCTTCCCGGCGCTCAAGCAGAACACCGTGCTTGACCAAGCCTCTCAGGCACACGCTCAGTATATGGGGCTGAACAACGGTGTCACCGACTCGGAGGTGAGCGGCAATCAAGGGTTCACCGGCGCCACCTATGCTGACCGTGCAACCCACTTCGGTTTCCCGTCCAACGCGATCGGTGCAGGCGTCTCGGGCGGCTTTGCGGTCACGTCCAATGGATTCTCGCAAAGTATTGCGGGCACGGGCTTCGTGAATTCGCTGGTGGCGGGCGTATATCACCTGAGCGCCGTGATGTATCCGACGGAATTGGCTGGTTTCGGCGAGTATGAAACCCAATCCGTGGTACAGGGAACAAACGTCACGACCGCGTGGCAGACGATCTCCCTCCGGAACACGTCGACCGTTCAGCTCGCCTCGTCGCCGCTGACGTTTCCGTGCCAAGGCGTAACTGGTGTTCCATATGCATCGCGCGGCGAGACGCCGACACCTCCCAACGTGAGCGGCATGTGGGGAACGCCGATTACCGTCGTTGGCAACATCACCGACACCATTTCGCTTTCGACGGCTGTTCTTACAAGCGGATCTGGACAAATCGCACTTCAAGTTCTGAACGCTTCGAGCGATCCGAACAAACTCGTTCCTCAAAACGCGGCGGTCGCATACTCGGCGTCGCCGTTGTCGCCGAGTACCCAGTACACCGCAACTCTCACTGGCAGCGTGAACGGGCAACCGTTTAGCCGAAGCTTCACGTTCACGACTGGAAGCGCTGCAGGTTAAGCCCCGCACAGACAAAAAGAGGACCAGCCGGTCCTCTTTTTTTATGCTGAGCCTAGTGGCTGCATTGGCCGTTGCCTGCACCGGTGGTATTGACCCAGAATTTATCGACCCCGCCTGTCGACCGATTCACATAACAGAACCCATCCCAGACGTTCTGCTGACGGCACGCGAGCTGCTTGTTGTACCACGGGCCGGTCATTGGGGCGTTGAAAACCGCGTACTTATCTCGGGTGAATCCGCCACCGTACGGGTAGTTTGGGTTGACGCCAGGAGCGGTGCTCCAGTCTATCCACGGTCCTTTGACTCTGAACGGTGCGTCTTTCGTTATTTGTTGGTCAATTGAATAAAAAATCCTCTTATCCTCATCGCTCATCCTATAGGTGCTCACTACCGCCGTACAGACCTGATTTGGATCGATCACCGGAGCTGGTGGCAGCGGTGCCGCACACGCCGGAGCGCTCCAAGACTGGCCATTCCAAGTTGGCGGCGAGAGCATGTCGAACCCGGAAGGACACGATGGAGAGGGTTGAAAATTGCACTGCGGGTCCGACCATCTCGACCCTTGCCAGACCGACGCAGCCACCGTCGTCCACCCTGCGCCGGTTTGGCACTGGGGCTGCGGGATCGCGCCGTTGCGAAGCGGAACCGCGCACGTCGAATCCTGATATCCCGGCGTACATGGGATCGGTGCACAGGCCTGTCGCATTCCGATGTACGTCCCGGCTTTGTCGTAAAACGGATACGATCGTAGACCGAACCCCGGCTGGCACGATCCGTCCGCACGTGCGCCGCTCGCCCCGATCAACAACAGCACAGCCATACCCCACTTCATCCAGCTTTTCACTTGCCTCTCCCTCAGTACGAACAATAGGTCTCGACGACGGCAGTACCGCTGATCCCGCTTCCGTTGCCGTCAGTAATGAACACGGTCCACGGACCACTGCCCGATGCCGAGACATTGACCGTCGCAGTCGGATTCACGTAGAAGCTCACCGGACTGAAGACGATCTGCGGCGTCCCACCCGTCGCACAGTTCGGCGCAGGAACGCCCCATCCGTTCTGAACCATGAAGTAACCGTGCCGTAGAGCCGGCCCACCGATCGGTAACCATGCGTGGTCCTGACAGGACAACACCTGTCCACGCCGGTCGCTATTTTGCGCAATCGCGCCATTTAACGGGCACCAAGCGCGCGGCGTTGCAATCGCGCCCGGCGTGATCGTCTGCGTCACCTGCAGCTGGCCGTTCACAGTGCTGTCGCCGGTCGAGATCGGAGCAGGCGCGGATCCGTCCGCAGTCTGCACGACCAGAGTTCCCGGTGTGCGCACCGCGTTGCTGACCGCGACATTCGACGCGGCAAGCGTTGGCGCCGCGATCGCCCCGGTCGCGTCGATGTTGCCTACGTTGTGCAGGTCCACGCCATTGACGTCCTGACTACCCGTCCACTTCAGTGAGCCGTCACGTCGGATGAACACCGAGTTTCCGTCCGATGACGGGCCGTTCGTCGCCATCACGACGGCCGCAGGCGCGCCGGGCACCGGATTGTTGGCCGTCCACGCACCGTTGAGCCCGCGAACGATCGCCGAGTTCTGCGTCGTCGAAAACCCGAATCCATTCCCGGCCGCCTGAGCCACAATGCCGGCACCGGCGACGTCCGGTTGACCGAGCCTGGTCACCGGCTTCGAGGAATAAAGGACGTAGCTCACCTGGCACGACGTCGTGCCGGTCGCACAGTCGTCCGGACCGGCGCTCATCTGAATCATGTAGCTGCCACCCCAGAATGGTCCGGCAGCATAGTCCGCCTTCAGATATTTGCCTGCGCGCAGTTCGGCGAACGTCGGTGGTGTGATGGGCGTGGACTTTCCCCCGACCATCTGCCCCACCAACGTCCCGTACTTGTCCGTCACCCACATCGACAGCGCGGCATTGATCACCGCCTGGTTCTTCCCCTCGGCGCTCAGCACGTCCTGCCGACGCTTTTCGACGTCGCGCTGGATGCCTTGGACCGTCATAAGCGCAGCAGCGACCAGCACGATCACGGCTTCAACAATGCTGAGCATCGGGGATCCTTAGTTATCCTTGGTCGCGTACATGACGATGCTCGCAGTGGCGCCGGCCGACGCGCATGCCGTTGCCGCAGTTCCCGAACTGAAGTCCGTCGACGGTCCCTTAATCGTCGTGTTGTTCACTTTGACTTGCGTGTATGTTCGCGAAACCGCCTCGGCCGAAAGCGTGCATACCGATGTGGGGACCGGGTAGGTCAACGCGATAGCATCGTTCGTCGCAATCACCGTGGCTGGGGCAGCAGTAACGGCCCCCCCGAAGATTCCCGTCAGCGTTCCTGACGTTTTGTTCAGACGGCGGCCCGCCGTGCTGAATGCCAAGCCTTGCGTGAGCGAGAGCATCGATACCCCCGCGTAGTCGATTTCACCGGCTGTCGCATCCTGAATACCACTTCGGAAGTACTGAGCTTCGCTCTTGAATTCCGATGCGTGGATACGATCCATAACGTAGGGGCGCCCCATGTAAACGAGAAGCGCGATAAGCGCCCCCGCAGCCATTACGCCCGCGGCCTCAACCAGCGACAGCTCCCCCTTTTGCTTGCGACGACTTTTTCCGATGAAGTATCGGCGCTTTGTCGCCAGTGGCTTCTTGATCGGTTTCATGCGATGACTCCTGTTAGTTTTGATTGACAGAGATAGAGGTCCCGTCGAATGCGACAGCGCCTGTTGCAAAGTACGACCCCACACCGAAAACGATGAACATCAGCACCGCCCCGCCGAGGAGTAGGTAGTGGGTAATCTTCGCGTTGCGGCGCACGACCTCGACGACACGCGAGAGAGAGTTCTGACCGAGATCCTTGATTGACTCGACGAACTGGTCTCGCGCGGCCGCATCGGTCAGGATGTCGATCGTCGTTTCCGAGAAGATCCCAGTGTCGAGCGCATGCATCGACTTATCTGGATTCGCCGTCAGTCGCGCACTCATCTGGCGGAGGTGCCAACGCATCCACGGATCCGCCGATTTCGCGAGTTTGTCCAGCGCAGCGCGCAATGTCAGCCCAGAATCGAATAGGCCGGCCAGTGAAACGATCAACAAGGCGGCCCGAAGGTCGCGTCGATTGCGCCACATGAGCGGCATCGCATCGACTCGATTCCTTAGTTCGCCCGTCCAATACTTCAGCGTTTGGAAATAGCCGAGAATTAACCCAGCGACGACAGAGCTTGTGAGCCACCAGTATTCGGCGCAGAACGTATCGAATGCGTAGATGAACTTCCCGAACGCGGACCACTTTTCGAGCGGTAGCACGTCCAACGTTGCAGGCAGAATCTCCGATCCGAACAACACACAGAATGCGTAGAGATAGACAATAAGGAAGGCCGGATACGCCATCTGCATCGACGTTGTCGCGGACAGCACACCTTTCGCGTGTGCCGCCATCTCAGCGAGCTCTAGACCGCGAATCGCCGCGTCGTCTCGCGGCGATTGACCTGCCAGTTCAAGAAGCACGAATTCGTCGTTCGGGATAAACGACCTGATCGCGGTCGCGAAGTCGTCCCCAGCGCGCATGCGCTGCGCGATTTTCTGGAAGGCCAGCCACGAGAAGTTTTTCCGCTTTCGATGGCGCTCCGCGAGCGTGTCCAACCGCTCGAGCAGCGTCTCGCTGTTGCGCAGCCCCTTCTTCGCGACGTCGAGCCGTGTTTCGCGATAGAACATCGCGCGGCTCGCCTTGAACCGCCAGGTCGAAACACGCAGGCGCTCCGTCACCGGAAGCATCCTGAAGAGGGCGTAGAAGAATGACTTGATCACGACGCAATCACCCCATCGGCATCGGGAGCCACCCGGTATGCATCGAATGCGCACATCGATTCGTCAATGAACCGAGGATCGATCAGTCCTTGCGACGCCTTGTACAACGCATGCTCGTAGACAGTCTTACCCGTCATGTCGGCGTTCGCGAAATCCGTCTTTCGACTCGTCCGCCATACCTGCTCCGCACCACTCCAGTCACGGACAGCGACACGCGCGAGGAACTCCGGCGTCGGCCGGTACAGTTCCATCGCGAGGGTCTGCCCTTTGATGCCAGCGGCTACCTTGCCGTCGCGGGTGAACAGCCCCGGACGGCGGCAATGTACGCAGCCATCTTCGTCACGGCACGCCATGGTCGACGTGTCGAGCCCGAACTTGCGCTCGAGCGTCGCGATCTGCGCGGGCGAGAGCACGTCGCGCGCCGGCCGCTTGCAATGAGGGCAGAGCTTCGGAATCAGCTTCTGGTTACCGACCGCATTCAGGAAGCTGCCCGACGCCACCTCGTCCATCGGCAACTTCAGCCGGCCGCCGACCAGACGCATCACCGCACCGAGAATGCCGTTGCCGTGCAGGGTCGCTCGGACCGGATGCCCGGTCAGCGAAAGCTCGGCGACCAAGCCTGCCAGCACCGAGTCGCGCACTTCACCGATCGTCAGGTCGTCAGGGTCCATTCGCATCAGTGTGCGAATCACCTCGACGATCTTCCGGTTCGCGTCCTCGTCGGTTTCACCGGGACGCCGTTGGATCGAGATATCCGATAGCCACGGCGCCGGCACTTCAGACGGTTCGTTCACGGCGAACTGCTTGATGCGATCGCGGTTCGGCACGAGATAGGACATCGCACGCAGCAGCGTCGTCTTTGCGGAACCTGTCTCGCCAGTCAGGAAGGTCGCCCCGCCCGTCACCTTGCCAAGGCTGTCGAGGATTTCGAGCTGGCTTGCTTCCAGCCCCATCTCGTGCGGCAGCAGTACCTTCACCTTTTTGAAGTTGCCGTCGAGCAGCCGGAGCGCGACATCGAACCCGCCAACGAGCGGCGTGCTCTGCCAACGGATATTGACGATATTGGAATTCACAACGAGCGGGATCATCGCCGACTGCGGCGCCGTCGGCTGGAACGTCTCGCCAGAATTCGTGTTTCGCTGAACCAGATCCTGATAGGCCGCCGACAACGCACGCCGCACCATTGCCTTCGGCATCTTCCGGTACGAATACAGCTCACCATCGACACGCAACCGCAGCTCGACGTTTTCCGTGTGTTCGCGGTATTCCCAGTGAACGTCACCCGCTTCATAAGCCGTCGCAGCGTCGACGACATCGCGAAATGCACCGATCGCCCGCGAGGCCTCGGGCACGAAATCGGATGCACGCTGCTTCTCCTTGCCGTAAAGCGCAGCGATCACCTCCTCGTCGCCGACCATTTCCTCATGGACGGAAATATCCGCGTGTGCGAGGTCCTTCAGATAGGTCGCGTACAGCTGGCTCTCGTGGAACCGCGGGGTGGCCACCACGATAGAGATCCCGGCCTGCAGCTCGACCGCAATGAACTCGCGGCGGGCCGCGTCCGTCACCGTGAGCGCCGCATGCTCACCGCGCTGGCACAACACACGCTTGAAGCTGAGCGACTCAGCATGGACGAGACGTGGCCGACCACTCTCAATCGCGATCTCCGGCGTCTCAATTACATCCGTGCCGATGCGCCGGACGGTAGGCGGGACGTCATAACCCGATGCCCACGACGAAGCCGCCTCGCCGTTCGGCCTGGTATCCGCCTCCGCAGGTTCAACCGGTTCGGGCGCGCGTGCGAAACCTCCCACCGGGTCGGTCGCCTGCTCGGCCCCTACCTCTGCATCGGGTTCCGCTGCGGGCGCTGCATTCATGCGCACATCAGCCATCGGGATCGACGCTTCCGGCCCGGCCGGCGCACCGATGTCACTTGTCGCCTCCGACGAGGGCTGGTCAGACGCTCCACCGGCCGGGGCAAATTTCCGATCCGGATTGAGGCCTTCGTCGATCACCGCGACGTCCTCGGCTTCTTCCTGCGCTTGACGCAGCTTCATGGCCATCGTCATCGGCTGGCCCTGGCTGGCTTGCCGGGGATTCACCGGCTTGCTCGTCGACTTGAAGTGCGGCTCACGGACGCCATTCGCTTCGACCGAGAACGCGGCATCGCCACCGTCGACCGGCTCCCGCCCAACGATCGGCATCGACGACGGCGAGCTATCGGTAAAGCCTGCCTTGAACGCCTTGAGCCGGCCGAGCAGCCCGCGCTTCGCGGGTTCCTGCGGTTCCACTTCCGCGAAGAAGCTCATTGCGCACCTCCGAGCGGGATGCCGGGCAGCGGCGCTCCTGCGGGCAATGGCGAGCCCAGATCCACGAGCGAACGAATAGCGGTCGTCGCCGGCGACTGCATCGGCGCGGCGCCCCGAATCGGCTCCTTCCATGTGCGCTTACCCTCTGCCACCGTCACTGCATATCCGTCGACGCCCTTGACGCTCCAACCGTTGAGCAGCGTCGCGCCAACGCGGGCCGGGTAGATCGCGTCGCGGTAGGAATACAGGACGTGTCCGCCGGCTTCGTCGTTGAATGCCCCGAGGAAGGCCACCGGCTCTGCATGGACGCGCGGCAAACGAATCGGCTTCTCGACCGGCTTCGAGGCTGTCTCGGTTGCGACGCCGCTCGCAGCAATGCCCGGTTGCGGCTGCGACATCGCGCCGGGCGGCAACATACCGGGCGCGCTCGCGCCCCCGCCCAAACTTCGAACAACGCTCGCGCGGGCCAGTTGATCGATATCGTCGATCGAGAGCTTGGCGCCGACCGGATCGGCATGCGCGGACACGGCGATACCAACGCCCGCCGCGATGAGTGCGTGCTTAATCAAAGACATAGTATTTGCCCTTCGCAGTGAAGTGGACGCCGTACGGCGAGTCGCCCGTTTCCTTGTCGGTGGTTGGTGCTGCGCCCTCATTGAGGCGCAGCTCGACCTTCAAGGATTCGAGCGCCATGTTGGGCGGCAGCTTGGCGAGCAGCGGCGACTGCCAACGGAACCCTTGGATCGTCCAGTCGCCCTGCTTGAGTAGGCGTCCGACACGCGCCCCCTCCCCCGCGCCTGGCGTGGCGATAAGGGGGCGCGCCTCGCCGAGGCTGACCGTGTAGCCGTAGGCACGAAGCTCGAGGGGCTGGACCGACATGCGCTGTGGAGGCGTCTGCAGCATGTCGATGAAAGTCTGCTCAGGGGGCCAGCTTTTCGATTCGCTCTCCATCAGGGAAGCGGCTTTCGGAACGGCGGGCCCGCGCGAAGTCAACGTGCGGCCGTCACGCGCGAAGCTCAGCGGGCGCATATCTGCCGTCGCGGCCTGATCGAACCCGGCGAAGGTGCCGCCGTTCCGGCGAAACGTCATCGTGCAGAACCCCGACGACGAACAGTTCGCCTCCTGAAACAGCCAGCCCTTGATCACCGTTTCCTTTCCGCCGACGGCAGCAAGCAACGCCGGCGCCAGCTCGGACGCTCGCGGTTGCATACGGGCGAACACGTCGCGAACAGCGCCGGCGTACTGTTCGGCGAAGGTCGGCGCCCGCGGAGGGGGCGGCGGCGGCGACAGCATGTCCGCGATCTTGGGCCCACCGAAGAAGGCACCCACCACGACGACGAGTACCGGAATAACGGTCGGCAACGAAATGGGTGGCCGGCGCAGACGCCCGGTCTTCCGGTTCGCCAGCAGCTCGCTCGCTTGAAACGGCTCGTCGACATCGCCGATCCGATCGCCCGAGCCGAGCGTCACAAGCTCCAGGTTGCCTTTCAGACACTCCTGTTCGATCGCGAGGCGACGCGCCTGCGTCGATTCGGGCGTGAGCACCTCGTCACTGCGGACCGCACCGCGCACGACGAAGACCAGGTAGACACGCATGCCGTCCTGCAGCAGCACAAGCGCTGCTGGTCGGCTCTTGATCCGTTCGTGGAGCGCAACGCGCGCTGCGCCCGAATACAGGCGTGCGCCTTTTATCTCCGACATGTCCGGCTCGGCGAAGCCGCCGATCAGCTCGGTGCCGACCTTGAACTCGACGTAGTGCGTCGCATTGAACGCGTCGGTATAGCGCCGGCGCTCAGCGCTCCCGCCCTTCACCGGGTAAGCCCGCCAGTCGATGCCGAACACCAAGCGTGAACGCTTGTCGGTCGGCAGAGGTTCCGTGATATGCATCATGGCGTCACATCGACGGAACGACCGTCGCCTTCAGCATGATCACCTGGAACGTCTTCGACTTGTTCCAGCGGCCGGTGAGGCCGGCGAGGCCCGCATTCGTCGTGCTGTCGGCTTGATCGGTGATCGCGCCATACAACACCACCGTCTGGCCGTCCGACAGTGCGATCGTCTGGTCGTCCTTCGTGCCGACCGTATGCGCCAGCTGGATCTGTTGCTGGGTCTGGCCGGAGCCAGCACCCGCGCTCGTGAACGGACCGTTGAGCTTCGAACTGTCCGCCCAGTACGCGAGCACGATCTGGTTGTGATCGTTCACCGCCGGCAGCACATTCACGAAGTCGCCCGTCGTGATGGTTCCCGGCGTTAGCCCCGGCACGCCACCGGACGTGGCCGTCAGGGAGCCGGACGATGGCGTCGTCGATCGCAGGTAGTCATCGCTCTTGAACGATGCGATCGAGACCGGCAACCCATTGAGGGTCATCTTGGTCATTGTGTTGTCCTGCACCGTGCGACCGTATTGGTTCAGCGCGTTCACGACCGCGTTTGTGCCTGAAAACGGCGCGTCCGGGCGTAACACCGACACGCCGACCGAGCCGCCACCGGTCGCAAGCGAAGTCGGGGACGTGAAACTGATTGCGTAGCGCGCAAGGCCCGCATGCATCGCGTTAAACACGACGTCGGCATTCATCCCAGCCTGACTGCCGTTGTTCAATGCGATCTGGAGCGTGCGAACCGTGATCGCCACCTGACGCGTGGAGATCGCGTTCTCGTGTTTGAGCAGCTTCCCGATGTTGTCAGCTGCTTCCTTGGTGTCGTACACCATCACCAGCCGACTCTGCGGGTTCACGCTCACACGGCCCATCGGCGATTTCAGCTTGTCGATCTCCGCCGTGATCGCCGCAATCTGATCGAAATCGCCTTCGCGACCGGTCGACGTCTGCGCCGAGAACGACCCGGTGTTGCCGCCGGAGCTACCGCCACCGCCGCTACCCGACTGATTGCCGGTCGACGTGTCCATCCCCTTACTCATCGTCGACTTGATCGACACCTTGCCCGGGATCGCGGCGATCTGGTACATGCGGGTGACGAACCGATTCACGTTGATCGTGCTGCCGTCGAACGACCAGTCGAGACCCAGGTCGGTCGTCATGTTCCGCATGTACATCCCGGTCTTGCCGGAAAACGCCTGGCGGTAGATCGGCTCTTCGGTACGCGCGGCGTTGTTCTGCCCTTTCGACTCGGTTTGGCCAGGTACCAGCGAGTCGCGCGGCACGAACACGTCCGGGCTCAGGTGCACCGGATAGCCCGTCGCCGTCGAAATCAGCGTGGCGATCTGCTTGATGCCGAGGTTCGCGGGCAACGTGACCGTCTTGTCGCGGAACACGGCGGGCAGCGTCGCCTCGTAGGCGAGCGGTACCAGCCGGTCACCCAGGAACGCGGTGGGCACGTCCTCGACCAGCGCCATCGGAGCAGGCCCTTTACCAAGCGCGTCCGAGATCGTGCGGTGAGCGGCGTCGTAGCTGTCGTTGACGTCCTGCTGTGTCACGGCGCAGCCTGCGGCCATCAACGCGGCCGCAATCGCGACCGTGGATTTCAAAAGGTGAACACGCATGGTTCTCAATCCTGGCAATTGCCCGCGCGTGCGATCACGCGGATGACGTTGTTCGAGTGGCGGCACGCGCGCGTCGGCGTCCGCATATGGTTCGTCGCCTTCATCACCTGCTGCAGCACGGAGGTGAAGTCGCCCGTGAAGGACGCGTTGAATTCGAGCGGCAGGTCGTCGTCGATCTTCCACGCCAGTTGCCAGCCCTGCTGCTGCAGCCACCGGTCGAGCGCGTCGCGCAAATTCACGTCCGCCGGCGTCACCGAGAATGTCAGCGTGCCGCTTGTGCCTGGCGCACTGGCACCCGGCAACACGACCGCAGCAACGTCGGTCTGCGACGCCCCTGCGCTCGAGCTCGCAGACGCCGGCAGCAACTGAGCCTGCTTCGGGCTATCTGTCGCCGCCTGAGGCGCCTTCGGCGTCGAGGCGAGCACTTGCCATCCGTCGGCGTCGATGGATTTCGCGGCCGGATCGGTCACGGCGTGCGCTGCAACGGACAAGACGGCCAGCGTCGCTGCCACGATCGCGCGAACACGCGCCTGATTCGAATGTGTCTTCTGCATGGTTACCGACCCTGTTGCATAAAGCGGCGATAGATCGCGCTGGCGTAGACGAGCTGCTTGGATGGGGTGACCGCGTTGTAGGCGCCCACCGCCTTCCAGTTCGGACCAAAGCGGCGCACGTTCGACGCGAGAATCCACGCTCCGACGTAGGCGCTGACGCAGCCGTTGAAGAGGTGCTCGCGCCGGATGCCATAGCGCGCCAGCGTCGGCAGCCATGACGTGTTGATCTGCATGAGGCCGATGTCCTCGCTGCCGTTCGAGTTCCGATTCACGGCGGTGGGCCGCATGCCCGACTCGTGTTGCGCGATCACACGCAGCAGCCGCGGATTCACGCGATGAAACGTGGCCGCGTCATCGAGGCAGTCAGCGCGGGCCGGCAACGCGGTGACCGCGATCGCGGCGGCGACGATCGATACGAGATGCTTCACGACGTCGGCCCTCCGCTCGCCTGCAGCGTTGTGTCCGGCGTTTCGCGATAGACGACTTCCTTGCGGCGCTTGACGTGGATCGTGTTGCCGTCGGCCGTCACGGTAAATAGGTCCGACGTCCCCTCGAACATGAAGTAGCGGCCCTTCTGCTCGCCGATGCCGAGGTTCCGTGCATCCGTCACGCCGACCCGGACGACCGATTCCGCGAACTTGAAGTACGTGCGGCCCTCCCGATCGAAAACGGCCTCGAGCTTGGCCGGATTCGGCTGATCGAAGTCGTAGACCGTCTTCGCGTCGCGCGTCACCTCGACGCGGTTCGTCGCGTCAGCCACGATGAAACGCTCTGCGCGATCGATCGTCATCACGCTCTTTACCTCGTCCCAACTGGTGCGCAGGTCCTTCCCTTCCGGCGTCTTGAACGTGACGGCATTCGCCGGCTTCGCCGCGAAGCGAATCTGCATGTGCGTGTCATCGCCGTCCCGGATCGCCTGTGCGCCGAATCGTTCAGCCAACCGCGACACCGGCGGCGGTTCTGCCGTGACGCGCGCGACAACGCTGTTCAACCCGGCCTCATCGGCGTCGCGACTCGACGACGCGTAGTTCAAGGCCGCGGACTTGGGCGCATCACGATGCAGGCGCACGTGGCGCGCACCGAAATCAACGTCGGCATACAGCCCGGTTTGCGTCATCAGACGATCGAGCGCCTGCATCCAGTTCTCGCCGTCACGCGTGCCGAACTGCTCCGGCGTCGTCAGGTCGACGTCCTTCTGAGCCGATCCCGTCCAGCCCTGCGGGACGAGCGCCTTGACGAAGCCGCCGACCGTCATCGACGCGTGAAGCGCGCGAACAGGGGCAAGCGCGGAGCGCGTGCCGATCATTACGAGGCGGTTGGTGAAGCCATCAAAGCCAGCCGGTTGGTCGTCCTTCATTGCAGCCAGTGCGCCGCTGCCGCCGATGAACGTATTCGCCTTCTTCCAGCGGGCCGTTGCCGAGTGGGCGCCGACCTTGTAGGTAATCGATGACGGCGTGCCCTCGACGACCACGTACGGGCCTTCGGTATGGCCGCCCTCGGCGACGATGATCTGGCCGGCGCGCGGCTGGATGTAGGTCTTCTCGCCGTCGTTGAAGATGAGCGCCGGCCGTTCGGAAATGCCGCCGAGGATGTCGTAGTCGAAATCGAACGGATCGGTATTTGCCGCCGACGCGGCCCCGCACACGATCGCCAACGCGGCGCACGCGAGAGTCTTGGTCGTGTGCTTCACAGTCCTGCCTCGATCATGGAAAGGTGTCGGACGAACCGTGCGAGGTACGAGCGACCGGGATTGGGGTTCGCGCTGTGGTAATAGGCGACGGCCTTCGCGACCGAGTCAGTGCGCGCGAAGTTTTCGGTGAGGATCGCTTCTGCCACCGCGACGTTCGTCGCCGGCGCGAGCGCATCCCAGGCCGACGCGAAGCGCCTGCCGTGGTAGCACCAGTTCACCTGCATCAGACCCACGTCAAAATTGCAGCGCTCGCGCGCAAGCAGCAGCTCGATCGCCTTATAGGCTTCCTCGCGCGACTTGAAGAAGTAGCCCTGGCCCGCGACGTTCAGCGTCCAAGGCCATGCGCGGCCGCGGTAGTTCGATTCGTTCAGCGCGATCCCGGCGAGAATCTTCGGATCGACATTCGTGTGCAGCAGCTCGAACGGCACGACCGCGCGCGAGCATGCCCAACCGCCCCGTCGCTCAGCGAGCGCGGCCTGCGCACCGTCGTCGAGGACAAGCGGCTGCAGCCAGCCACGCTCAATGAAGAGATCGTCTAGCGCGACATCGCGGCCGTCGATCGATACGGTGACACCCGTGCTAGGGGAGCTGCGCACGGCCTGCCCGATCAGGGGCGACGCCCATTGGACGAACGCGTCGAGACCGCAGTAATAGACCGGCTTGCCGGGCAACATCGCGACCTGACGCGTTTGTCCGTCTTGAATGACGACACTCACCGGGCTGATCACCTGCGCGATCACGGCCGACTCGGCACATGTGCTCGCCAATGCCATCGCGGCAGCGAAAACCACCTGCTTGATCATCGCGGCCCCCGATACGGTTCGAGCACCATGTCGCGATTGATCTTGAGCATGAAGTGACGCTCGCCCGGCGACGAATTGATGGTCGGGGGGATGTTTTTGTAACGGTCGAGCACCGACTGCGCCGTTTGCGCGGCGATCTGGCCGCCCGTGCTGCCAACTTGGGTGACGCCAAGCGGGCCCGTCGTTGTGCTCTGGTCGCCGCCGGAGAATTTCTTCACCAGAATGGCGGTCAGGAAAGATGTCGAATAGATCTTCCAGAAGTGGTTGTTCACGTGACCGCTGAATCCGGCCGCACCGTTGCCATCCGCCCCTTGCGCGCCATACAGCGGCACGTGCTTGCCGTTCGGCAGCCGCATTTCTGCGCCAGCGACAAGAATCGACTCCTGCCCCGGCTCAATGTCCGAGCTGTACGGCGCGACGATCGTGGTGCCCCACGGAATCACCAGGCACCGGCCATCGCCGTTGTTCGCGTACACATCGGTCTCGACAGTCAGCGATGCAGTGCCGGGGCGATCCGAGTTGAGCTCCTCGTTTGAGAGGACGGGAATCTTCGCCGGCGGCGACAACGTACAGCCCGTCGACTGGCCAACGAAGCCCGATCGCGGGAAATCTTTGTCGCCTTCGCTGATCTTCGCGACGTCGTGCAAGAACGCGTTATCGCGCTGTTGCGTGGTCATGGGACCAGCGACCTGCCCGCCGCGCGAAGCCAGCGCGGCCTGCGCCGTCGCGTCTTTCATCGCAGCATCTTGTGCGGCCGCCTGCTGCAGCAGCATCTGTTGCGGCGAGATGATGCCGTTCGGCAGTTGCGGCTGCTGAGGCTGACTTTCCTTAACCTTGACGCCGGCACGGAAGATCGGCGAGACGTAGATACTGTCCTGGTCGTTCGCGGCTTTGAGTTCCGCGGTGCTGGCGCTCGGCAACACCGCATCAGCCGAGAGCGTGGGCTTCTTCGCGTTTGCCGCTGCTGCAGCGCTGGCGGCGGCAGCGGCTTCAGCTGCGCGTCGACGAGCTTCAGCCTGTTGCTCTTCGATGATCTTGTCGACGTCGGCCTTGTTGCCATTGCTCTTGTCGACCGCTTCGGCCGCTCGTTCGCGCTTCGCCTTCAACGCATCGGCCTCGGCCTTATTGGCTTCAACGGTCTGCGTGTAGAACCCCAACGCGCCGATTGCCAAAGCGGCAATTGAGCCGACGGCAATCATGACGTTGCGCGGCACCTTGCCCTTGAACAACGCTTTCTCTTCCGGGCTGGTCGGATCGGTGTGCTTCGCCATACCGACCTCAGAATCCAAACAGGCCGCGACGGCCGCGCGTAATCGTGACTTCCTCGCCCGGTCGGGTGAGCTTCACCTCGTCGGCCAGTCGCTGGATGACGATGTATGGGCCGCGGCGGATGAAGTTCGGGCTGACGACGTCGCCGCCGTCCTTGATGGTCGGTACCGCGAATGGTGTACGCGGCGGCATCCGAATCCAGATGAACGTGCCGTCGTCGAAGACCGTCTCGGGCTTGAGCGAGCTCGTACCAGAGACGGTGTACTCGAAGTTGAGCTTGTCAGGCGATACACCAATCGGCCCGGAATCCGATTGGGAACCATGGTCAGCATCCTGATCGTCGCCGGTCGCGGCCCCGCGCGCACGTACCTTCGCCATCAGCGAATTCGGATAGTTGAAACGCACGTTCTGGTAGAACAAGCCGCCCAGCGGTGACGAGACTAGCGTCAGCTCGTACTCGCGCTTGTTGGTGCTCAGGTGCAACGTGTTGACGAGGCCCGGTTTGGTCGGCTTCACGTAGACGTGATTTGCGCCATCGGTATCGAGGACCCACTGCACCGAGTCTCCCATCGCCGGCTCACTGATCAGCGTCTCCCCTCGTTCCAACTCGATCGTCGTGAGCTTCAGGGGCGCGGTCATCACACGGTAGATCTTGTCGCGGCTGTACGAGAACACGGCCATGCGCGCGTCGCCCGGCATCGTGATGGGGTCGGCGCCGGAGTTGTACGGGTTCACCGGACTCATTGCGTCGCCGATGATGCTGCCGACATCGAAGTTCGGGATCGGCGCGATAGGGTTCGCGGCGTTCTTCGCGGCGAACGCATTGGCCGACGCTGCGATCGACGCGAGCGCGACCCAGGTCAGAAAGAAGCGTGGTCGTTTCATGCGCCGGTTTTCTGCAGAGTGAAGAACGGGTAATAGAGGCCATACGGGTTCGTGCCCAGCACGTCTTCCGCCGTCGGGGGAATGATCTGGTAGCGAACCGTCAAGGCGAAGCGGATGTCTGCTGACTTGTCGCCCGGCGATTGCCGCGTCGAGGTCGTGAACTCGACGACCGCCGTCGAGTCGTCAAGCAGTGACACATTCGTGACCTTAGGCTCGCGGACCAGCTTCGGGTTGGTGGTGATCTGGTCGAATGGCTTGTCGTCGCTGATCCACGCCGCGAATTGGTTTTTCGCGTTGGCCACCATCTTGGCCTTGACCGAGTTGATGTTCTTGGCGAGCCGGGACGTGCGGATGTCATCGGTCAGGACGGGCTCGATCGTGAACCAGTGCTCGACGTCCTCTTTGATTGCCGTGCGCTTCGCCTGATCATCGGGGTTGTAGGCGGCCAGTTGCTTGACTAACGGATTGCCGCCGGCGTCCGATGAAACACCATAGGCCTTCACCACCGAGGGCGGCGGCTGCCGGGTGTAGACGGCACCACCAGCGACGATCGCGAGGATGAAGCAGAAGGTCTTCCAGTGATTGGCTTCGACGCGCAGACGCGTCCCCTGATCGAAGATGATCTTTTCGGGATCGTCGTTCGAGTAGTGGCCGGGCGCCGGCGACAGGGCGACCTGCTTCTTGTTGCGGGGGAAGAGTCTGGAAAATCGCATCACGGAGTTCCAATTGGGACGGATCAATTGGAACAGCCGAGGTGACAACGACACGTGGGAAAAGAGCCGTCATTTCGGGGCCCTTTTCGCGACGCGAGGAAACGCTGGCCATCGGTGCGATTGCGCTCAACCGGTTGAGGGGTGTACGGCAAAAAGCCCTATGAAATTCGTGAGCTTTTGGACTGAACGTGGATATGTTTTGCAGCTATCGTGTCTCGGTAAGACGCGAAGACAGCTTGCATAGATTGCATGCTGCCAATCCCCCGCTTCAATAGTCCAGCTCGGATGCGATGTCGCACGGATAGCTCGCAGAAACAACGGTTTACGTTGCGTCACGATGGTTTCACCGGCACCGGTATGACTGCATCCCCCCCACAACCGGTTGAGGGGCATTTTGCAAAAATAGCAACAATTTCCCTCGATCCATAGCGAATTTTATCGATTCTTGCGAAACAGAAGGTTAATTCTCACGCCACTTCCGATCCGGGCATGGAAATCCATTGACACCGCATCGAGGCGGCTTTCTTCCGTCCAGACATCAGAGAAATGACACCGATAGCCGAGAATCTCCCCGCGTATGAAGTTACCAACAAACACATGGCGATGACGCTCCATCGACAGATGCGGGCAAACGGGGCGTCAATCGTTCGGACGGGCGAGTTCTACGCGGCGATGCTCCGACGTGGCCTCTGGCCGAACCAGGCCGCGATGGCGGCAGGTCTTGCGGTATCTACATCGAACATTTCCCGTTGCATGACTGCAGCTCGCCTTCCCGCCGATCTCGTAGACGCCGCTGGTGGCGATACTCAGATCACGTTTTCATTAGCAGAACGGTTTGACTTTCTCGTCACGCAGTTGGGCATTCATACGGTGTCTGAACGCGCCCGTCGACTGCCCCGCGGATTGTCGATTCCGGAGATCGAACACGCGTTGCTGACAGGTGCTCCTCCGCTTGCGAACGAGGTCACGATATCGGTGTCGGAAAATAGGACTCATCTCATCATTGAGTCCGCCAGGCTGCAATCGATTCTTCGCGACGTTCCGAACATCGCGCAGCTCTTCAACGCCATCTTACGAACGAAGTGACGGCGAGCTTACTGCCACCGGAGCGGCGCTTGCGTCACTGCTTGCATATGTGATGGGAAGCGCCCTGAATTTCGATTGGTTGTAACACCAGACCTCACGTGTGCTGCGTCGCAACCCGAGCGCGCCGGGCGCTTGTGCAAACCTAATCGTCTCGCGAACCTTCACCGGCTCGAGCAAGTGAGCCTGGACTGGTTCGATTGTTGGGCCGCTCTCCAATGCACGTTGGATCACCAACCAATGCAGCTCCGAATTATAGATATCGATGCCATTTGCCTATCCGGCTCGAGCTCGCGAGCCCGCTCCTTTTGCTCTTGACTTGGTCTTGTTGAAAACGAATCGAGAGAAGTCGCCAACGAGGTCAACATCTCCGAGTACCGTTGCCTCATCAACGTCGTCAGGATTCAATTTCAAGCGGCGCAACATGATCTTTCCTCCAGACGACGAGAGGTACGTACGAAGCCATTCATCTTTTTGCCGCCGCTCTGCGGCGTCGTACTGGGTGCGCCCCAAACGTGCCTCTTCTCGCATACGGTCTTGCGCGCTCGATTCCTGTGCAGCGGTCTGTAACGCGGCGAGGGATTGCGCTCTGGCCCTATCGTCTTGCTCCCGCTGTTCAGTCAGCGCTAGAGTCTGCTGAACAGTGACCATTTCCCGCTCTGCGTCTGAGACCACCCACCCTTCCTTCAATGCTTTCATGAAGAACCCCGCGGGGCTCTTCGAGACCTTTCCCAGTTTCAAGCTAAACCGCGTTCGTTCGATCGCTTGATGGAGTCGATCGTCCGTATATGTGCCGCGATTGGCACCGATCTGGTTCATCTGGTCACTCGAAAGCCCGAACTCCTGCTTCAGAATGCGATAGATCTCTTGGGCTTCCTCATATGTGTGCAGAACCCGCTCAGCGACGTCCTTCCGAGCGATCCGAAATCGCAGTCTCCCTATCTTGCGCGACCCCGGCTCGTTTCTTGTTTCGTACTCCAATGTAATGTCAGATAGCTCGTTAATTTGTTTGACGGCGGGTTCAAGCCAATCCCGCTTGAAGTATTTGAAAACGAGCGCGTTAGCGCCCATCTCCCCTTGCCAGCCTCGAAGTTCGTCGAGAGTGAGCCAGTCTGTGCTCCCGTCATCGGCAAACGGAAGCAGATGGTCATACATGACCCGTGCGTAGCTAAGGGTGAAGAGCGATGTGATCCGCAAACTCAACCAATGGGACTTGCCAGGACCCCGGATGATTGAAATCAGGTCAGTGGGAATGCGAAACTGGAAGCGCCCACCTTGGAACGAAACTCGCCCGATCAGCTGCACTGATCCAAACGGCTTATCGCCATCAGGCGTCGGCGCGGTAGTGGCTTGAATCAGTGCCTTTTGCGCCTCGGTGATGACCTGCTCCAAATGCGCATTGTTCCGACTTGAATACCGCATCAGCCATTTGAAGTAATCGAGTTCGACGTCATACAAGTCGTGAACACGATCTTCCTGCGCGACGATGAAGTACGCTGCATCGATCAATCGCCGCGCCGCAACGCCGAGGTCCACGATCCTAATGAGAATGTTCTTTCGTGCGAATCCGACATCGGAACGAGCGGCGTCAACCGCCAACCCTTCGGCAGCGGCATCTTCGAATAGCGCCAACGCGAGTTGCCTCGACGTCGCAAGTTGCCCAACCTCGGCCATTCGGTCACCGCTCCATGTCGTTTGTGCATACGGGCGGTAGATTATGCGCGCTATAGTGACCTGTCAACACAGGCTACCTCACCTTAACGATCACTCGGCCACAAACCTTCTCACCTAAGGCGCCAAATCACCTCACCTTTCAGCCCAAAGACCTCACCTTAGACGCCGTTTTACCTCACCTTGACGGGGAAAAGATCACACCTTATGGATCAATCCACAGCACCACCAGCACATTTCGCCTCACCATTCGATGGTTAAGGCTTTGTTTTTAAACGATTCAGCCTGTCCTGTGGGTTGTTTGTCGGTTTATGTTTTAGATAAATACAGACCACAGGGCTCCGGGTACGCGCAAAAAATCAGGGACGAAACTCCCAACGTGCATTGACTGTGGATGAAAAAGTTGAGGATCCAAGCTCGTGCCGCGCGCAAATTTCGTCGACTTGGTGGCAAAACGACGTCGGATCTACGGTTCGAAAGGTGAGGTTTTTTGTGTAGCTCTTTCAGAATGGCTCGATCTCGACGTAGGGCCTCTTCCCTATGGTGAGGTGTTTTGTGCAACCAAAGGATGGTCAAACGTTCGATAGGATCCCGCACGCTAGTTCTGTCGAAGTCTCGGGAAGTCCGCTGGATGGGCGCTAGCGCGGATTCCGCGTGTTGCGCTGCGGGCGTAGCTGGAAGCTCTTTGTCGTTCTCAGGCCCGAATTCTCTGGCCATTGTTAGAGGTACCGCGTATTCTACGGTTTTGTGAGAATCATCGTCAAAACCGTAGAAACATTCTCTTGCCGATTATCGCGGAGGTTCTAGAGACAATGAAATTGAGTGAGCTGCCTGAAATTGACCGCCGTGTGAATCTTCCAAGGCTCGGCGAGTTTGCCGATCGATTGGCCGTTATGACCAATGAGCTGCGGGATCAAATTCTTGCACCGCGGCCGCGGAAAACCGCGCCGGTCTTCACAACTTCGGAACTAGCGGAACTATGCGGCATTGATCGCGCAAAGGTCCACTATGAAGCGTCGAAAGAAGGTGGAACTTTGCCGCCGGGCATTGCAAATGGGACGGGGCGTACGAGGCTCTTCTCTCTCGCGGAGGTTCGAACTTGGGTCCAGCAGGTATCCGACATTTATCAGACACCCCTCGTAACCGGGACTCGAGATCATAAAGGGAAAGTCTTAACCATCGCGAACTTTAAGGGCGGATCGACCAAAACGACGATGACTATGTGCGTTGCACAAGGTTTGAGTCTTCGAGGTCGCAAGGTGCTTGTGATCGACCTGGATCCACAGGCCTCCCTTTCGGAGCTTTGCGGTCTCTATGCTGAAAAAGATGTCTCGGAAGACGACACCGTTCTTCCGTACATCTTCGACCAGAACGTCGAGGGCGGCCTCGGGGCCGTTATCCAGTCGACCTACTGGGATGGCATTGACCTCATTCCGGCGCACAACTTTCTGCATCACGCGGAGTACTTCCTTCCGGCGATGCAAAAGACGAAGCCCAACTACCAATTCTGGTCGGTTCTTCGGCAGGGCCTCGAGCCTCTTCGGAAGCACTATGACTACATCGTGCTCGATACGGCTCCGTCGCTGTCGTACATGACCTTGAATGGGTTAATGGCGGCGGACTCGATGGTGATGCCTCTGGTTCCGGAGAGCCTTGATTTTATTTCGTCAGTGTCCTTCTGGTCGCTGTTCGCGGACGTCGCACAAGGCTTTGCCGCGCACGAGGTTGAGAAGACATACGACTTCATTTCTGTTGTGCTCTCGAAGGTCGACTACGGCGTAACTTCATCCGCCCCAGTTGTGCGGTCTTGGGCACAGCGTGCGTACGGTGACTGGTTGCACACGACGGAGATTCCGGCCAGTTCGGTAATGTCTAATGGTGCGCTCGCATTCTCTACAGTGTTCGACCTTAGTCGCTCGGACAGCGTGGCGAAGACGGTTGCGAGAGTTCGGCAGCCGTTGATGGACTACTGCCGTTGGATTGATGATTCGTACGTGGAGGAATGGAGGAAGAGGAAATGAGCAGCATCCGCGAAAAAATGATGGCGAAAACTGCGGAGCTGCGTTCCGCAAAAGACATAGATCTGGATCCGGACCGCAAGCCAACAGCTCCACGGACTGGACCTGGAATGGCCAGCGCGCTGGCCAGTGCGCAGGAACGAATTGCTGAGTTGGAGAAGGCCGCGGCCGCATCAGCGACAGCGGAGGTACCAGTTGCGGAAATTCGCCCGAACCCATGGCAACCTCGTCGCGTTTTCAATGACGGAAAATTGAATGAGCTCGCCTCTAGCATTCGTGCGAGTGGACTTATTCAACCGATCGTTGTCCGTCCTGTTTCTGATGGATACCAGATCGTCGCAGGTGAACGGCGATGGCGTGCTCACCGACTCATTGGGAAGGAGTCGATTAGGGTCGTCCAGGTCGAGATTTCGGATCAAGACATGGCCATGCTCGCATTGGCCGAGAATATCGTTCGAGATGGCCTGAGCGACTACGAGATCTCGTTGTCAATTCGGCAGACGGAGAAAGAGTTTCCGAATCGGAGCCAGATGGCGTCCGCGCTAGGTATGGCACGATCGGATCTGTACCGCCTCTTGTCGTTTGCGGATCTTCCAGAGTTCATCATCAAGGACCTTGACCTGCAGCCTAGCCTTCTGGGCGCGACGGCTGCTGAAACTGTTGTATCGGTCCTGAAGAAGCACGGTGAAATCGCTGTTGATGCGGCGAAGACTTATTGGCCTGATGTTGTTTCCGGTGAATTGGACCAGACGAGATTCGGTCGGAACATCAAACTGGCGGTAGAGACCAGCGGCAAGCCGGCATCGGTTCGCGATCGGAGTATCGAGAAGATTTTTGCGGGCAAGAATCAGGCTGGATCGATTACCAAGGATTCGAGCGGCTTCACGGTAAAGATCAGGCCAGGGATGTTGGACGCTCAGCAGGAGGAGCGGATCAGAAGCCTACTTGCCGAGCTATTCGGTACTACGGGGTAAGCCCCGGTGTCATGAGCCCGCGAGATGCGGGCTTTTTTTTCGTTCTGGTGGGTAGGTCGATGGCATGGTGTCCTGCTGTCCCAAGTTGGGACAGTGTGGCTGCGGCCCCACCCCCCTGCATTATCTGTCCCAACTTGGGACACGTTTGCATCCCTCGAATGGTGGCGCTGCACCAACTGTTTTGCGAAACCCCGACGCTCGGAGCCTTATATACTGAGTTCTCGCGGCCCCTCGCAGAACGGGGCGCGCAGCCGGCCGTTCCAAAGTCCGAGATTATCTGGGAGATTTCCAGCCACGAAGGTTGAAGTCGTAGATTATCTGGGAGTTTGATGGCATCGAGAGAAGTATCCCGGACTTAATCTGGGAGTAACTTGTCCGCGCCTTGCAGCGGGCGATTGCCACCGCCCAGCTAGATCACGTCCCTTTGGTTTGTCGCCTGCCTCAGGAAGGTCTCTGCCTCCCGGTACTGCCGACCGAGTTCCGCCGTGGCGTAGATCGACGTCGTATCGAGCGAATCGTGACCGGCAAAATTCCGCGCACTCTCGAGACTCATGCCGTTTGCAAGTGCATGCGATACAAACGTGTGTCGCAGTCAGTGCGGGCTGGCTTCGCTGAAAGCCCGCGCATGCGGCGAGTCCTCGCGCAGCGCAGCAGCAGTTACCGTTGCAAAAAACTGCTTGATTGCCTTGTAGAGCTGCACCGGGTGAATCGGCCCGGTTTGTCGCGCCCGCGCGGCGAGCTCGGGCACCAGATCGGTTTTGCTCGCCTTCGCCGCGCGCTGGATCTTGCCGATCTCGGCATTCGACAGCAGCGCCGGGATCAACGGGGTGGCGGCCGGGCAGGCGAGGGGATCGCGCGGCAGGCCGCGCGATTCCAAGTAATCGCTCATCAGGGCCAGCACCGCTGGGACCAGCGGGACGAAGCGTTCCTTCGCGCGCTTGCCGACCACGCGCAGCAACCGGATCGTCCCCAACTCGGGGCCGGCGTAGCGCTCCTGCACGTCGGCCGTGTCCGGCATCCCGTCGAGCACGAGCATTGCGAAGCGCCACGCGTCGGAGGTCAAGCCGCGCTCGATCTGAAGGCGCGACTTCGCGGCCACACGGCGCTCGTTGCCTGCGGCGTCATGCGTCGTGCCGGTGAACACGCGCACCTTGGCGAACGCGTTGTGATCCAGGTACTGCGCGTCGACCAGCTCATCGAAGAATTTCTTGAGCGCGGACAGCGCATCCTGCCGACTCTTGACCGATAGCGGTCCGCGGAACGGCCGCCACCCCAGATCGCTGCGATGCGCGGTGTCCGTCATGACCCATTGGCCGGCCGGCTGTGGATCGATCAGGAAACCATTGATGTAGTCGCGCGCATCGTCGGTGTCGAGGCTCGACAACGCCTTGCGCTTCACGAAGATCGCCCACAACAGCAGGCGTTCGGCCTCGGTGCGGTAGCGCTGGCGCGTGTGCGGGTTCTCGTAGTCGGCGAGCCAGAAGTCAATCGCCTCGCGGTCGTTGTTCGCGCGGCTGTTGTTCTTGACCAGATTGCGATGCGCGCCGCGCGATCCGTCCAGTTCGGGCGGAAGCAAGAAACGCTCGAGCGGCACGATCGCGGTGACCGGGCCGGCTGCGGCGAGCGGCGGGCCGGGCAGAGTGCGCTCGGACGGGTGGACTTGCACGCCGGCGGCCAGCTGCAGGCCCGCGACGTCCCCGTAGTGGGTGAGCCACGCGGTGATGCGCCGGGCGCCGATCTCGCCGAGGCGCGGCACGCGCCGATACCAGCGGTAGCCGACCGCGTTGATGGTCTCGACCAGCTTGCCGATCGTGATGAGCCCGACGTCGGCCAGGCGCAGCGCGACCGCGGTGTTGAACCAGCCGAGCACGTGGTGCTCGGGGCGCGGATCCTCGACCACCAGACGCGCGAGCGCCTCGAGCGCTGCCATCTGCCGCGCGCGCCGGCGGGTGTTGCGCCGGCGTCGCGATTCGCGCCCACGTGCCGGGCGGCGAACAGGTCGAGCAGCTCCTTTTCCGTATAGAAGCCGTCCGGGTCGTGCTCGGCCGCGAAATCCTCCAGCGACGGCGCGGTGGGTGCCCCGGCGTCGCGGCAAGCGCGGCCGGCCGGATCGCCAGCAGCCGGGCGGTTGCGAAGTCCTGGCGCTTGCGCGCCGCGGCGACGAACGCCGTCACCAGCCAGGAGCGCGTCGCGGCCGAATTCGAGGTACTGGTCGGCCAGCTCGGCGAGATCCAGCCCTTCCAGATAGCCGCGGAAGAAGGCGAGGTGCTGCAGGCCGATCCGGCGTTGGGCGGCCGCGAGCGCGACTGGCGGCGGGCCGCCGGCGTGGGCGCGCGACGCGGCGCGGCCGGCAATTCGCGAAACTCGACATCGAGCACGTCAGGGTCGTGGGCGATCGGCATGGGCGATGGGGAGAGGGATACGAAAACCGTGTTGTTCGATACAGTCCCGCGCGCCGACCGGCGGCGTGGGAGGAATCGAAAGTGGAAGCACCGCCCGTCGGCGGCCACGACCTCTCGGCGCGGCATTTTAGGAGCTGCGCAGCGACTTTTCCTTCGACACGGTTGGAAGCGAAAGTCGAAGATGTCGCGGAATCGAAATGAAACACTGAAAACTCGCAGCGCTCGGCGGTGCGACGGCCCGAGCGTGTGAAACAATCGAAAGTGCTTGAGAGAATTGTCAGAGTCCATACCCGGCAACGGATTCGCGGACTTTCAAGGGGCAATTTCCAGCGATGTTTCACGGCAAGATGTGTTTTGGCCGGCGAGAAACCGGCCAAGACCGAACTCGCGGACTGCATCAACAGGCTGAACGAGAAAATGTATCTTATAATACGTAAATTGTAGTAATTTTCATAAAGCCGCATCGGGCTTCGCCCAGAGGCGCGGAAGATCTGCGGCAGGGCCCCTTTTTTGTACTACAACTGGAGAATCGACCGGAGCGGCTATGATCCCACCACGTTTCCGAAGGGCAGTCAACGATGCGCGTCCGTTTGGAGCGCATCGGTTAGACGTCTTCGGGCCAAAGGTCGGCCGTCCGCTGACGCTGTATGGCTGGAACGCCCTTCACCTCTGGCTGCGCTGGAGTCGGACCCGCACGTGATCACCTACTGCGAGCGGCCACTGCGCGTTCCCGATGCGAGGCCGGCGCGGACAGTGGACTTCTGGGTGCGCGAGGAAGGGCAAGAGCAGATGCTCATCGTCCTGCGTCCCGGCGAGGCGGCCGCGGCTGCACAGGGAGTGACGCCGTTTCCCGCTTTCGACGTGTGGCCGCGATCGCATTCGATAGAGTTGCGGACACTGCGCCCCGGCGAGCTCGACGAGCCGGAGCTGCTGCGTCGAAATCGGCTACGATGCTGCGCTACCTGGCCGCGAGCGAGTGCTGCGATGCGTTCGCGCCTGACATCTTAGGAACTTGTCGCAACGCGCTGACGCTGGGCGAGCTCGAGCAACGCCTTGCGCCGCTTGATCCGATGGTCTCGCGTGCGGCTGCGTTCAAGCTGATCCTCAGCGGCGCGTTGCATTGCCCTACGTTGGCCACGCGATCGCTGGAACTGCACACTGTGCTGGTGACACAATGAGAGCCGTCGCATTCGGGGTTTTGCGCTTCGATTGCCGTTCCATCCCGGCGGAGCTATCCGATATTCAGCAGTGGCCCCACACGGACGATAGCGCATTGTCGGAGCCGGCGCGGTTGCAACTCGCGCGGCGCATGCAGGCGATGACGCTGTTCGTTGACGGCTGTACACCACTGCGCGAAATCACGCGCCTGACCGGCGTCGGCTTCAACGATCTGTACCGCATGTTCGAGCGCTGATTCCGTACATGCACACGCGGGCTTACGAGCGACGCGCGCCCGTGACCTCCCGCCTCTCAGGCCAGACGGGCGCCGCGAGCGGCGCGTTCCAGCAACTTCTGCGGCGCTACCCCGACATCGCGAACTGGATCGAGCGCAGAGTCGCCGAGCGAAGCCGCAAGCAGGCGACGTTGACCGAGGTGCATCGGCAACTGTGGCGCCTGCATAGCGGGTCTCTCGCGCAATGAGCTTCCCCTGAAATTTCGCCTTCCAATAGGTCGTGTATAAACTCGACGGAAAGGAAGGAAATCAAGCATGTTCAAGGTACCGAAACAGGTATACACGGCGGAGTTCAAGTTGGCCGCCGTACAGCGTGTCAAGGATGGCCAGGGAGTGGTCGTGGTGGCCCGCGAGCTGGGCATTTCTGAGCAGACGCTTCGCAACTGGGTGAAGGGCGAAGCGTCGGGCAAGCTCAACGGCGCCGGAGCGAAACCGGTCACGCCGGAGCAGATGGAACTGTCGCGTCTGCGAGCGGAGAACAAGCGCCTGCAGATGGAGCTTGAGATCGCAAAAAAGCCGCGGTAGGCTCAATCGATCGTTGCAACACCTTCCTATTAATATCGAATGAGGGAGGGTTGACGAATGGCACAAATGGGACGGCCGGGGTTGTCGCCAGAAGGCAAGTCAGAGGTTTGGCGGTGGTGGCGGGCAGGTGAATCGTTTCTTGGCATCGGGAAGGCGCTAGGCAAGCCTGCAGGCTCGATCTACGGCGTGATCCGACTATGCGGAGGGTACACCCCTGCTGCTCGTAAGCGGTCGTTGCGGGCATTAACCTTGAGTGAACGTGAAGAGATCTCGCGTGGCGTCTCGGCTGGACGTTCAATTCGAGCGATTGCCCGCCAGTTGAACCGCGCGCCTTCCACGATTTCCCGTGAAATTGCGCGTAACGGCGGAACGGGCCACTATCGAGCTCTGGAAGCGGATGAGCGAGCCCTGCAGGCTGCTCTGCGACCCAAACGCTGCCTTCTGGAGCAGAACCGGCGCTTGCGCTATGCGGTCGAGCGTAAGCTTTGCCGCGAATGGTCTCCAGCGCAAGTGAGCGGTTGGCTTAAGAACCGATATGCCGATGACGAGGCAATGCGCGTGTCTCACGAGACGATATATCGCAGCCTGTTTGTGCAAGCGTGCGGCGTTCTGAAGAAGGAACTGCAGTATCACTTGCGGACCCAGCGGAAGATGCGTCACTCACGCTCGTCCAGCACGAAGGGCGCTCGCAATAAGATTGCTGACGCGGTTTCGATTCACGAGCGACCACCTGAAGCAACCGACCGTGCGGTGCCGGGTCACTGGGAAGGAGATCTCGTCAGTGGCGCCAACAATACTCATGTCGCCACTTTGGTCGAGCGACGCTCGAGGTTCACCATCATCGTCAAGGTAAAGGGAAAAGTGTCAACGTCGGACGTAATTTCCCCAGAAGTGTCGAAGTAAAATTCCCCACCCTGTTGGGACGGTGATCAGCCGGCGACGTGATCGGATGGGCTCCTTCGAGGACAGCCCGGACGCCGACGAACCGGCTCAGCGGGCGCGGGATTCAGGGAAGAAGGCCGGTTGCGTAGATGGTCGGGCAACAGATCGGCGTGTTCTCGCAG